>CAZZYA010000088.1:1483-12900 GCA_964658115.1 uncultured Rudaea sp. | reverse complement strand
GTAGGCGATCGGATAGTCGGGGATTTGCGCGGCGGAAACATCATCGCCGAGTTGCGTAAAACGATTGCGCAGACAGCGCGCGGGACGTCCGGAGATCGCTCGCGTCATCGTTGTGTGATGCGCGGCGTCGCTGCGAAGTGCGGCGCGATAGCCGTTGTCCGCGCTTGATTCGTCGCACGCGATAAATGCCGTGCCGAGTTGCGCGGCGACAGCGCCGAGCTTCAGCGCCGCGGCGATGCCGGCGCCGTCCATGATGCCGCCGGCAGCGATCACCGGCACGTCGAGCGCGTCAACCAGGATGCGTGTGAGCGCGAAAGTGCCGAGTTGGTCGTCGCGCGTATCCGGATCGAATATGCCGCGATGTCCGCCGGCTTCATATCCTTGCGCGACGACGGCATCGGCTCCGGCGCCGACGAGCACACGCGCTTCATCGAGTGACGTCGCTGAACCGAACGGGCGGCGCGCAACGCTTGCATGCGCTCGGCGTCGGGCACGCCGAAATGAAAGCTGACGATCGGCGGTTTGCGTTCGAGGAACATCGCAAGCATGGCGTCGTCGACGAGAAAGCTGGTGTAGATTTCCCTCAGCGCGAGCGGCGGCGCCGCGCCGGCCTCGGCGAAACGCGGCGCGAGTCGATCGATCCACGCACGTTCAACGTCGGACCGCGCGCGTGCCGGCCGATGACAAAACACATTGACGTTGAACGGGCGGTGCGTGCCGCGGCGCACATCGTCGATCATACGTGCGGCTTCATCGACGCTCGCCGCGCCGACGCCGATAGAACCGAGCGCGCCCGCATTCGACACCGCGACGGCCATTGCGGGCGTCGACACACCCGCCATCGGCGCCTGGATGATCGGCCACGCCAGGTTCATTCGGCGCAACCACTGCGAGGATGTTTCGCTCATCGTGTGAGGAACTTCACGAGAAAATCGGCGACGCGTCGATACGGCGGCCGCATCAGTTTCATACTCGTCCAGCGCGCCTGATACAGAACCGGCGTGCGTTTACTGAATGTGTAGAATCCCGCTGAGCCGTGATATTGACCCATGCCCGACGGACCGATGCCGCCGAACGGCAATCGACGTTGCGCGAACTGCATCACGGTGTCGTTGATCGCGACGGTGCCCGCGATCGTTCGATTCAGCACCCGTTCGATATTTTTCGCATTCGTGTCGAAATAATACAAAGCGAGCGGACGTGGACGCGCATTGACGTAGTCGATCGCTTCATCGAGCGAATCGATAGCAATGAGCGGAAGTATCGGACCGAAGATTTCTTCGTTGGCGAGGGCGAGGTTTTCGTCGGGCTCGATCACGAGCGTTGGCGCGAGAATGCGTTTCGCCACATCGCCCGTCGCGAGTTCGACGATCCGCGTGCCGGCAGCGCGGGCTTGTTGCAGATACGCGACCTGCCGCTCGTACTGACTCGCATTGACGATACTCGCGTAATCGGTATTTTGCGCAACCGATCCGTAGCGTTGCACGACATACGATTGCATCGCTTCGACGAATGCGGGCATTTTCGCGCGAGGAACCAGCACGTAATCCGGCGCGATGCAGGTTTGTCCCGCATTGAGAAACTTGCCGGCCGCAATGCGATCGACCGCCGTCGCAATCGGATAATTTTCCGCGACGATGACGGGCGACTTTCCGCCGAGTTCGAGCGTCACTGCCGTGAGATTATTCGCTGCCGCCTGCATCACGATGCGACCGACAGCGGTCGAACCGGTGAAGAAAAGATGATCGAAAGGCAACGCGGCGAAATTCGCGGCGACGTCTGCACCGCCGAGACACGTTGCCACGCGTTCGCGGGGAAACACATTCGCGAGCACATCGCGCAACAACTGCGACGTACGCGGCGTATGTTCGGACGGCTTGAGCATCACGTGATTGCCGGCGGCGATCGCGGTTGCAAGCGGAACCAGCGCGAGGTTCGCCGGATAATTCCACGGCGAAATTATGCCGACCACACCGAGCGGCTGGCAGCGAATTTCGGTGCGCGCCGGAAAGAACATCCAGTCCGCCGCGCCGCGCTCGGGCTTCATCCAGTGACGCAAATTCGCGCGAAGGTGATCGATGGCGTTCAGCACGGTCATGCCGTCGGTGAGCAGCGATTCGTGTCGCGGGCGTCGCCCGAAATCGGCATTCATCACATCGGCGAACGGTCGCAGATGCGCTTTGAACACGGTGCGCAGGCGTTGAAGATCGTCCATGCGTTGCACGTAATCCGGTACGGCACGTTGCTGCGCGGCGCGCATCGAGGCGAGCTGCGCAGCCATGTCGTCGGCCGAAAACGTATCCATGACGATAGTTTAGTGCCGGGCGCGTTCATGCGCGCGTTATCATGACGGCATGAATATCCGACCGTATCGCGATCGCTTGCCTAAACTCGGTTCGGCCGTCTATATCGACGAAGCCGCGGTCGTCATCGGTGATGTGGAACTCGGCGACGACGCTTCGCTTTGGCCATGCTCGGTCGCGCGAGGCGACGTGAACCGCATCGTCATCGGCGCGCGCACGAACGTGCAGGATGGCGCCGTGCTGCACGTCACGCATGACGGTCCGTACACGCCCGGCGGCATGCCGTTGATCGTCGGCGCGGATGTGACGATCGGCCATGGTGCGATCATCCACGCATGCAGCATCGAAGACACGTGCTTGATCGGCATGCATGCGACCGTGCTCGATGGCGCGCGCGTGCGCCGCCATTCGATGATCGGTGCGGGCGCGGTGGTGAGTCCGGGCAAGGTGATCGGCGAAGGTGAATTGTGGGTTGGCAATCCGGCGCGATTGCTGCGCAGGCTGACCGACGTGCAGATCGAACAACTGCACTATTCCGCGCAGCACTATGTGCGACTGAAAAACGAATATCTGGCGGCGTCGGAAGAAAAACTCAGAGCGGTGCGCTAGCCGTTTCGAGTTCGGCGAGCATCGCAAGCGCTTCGTCGTTCGATGTGCCGCACATCGATGCGTTCGGCCGCAGCCGCGAACACACGAGCGGCCGTTCTGGCCGGCCGAACAGCGCGCAGCGATTCGTATCGTCGAGTTGAATGCAACGTACGCCGGCCGGTTTGCCGTTTGGCATGCCGGGAATCGCGGACGATATGGAAGGCGCGATACAACACGCGCCGCAGCCGATGCGGCATTCCATGTCAGTCGGTTGCGTCGAGCGCAGCTTCGTTGCGCAATTCGGCGTAAATCGCCTCGGTTTCGGGCCGGACGCCGTTCCAGATCGCAAACGCTTCGGCGGCCTGTTCGACGAGCATGCCGAGTCCGTCGAAAACGCGCGTGGCGCCCGCTTGCCGTGCGAGCGCGATGAAACGTCGCGCCGCCTTTCCGTATGAAAGGTGATAGCAAACGGTATTCGCCGCGATGAGATGCGACGGGAGCCGATGATCGCCACCGCTGTGACCTGCCGAGGTTGCATCGATGATGATGTCGAATGCGTGTTCGTTGCGGAAATCGGCGACGCTGTCGGTCGTCACGCGTTCGGGATCGGCCAATGCATCGGCAAGCGCAGCCGCGTGAGCTGGCGTGCGGTTGCTGATGACGAGTGATTCGATGTTCGTTTCCAGCAGGGCGAATGCCGCTGCGCGCGCCGCGCCGCCGGCGCCGAGCAGCAGCACGCGCCGGCCGTACAGATCGATGCGATGGCGTCGGACCAGGTCTTCGATCAGGCCAGGGCCGTCGGTGTTGTCGCCGCGCCAATGGTCGTCGAGACGGCGCGACAGCGTATTCACCGCACCGATGCGCTGAGCGAAATCGGAAAGCTCCGCGCACATCGGCACCACGATCGACTTTAGCGGCAGCGTGATGTTCGCGCCGAAGCCGCCGTCGCGGTTGAACTCGGCGAGTTGATTTTCCAAAGTCGCGGCGGGCGCGTGAATCGTCGTGTAGGTGAGCGGAATGTTTGTTTGTTTCGAAAACGCCGCGTGGATTCGCGGCGACAGCGAATGCGCGATGGGATCGCCGAAAACGGCGAACCGTTTCACTCCGTCAGCCACTGCGCGGCTTGGATCGCGAAATAGGTGAGGATGGCGTCGGCACCGGCGCGTTTGATCGACGTCAGTGTTTCGAGCACGCACTGTTTTTCGTCGAGCCAGCCGTTGGCGGCAGCGGCTTTCAGCATCGCGTATTCGCCGCTGACCTGATACGCGAACGTCGGCGCGCCGAATTTCTGTTTCACGTTACGGATCACATCGAGATAAGGCAACGCGGGTTTGACCATCACCATGTCGGCGCCTTCGGCGAGGTCGAGTTCGGTTTCGCGGATCGCTTCCAGCGCGTTGGCGGGATCCATCTGGTAAGTATACTTGTTGCCTTTTCCCAATTTGGCGCCGGAGCCGACCGCGTCGCGAAATGGTCCGTAGAACGCCGACGCGTATTTCGCCGAATAGGCGAGGATGCGCGTGTGGATGTGGCCGCGTTGCTCGAGCGCTTTGCGGATTGCGCCAATGCGGCCGTCCATCATGTCCGACGGCGCGACGACATCGGCGCCTGCATCGGCATGCGACAGCGCTTGCTTCACGAGCGCTTCGATGGTTGCATCGTTCATCACATAACCGGTGGCGTCGATCAGTCCGTCCTGACCGTGCGTGGTAAACGGATCGAGGGCGACATCGGTGATCACGCCCAGTTCCGGATGCGCTTTCTTCAGCGCGCGGACGGTGCGCTGGACCAACCCGTCCGCGCTCCACGCTTCGCGTGCGTCCTCCGACTTCGCTTCGTCGGGCGTCGAGGGAAAAAGTGCCAGCGCCGGAATGCCGAGTGCCTGCGCGTCGCCCGCGAGCTTCGTCAGCAAATCGATCGACAGACGCTCGACACCGGGCATCGATGCGACCGGTTGCCGCGAGCGCTCACCTTCGCAGACGAAAACCGGCAGGATGAAATCCGATGGGCTCAGCGTGGTTTCGCGCATCAATGCGCGGCTGAACGCGTCGCGACGCATCCGGCGCATGCGAATGTTGGGATAGACCATCGAAAACTCCGTGTAACTCACATCCATTTTAATGCGGATTGCATGGTTTCACGTCAGCTATTGCAAACGATTACCGTAACTGGTGTGATGATGCCCGCATTCGCCCACGCGGCCATGCCGCATGATGGTGCTCTCAACGGGGGAATGCGGTTCGTGCCGCACGATGCAGCGCAGTGAAGCGTCCGGTCGCCCATGGCAGCCGCGGCGCGGCGTCGCCCGGCGAAGAGCTTGCAGTTCTGTCGGAGGATAACGGGTGGAGGGGATTCTGGTCGTCGAGCGATCGGCAACGCTGGGGCATCTGCTCAAGCGGACACTCGGCGCTGCCAGCATCACGCCCAGTGGCGAATTGTCGAGCTATCTGGAAGCGCTCGATCATTTGCAGCGCTCAGCGGAGCTTGGCCAGAATTATCGATTGGTCTTGATCGGCGCCCCGGCGCGCATGACGCGCGAATTCGCCGCGTTGCTCGAATTTTTCCGAGGCGCGGGCAATCGCGTTCCGGTGTTGATGATGGCGCACGAGCGCTCGCCGGACTTGACGCAATTCGTCGAGCAGCGACAGCCTTCTAACTTGATTATGTGGGCCGATTTCAGCCGCATTCCCGGTGCGATCCGCGCGATGGCGCCACAGCAGCCTGCGACGGCACCGGCGGCAAACGAGCCTAAAGCCGAAGCGGCGCCGCCGGCGCCTGTCGAGACGACGTCCGCGCCGTCGGCAGGAATCAGTATTTTATTCGTCGACGATTCGCAGAGCGTCCGGCTCGCCTACCGGCAATTGCTGGAACGCAACGGATTCAACGTGGCGACCGCGAGCACGCTGCGTGAAGCGGTGGACATGTCGTCGAAAGGCGGTTTCGATCTCGTCATCGTCGATTACTTCCTGCCGGACGGCAACGGCGACGAACTGTGCCGCCGCCTCTCGGGCAAGCCGGGTGCACCGTCGCTGGCGATCATTACCGGCACGTATCGCGAAGATGTCATCAAGCGCTGCCTCGATGCAGGCGCGATGGAATGCATGTTCAAGAACGAGGCGAAGGAATTGTTCCTCGCCCGCGTGCGCACGCTCAGCCGACAGATCACGACGCAGAAATCCGTCGAAGCCGAGCGGCAACGGCTCGACGGCATTCTCGGTTCGGTCGGCGACGGTGTGTACGGCGTCGATGGCAGCGGTGTGATCACCTTCGTCAATCCGACGGGCTTGCGCCTGCTCGGTCTGAAAGATGAAAGCGAGGCCGTCGGCAAGCGCGCGCACGATGTCATCCACTACGCATCGGACGATGGCGGCCGCATCGATGCGAGCGAATCCGCGCTCAATCGCGCTTACGCGCAAGGCGAATCGCTGTCCGCGCATGAGACGGTGTTCTGGAAGAAATCCGGCGAGGGCATTCCGGTTGAATGCACTGTGTTGCCGCTCGCGATTCAGCAGCGGCGCGAAGGTTCGGTCGTGGTGTTTCGCGATATATCCGAACGCAAAAGTACCGAACGTCTGCGCTGGGAATTGACCCACGATCGCCTCACGGGTTTGGCGAACGCGCGACACTTCAATCACACGCTGACGCAGGAATTGAACAAGCGCCGCGACAACGGTGGTTATGCGGCGGTGCTTTACATCGACATCGATCGCTACAACTACATCATCGACACCGCGGGAACGTCGGGCGCGGAACAATTGCTGGTCGATGTCGCATCGGGCATCAGCAAACGGCTGCGCGAAGGCGACATGCTCGCGCGCATCGAAGGGGATCGGCTCGCGCTGCTTCTGACTGGCGTGCAACTGGAAAACCTGTTTCCGGTCGCCGACGGTTTTCGCGAATTGATGCATCAGTGCCGCTACGTCGCGCACAACCAGCAGCGGCATTGCACGGCATCGATCGGCGTGGCGGTCGTCAGCAAGGACACGCCGTCGAGCGAATATGCGCTCGAGCATGCGCGCCTTGCATGCAAGACCGCGAAGCAACGCGGCCGCGATCAAACCGAAATCTACGTCGGCGAACACGACGCGCGCATCGCACGCGAAATCGAAGCGGGCTGGACCGACCGTTTACGCACCGCGCTCGAACAGGAACGTTTCATTTTCCTGGTGCAGCCGATCGTCCCGCTGGAAGCATTACCGACGACCGAAAGCGCGGTCGTGCAGCGCCAAGGCTGGCGCGTCAACGGCGCGGGCAACGGCGGACTCGAATACCTGTTCGAAATCCTGATCCGCATGGTCGGCAAGGATGGTCAGCTCATTTCGCCGAGCGTGTTCGTGCCGCTCGCCGAGCGCGTCGGCATGATGCCGAAAGTCGATCTGTGGGTGGTCAACCGCCTTGTGAAACACTTGGCCGGCTTGAAGAACATAAAGGCGCCGATCGCGTTCAACGTCAACTTGTCGAACATGACGTTGGCCGATCCGGAATCGCTCGCGCTGATCGAAGCGGCGATTCGCAGTTCCGGCGTGCAGGCGCGGCAGCTCGTGTTCGAGATTACCGAAACGAGCGAACTCACGAGTCTGCACACGGCGCGCAAATTCATCTCGGCGCTCAAGAAGCTCGGTTGCCGATTCGCGCTGGACGACTTCGGCACCGGGTTCTCGTCGTTCACGCACCTGCGTCATCTGCCGGTCGATTTCGTGAAGATCGAAGGCAGCTTCGTCGAGGGCATGGCCGGCAGCGATCTCGATCGCAAAATGGTTGGCTCCATCACCCAGCTGGCGCAATCGCTGACGCTGAAGGTCATCGGCGAGCACGTCGACAGTTTCCAGACGCTGCAGGCGCTGCGCGCGAGTGGCGCGGAATATGCTCAGGGTAATTACCTGGGTGAACCGCGGCCCTTACGTTCGATCGATTTCGGCGCGCTTTTCCCCGCCAAATAGATTCCCTCGTAAAGAACCGCGACGCAGTTCCGATAAGGAATGTGTGGCAGTTCAGCGACGGTTCTCTCCCAAGGGTTTAGAATTCGTTAAAGTCGTTCCCCGTCCGCTGTCTGGGTGAGATACCTTTACAACGCGTTAAGATTGCACTATAACCTCTTGAAAAGAGGCATATAAAGATGTCCCCGATTATCAGTTTCCTGCTCATTTGTGGCTTTTCCGGCTTGCTATTCGTCTCCGTACGACGCATTCCGGAAGGCCAGGTCTATACGTTGCGTCGCATCGGCGGCCACATGCGAACGGTCGGATCCGGCTTGCACGTCGTGCTCCCCATCGTCGAAAAAGTGATCCACAAGATTCGGCTGCTCGGCAATGTCGTCGCCGTCAACGTTCCGACGCCGTCCGGCGACACGCTGCAGGGAAACATCTACGTGCAGGTCGTCGACGCTCGCCGTGCCGATGCAGTGATCGACACGGTCCCGGAAATGCTGTCGCGCCGTGTTTCGGATATCTGCGTGCAGACTACCGAAGAAAACGATACGGACCGCAACCGCCGCATCAAGATGCAGCTCAACAGCGAACTCGGCGAACGCGGTCTGCTGATCACACGCGTGCAACTCACGCAGAGCTGAAGCGCGTCAATCTCGGGGCACTCTCCCCGAGTCCGCATTCCGCTGGATTTTGCGTCTCCGGGCACGGATACTTGCCGGCCCTGCGCGGCAATTCGTTCGCCGCGCGCCGAGGAGCCGCATGAATCCGTCGACCGATCGCGCCGCGTTGTACGCTCGCCTGAAAGCGGGCATGGCCGAACTCGGCCTGGCGGCGACGGCCGATCAGATGGAACGGCTGCTCGATTACGTTGAACTGCTGTTTCGCTGGAACGCGACGTACAACCTGACGGCGGTGCGTGGCATCGGCGAGATGATCGACCGGCACGTGATCGACTCGCTGGCCATCGCTAAATTCCTGCACGGGGATACGCTGGCCGACATCGGTTCCGGCGCCGGATTGCCGGGCATTCCGCTGGCGATCCTGGAACCGGCGCGCAACTGGACGCTGATCGACAGCAACGGCAAGAAAGCGCGCTTTTTGCGCGAAGCCAAGCGCGCGCTGACATTGAACAACGTGCGCGTGGAAAACGCGCGCGTCGAAGACGTGAAAGGCCAGTTCGACACCGTCACCGCGCGCGCTTTCGCGAGCGTGACGGACATGGTGAAAATCGGCGGCCATCTGCTCGCACCCCACGGCATTCTCCTTGCCATGAAGGGTTTGGTGGACAAGGACGAAATCCTTGACCTGCCGACGGATTTCGCCATCGCGACGATCGCTCCACTCGTTGTGCCGGGTACCGACAAGGCCCGACATCTCGTCGTCGTTCGCCGCACTACTATGCTTAAGGAACATGCCGCATGAAGGTGCAGCCGTGACAACCCGCATCATCGCGGTCGCCAATCAGAAAGGCGGCGTCGGCAAAACGACGACGGCCGTCAATCTCGCCGCGGCGCTGGCCGAGACGCGCCGAAAAATCCTGCTGATCGATCTCGATCCGCAGGGCAATGCGACCATGGCATCGGGCGTCGACAAGCGCACGGTGCAATACACCGGCTGCGAAGTGCTGCTCGACGAAACGAGTATACAAAGCGCCATTTTACCCACGCCGGCGGGTTTCGACATTTTACCGGGCAATCGCGATCTGACCGCCGCCGAGCTTAAATTGATGGACAAGCTCGCGCGCGAATCGCGTTTGAAAGAGCAAATCGAGAAACTCGGTGATCACTATCAGACCGTGTTGATCGATTGCCCGCCGTCGCTGCATCTGCTCACGATCAATGCGCTCACGGCCGCGCACAGCGTGCTGATTCCGATCCAGTGCGAATATTTCGCGCTCGAAGGACTCACGAGTCTGCTCGATACGATCAAAGCCGTGCGCCAGCGTTTGAATCCGAATCTAGAAATCGAAGGTTTGCTGCGCACGATGTACGACGTGCGCAACAATCTTGCGAACGATGTCTCCGCACAGCTCAGCAAACATTTCGGCGACAAATTGCTGCGTTCGATCATTCCACGCAACATCCGGTTGGCCGAAGCGCCGAGTCATGGTCAACCGATCAATCTTTACGATCGCGAATCACGCGGCGCGATCGCCTATCTCGGACTTGCCGGCGAGATGCTGCGGCGCGAACGCGCGCCCGCATCCGCACAATTGAATTAAGGAGCACGTGGGAATGGCGGCAAAAAAACGCGGCTTGGGTGCGCGCGATCTGGATGCTTTGTTGGGCGTTCCCGAATCCGACTCCCAATCCGACACCGACGAATTGCGTTCGCTCGACATCGATCGCATCCAGCCCGGCAAATATCAGCCGCGGCAGACGATGAACGAAGATCGCCTGCAAGAACTCGCCGCGTCGATCAAAGCGCAGGGTTTGATCCAACCGATCATCGTGCGCACGGTCGGTGCCGGACGTTTCGAAATCATCGCGGGCGAACGTCGTTGGCGCGCGTCACAACTGGCCGGCTTGAAACAGATTCCTGCGCTGGTGCGCGAAGCCGGCGATCAGTCGGTCGTCGCCATGGCGCTGATCGAAAACATCCAGCGCGAAGAACTGGCGCCACTCGAAGAGGCGCAAGCGCTGCAGCGGCTGATCACCGAATTCAAACTCACACACGAGAAAATCGCCGAAGCGATCGGTCGTTCGCGCGCGTCGGTGTCGAATCTTTTGCGATTGCAGGAATTGCCGACGCAAATCAAAAAGATGCTGAGCGACGGCGATCTCGAAATGGGTCACGCGCGCGCACTGCTCACGCTCGATCCGAAACTGGCGGTGAGCCTCGCGACAAAAGCCATCGCGCACGGCTGGACGGTTCGCGAGCTCGAAGCGGCCGCGCGCGACGCGCAGAACCCTGCTGCAAAGCGGGCGTCGAAGTCGACCAAGATATCTTCGTCGAAGGATCCGAACATTGCCACGCTCGAACGCGAACTCGCCGAGAAGCTCGCCGCGAAAGTCAGCATTCGCCATGGTCGCGGCGGCAAAGGCCAACTCGTCATCGGGTATCACAGCGTGGACGAACTCGAAGGGATTCTCGAACGAATTCGCTGATCCCATGAAAGACACATGACTTCCGACAGGTCTTACTCGGCGAACGGCAAGCAGCGGCAATTCGACGCACTGGTGCGGAGTCTGTCAGGCGATCTGTTCCGATATGCCTATTGGATTTGCGGCGACGAAGCCCTGGCGCACGATCTGGTCCAGGAAACGTTCCTGCGCGCCTGGCGCGCGCTGGACGATTTGCGCGAAACCGCCGCCGCCAAGGCATGGTTGATAACGATTTTGCGTCGCGAACATGCGCGTTTGTACGAACGAAAGACGCCGCAGTTCACGGACATCGACGACATCGACGTGGCGGAAGAACGTGACGCGCAATTGCCCGAATTCGCCGGTGAGGAAGGTCTTATCCGCAACGCCATGCTCAAGCTCGATCACAAATACCGCGAACCGCTGCTGATGCAGGTACTCGGCGGTTTCTCGTGCGACGAGATCGCGCGCGAACTCAAGATCACACCGGCTGCCGTGATGACGCAGGTGTTTCG
>CAZZYA010000088.1:0-1473 GCA_964658115.1 uncultured Rudaea sp. | reverse complement strand
CTGAAAGCCATTCTCGCCGGCGACAAGCCGCACGGAGACGTCGTTGAATTGCCTTGAATTCCGCCGTCAGTTGAACATCGACTCGAACGTGGCCGGCGACTTCGCACGGCATCGCGTCAAATGCGCGCGTTGTGCCGACGCATTCGCGCGCGCCAATGCATTCGAGAAAACGCTGCGCGGTGCACTTGAAATCAACGTTCCGGTCAATCTCGCTGAATCGATTCTGCTCGCGCACGCCACGACGCAACGGCGCGCGCGTCGACCGTTGCGCCGTCACGCGATCTGGCTTTCGATGGCCGCCGCGGCCGTGCTCGCGGTGGGCATCGGTGTTTATGCGCAGGCGAAGCCGCTGCCGGAACTCGCGATCAGTCATTTGAAGAAGGAAGCGTTCTTGCTTGGCAAGACGCAACCGATCGCCGACGAGCCGGTTCGTAAAGCCTTCGCGCGTTTCGGCGTCGGCATGGCGCATATTCCGGCGGGTTCGAGTTTCGTCGCGTGCTGTCCAGTCGGCAACTATGTGTCGGTGCATCTCGTCGTTCCGGAAAGCGAAGGGCCGGTGACGGTGTTGTATCTCGTCGATGACCAACATGAACAGCGTCAGGATTTCATTCGCGAAGGATTTCACGGCCGCAGTGTGCCGCTTGCGCACGGCACGCTCGTTTTGCTGGGGAACGATGCCGCGCATTTCGACGAACTCGAAGCCGCGTGGACATCGGCACTGCAGTCGGCCACGTTCAACGCCTGATACGCCTGTTGCAATACGAAACGGCTAGAATTCCGGTTCGCCTCCCGGATTTCGCATGACGATCCTTCTCACCGGCGCGGCCGGATTCATCGGCGCTTACACGGCGCGCGCGTTGCTCGCGCGTGGCGATCGTGTCGTCGGGCTGGACAATTTCAACGACTATTACGATCCGCAAATCAAACGCGATCGCGTTGCGGCACTTTGTCCGACACTGGATTTGCGCCACGTCGATCTCGCCGACAAGCCTGCGATCGATTCGTTGTTCGCCGAGATCAAACCCACGCGCGTGATCAATCTCGCCGCGCAGGCCGGTGTGCGTTATTCGCTGCAGAATCCGCAGGCGTATCTGCACAGCAATCTGTCGGGATTTCTCAACATCCTCGAAGCGTGCCGTCACAACGCGATTACGCATCTGGTGTACGCGTCGTCGTCGTCGGTGTATGGACGCAACGCCGTCGCGCCATTCGAGGAATCGCAGCGCATCGATCAGCCGCTGTCGCTGTACGCGGCGACGAAGGCATCGAACGAATTGATGGCGCACTGTTACGCGCATCTGTATCGACTGCGTTGCACGGGCCTGCGTTTCTTCACCGTCTACGGCGCGTGGGGCCGACCGGACATGGCGCCGCTGTTGTTCTCGCGCGCGATCCTCGCGGGCCGCACGATCGACGTCTTCAACAACGGCAAGATGCGGCGCGATTTCACGCACGTCGATGACATCGTCGCCG
>CAZZYA010000087.1:8746-12929 GCA_964658115.1 uncultured Rudaea sp. | reverse complement strand
CTGTTCCCCGCGGTGGGATTTTTCGTGCGCATGTTCCTGATCCAGCATGATTGCGGACATCAGGCGTTTTTCCCCAAGCGACGCATGAACGACTGGGTTGGCCGTACGATCGGCGTGTTGACGTTGACGCCCTACGAACATTGGCGTCGCGCGCATGCGATTCATCATGCGACGTCGGGCAATCTGTCGCGACGCGGCGTCGGTGACATCGACACATTGACCGTCGCCGAATATCGCGCGCGTGAACCGTGGCAGCGTTGGCGCTATCGGTTGTATCGCAGCCCGGCGGTGATGTTCGCGATCGGTCCGTCGTTCGTTTTCATTCTGCAAAATCGTATTCCCGCCGGATTCCTTCGTGGCGGCTGGCGGCCGTGGGCCAGCACGATGGGCACGAATCTCACGATTGCGTTGGTTGTCGGCGCGTTGGTGGCGACAATCGGATGGCGCGCCGTGTTGATCGTCCACGTGCCGATCATGATGCTAGCCGCCGCACTCGGCGGATGGCTATTTTATGTACAGCACCAATTCTCCGAGACGAGTTGGGACGAGAGCGGCCAATGGAGCGTGCGCGAAGCCGCGTTGCATGGAAGTTCGCACTACGCGTTGCCTCCGATGCTGCGCTGGTTTACCGCGAACATCGGCGTGCACCACGTCCATCATCTGTGCAGCCGCATTCCGTTCTACCGGTTGCAGCGTGTCATCGCGGATTTTCCCGAACTCGGATCCACCGGGCGCATGACGCTGTGGCAGAGCCTGAAGTGCGTTCGCCTCGTTCTGTGGGACGAAGCCGGACGCCGATTGGTCACGTTTCGTGACGCCATGTCCATTATCGAGAGAAGCAGTGCTTGAGTTAAAGGTTACAGGCAAGTTCGCGTCGGTTCACGAAACAGACATGCACGTCTTCGATGATTCCCACTTTTCATACTGGCGCGCGCGATGACAACGCTACCGTCGGTTAAACAGCGTGCGAGTGAAAACCTTGTGCCGATGTTCCACTTTCGGCTGAGCAAGGGACAAAGTATCGGCCCGAACGAACTGCGGTCGATCTGGCAAGACGCTTGCGGCATCCGCGAAGTCACTATCGGCAGAACAAGTCGCGGCGACAATTTCCTTTATTCGCTCGGCGCGCCGCAACGCGTGATGCATTCGCAAGTTGTCGAGGAGCGGCTGCGCACGCTTCTCGGGTTAAGCCTGCCCAACGCGACGATCGACCTCGTTCGAATCTGACGCAGATCGCTCGGACAAAGGGATAGTTCGGGGCCTGCGCCAATCCAAGCGGCAAATCTAGCATCGCGCGAACTACAGACGAATTGAAATCTTAGCTGCCGCGATCCCGTCTCGCGTCGACGGCGCGTTACGTTCATTCCAGTTTTTTTCCCGATACGAACAAACTGTCGCGCACGGACCAGCGCCACGGAAAATCCTTCGCTTTGCTGATTCCGATACGCGTGCTGATCCGCGCATGCGCCGGCGGCGTGTGACCGTCGTCCGTGATGCGTATCCGGCTTCGTCCGCGCACGAGATCGACGCCATCTTCTTCACGCGTGATCCCGAACGCTTGCGCGAGTCGCGCGGGTCCGCGACACAAGTCCAGATCACGCGTACCGCGCAACGCGCGCATCGCTTCCAATCCGGCGATGGGCTCGAGCGCGCGAATCAGTATCGCCCAACCCTCGCCCTCGCCGCAGACCGCATTGCAACACCAGTGCATGCCGTACGTGAAATACACATACAGATGTCCAGGCGGACCGAACATCGTAGCGTTTCGCGCCGTCTTGCCACGAAAGGTGTGCGCGGCTTCATCGAGAGTGCCGCAATATGCTTCGACCTCGACGATACGTCCGGCGCGCCCATCCGCACTCTCGAAAAGTTTGTTGAGCAACAGCGGCGCGACGACGCGCGCGTCGCGCGCATAAAACGCGCGAGGCAAGGGCTTGCCGATCCATCGTCCCATTTCAGCGGCCTTTGAAGGCGCCGGCGATTGCGTATTTGCTGATTCTGATCATCGAAACAATCATGCCACAGCCGTTAGTTCGAGAGGCCCAGCTGTTGCGCAATGCTTGCATTATCGAATTCGGTCCACTCATCGGTGATGCGGCCTTTCGCGAAACGCCAGATCGTGATGCCGCGCAGTTCGCCTTTACGTCCTGTCGCGGGTAAACCATTTCCCGTTCCGGTATTCGTACCGCGGCCGGTCCACAACACGCTCACCGAATCGCCTTCGGCGATCATCTGGTCCACCTGCATGATCAGATCGGGAAACGCTGACTTCCATCCACGCGCGGCGGCTTGATCTTCGGCGAGATCGCTGTCTTTGTGCAACCCGTGATTGACGAAATTCGGCGTATAGATCTGCGCGGCAGCGTCGAATCGACTCCGATTGAAGATGTCGTCGAAGACCCGACGAGCGACCGCTTTGTTAGCGTCCTGGACCGCTCCAGCGCCAGCGATCGACGACAGCGACATCAATACGCATGCAAACAGGATTCTACGCATAAATCGTTCCCTCCAGTGGTGCAGTTAACGTAACATGCGTTACATCAACTGCAAACATGCCGTTCGTCATTGTGCGATACTGCGGACATGGCGCGCCCCATCGACACGAAACGAAAAGAAAGCCTGCGCGCCGGCGCGGCGGACTATCTTTTGAAACAGGGTTTACCCGCTTTCTCGCTGCGTCCGTTGGCTAAAGCGCTCGGGACAAGCGCGCGCATGCTGATCCATCATTTCCAGACGCGCGAAAACTTGCTACGCGAAGCACTGGATGAGATTCGCAAGCGCGAACAGGCGATGTATCTCGACGATCGCAACGCGGCCGACAGCGCCGGCGACACGCTGCGATGGCACTGGCATCGCATGACGCGGCCGTCGATGCGACGAAAACTGCCGCAACTGTTTCAGTTATACGTCGAAGCGTTGGGCAATCCCAGACGTTCTGCGTGGCTGTTCGAAAACCCGCTGAAATATTGGATGAAGGTGATTACTGAAACGGGTGGACCGGATCGCGCTGCGCGCGCCACGCTGACGCTTGCCACATTGCGCGGTCTCCTGCTCGACCTCGCCGCCGGCGGCGATCGGCGTCGCATCGAATCCGCGCTCGAACTCCTCGCGGCGCAGATCGACGGCGCGGCGCCACCGCGCCGTGTTCGGCGACCACGAACGAACCAGAAGTAAGTAACGCGGTTCGCACTCGTCACGATCGACTATGGCTGCGCTGTCGAGCGCGTGCGATCATCGGCGACGTTGCACATTTGCAAAAAGATAAACGCAGCCGGATTCATGCACACCGCCGATCACTCGCTTCGACAACTCTCGCGCGATCTGGCGTGGTTGCGACTGATCGGCGCCGCTGGTCAAGCGCTGGCGATCCTGGCCGCGAGCGTCTGGTTGCACGTGCCGGTTCCTACCGGTGCGCTGATCGGTGGCGTCATCGCGCTTGCGATCGGCGGCGGCTTCGGGCTGTGGCGCACGCAAACCTTGCGACCGATCGGATCGGCGGAAACGATCGGCTATTTCGCTTTCGACGTCCTCGAGTTGTCGTACATGCTGTACCTGACCGGCGGTTCGTCGAATCCGTTCATCAGCCTGCTGATCTTGCCGATCGCGCTGGCCGCGACCGCGTTGCCGATGCGGGATGTCGCCATCGTCACTGGATTGGCCGCTGCCGCGTACGGTTTGCTTATCGTCGCGCACGTTCCGCTCCCGGCGTTGCATCAGCACGACGTGAACTCGGAATTCGGCGCGCATCTGGTCGGCATGGCGGTGACGTTCGCGATATTGGCCGCGCTACTTGCCTTTTTCGTCGCGCGTCTCGCGGCGGCGTTTCGCGCGCAGGGTCTCTCGATCCAGCGCGAACGTGAACGCACATTGCGCGACGAACGTCTGCTCGCGGTCGCGATCCAGGCCGCAGGCGCGGCGCACGAACTCAACACGCCGTTGTCCACGGTGATCACGCTGGTGGCGGAGCTTCGCCGCGAACACGCCGGTGACGACGCGCTGCGCGAAGACCTTGAACTCGTCGCGACGCAAGCCGACCGTTGCCGCGACATCCTGCGCGAACTCGTGCGGACCGGAACGCGCGAATTCCATGACGCCGCCGCGTTACTGCCGCTCGATCATTTCGTGGCGGACTGTGTAGACCGTTTCCACTTACTGCGCCCGAGCGCGCAACTCGACTTCGCCG
>CAZZYA010000087.1:6250-8736 GCA_964658115.1 uncultured Rudaea sp. | reverse complement strand
CGACGCACGCGCGAATTCGCGCGACGGACGATCTGCGCTATTCGCTCATCAACGTATTGAACAATGCATGGGAGGCCTCACGCGCGCGCGGGGAAAACGCGATCGAGCTGACCGTCGGCACCGACGCCGTGAACGCGTTCATCGACGTGCGCGATTTCGGCGCGGGTCTTGCGCTCGATGGCCGGACTGCATTCTTCACGTCCAAAGAAAACGGACTGGGTCTCGGTCTTGCGCTCGCCAGCGCCACGGCGGAACGGCATCACGGCCAGTTGGTTGCCGAACCCGCCATGGGAGGCGGCACGCGCACGCGTCTTCAGCTTCCGCTTGCGCAGGCGTCGACGTGACGGAGAAACGTCTTCTGCTCGTCGACGACGACGCCGTGTTCGTGAAGGTTCTAAGCCGCGCATTGTCCGCGCGCGGATTTTTCGTCACCGCATCGATCGATGCGACCGGAGCGCTGACGGCATTGCGTAAACAGCCCATGGATTTTGCCGTCATCGATTTACGCATTGGTCGCGACAACGGTCTTTCGCTGATTCCCGAATTACTCGAGATACAGCCGCAGCTGCGCATTCTGCTGCTCACCGGCTACGCGAGCATCGCAACGGCGGTCGAAGCGATCCGGCGCGGCGCGCATGACTATCTCGCCAAACCTGTCGACGCCGATGCGGTCGTGCACGCGTTGCTCGACGAACATTCGCGCGGCGAACAAGAAAGCGAATCGAACGACGACAGCGTGCCACGCCTGAAACGCCTGGAGTGGGAGCACATCCAGCGCGTGATGGCCGAATGCGACGGCAACATATCGGAAGCATCGCGACGACTCGGTCTGCATCGTCGAACGTTGCAGCGCAAACTGATCAAACGCCCCATACCCGAGTCACCTGTCGAATGATCTGCGGCATTGTGCCGCACGCGAATTCGCCGTGATCCCGCTAGCATTCGAGCTTTCGATGAAGGAGCCGGTGGGATGCGGCGTGGCGCGATTCGCGGTTTACCGTTGCTGTTTTGTTCGGTGGCGTTCGCGCCATCGGCAATGGCGTGTTCCGCCTGCGGTTGCACACTCAATTCCGACTGGGCCACGCAAGGACTCGCTGCCACTGGCGGCTGGCATTTTGATCTTCGCGACGACTATTTCGATCAGTCGCAACTGCGCTCAGGAACCGACGCTGTGTCGCGCTCGTCGCTGTCGATTCCGAACGACGCCGAAATCCAGCAATACACGATCAACCGTAATGTGACCGCATCGGTCGATTACAGTCCGAACCGAAATTGGGGCATCAACGTATCGCTCCCCTATTTCGATCGCTCGCACGCCACGATCGCCGAAGGAGACGCGGAAATATCGAGCTCGCACGACAACGGCATCGGCGATCTGCGCGTGGTTGCGCGTTATTCGGGTTTCGACGCGCAGCGCGGCACCGGCTTGTTGTTCGGACTGAAACTGCCGACCGGAAACATCGACGATCGCTTCGAGAGCGGACCGCAGACCGGCGAAATCGTCGACCGCGGTTTGCAGTTGGGATCCGGCACGACCGATGTGCTCGTCGGCGCGTATCACGTCGGCGCATTCGCGCAGGACTGGAGCTACTTCGGACAAATTCTCGCGCAGCAGCCACTCGACTCAAGCGATGGATTCAAACCCGGCGTCGGCATGAACGTGAATCTCGGCGTTCGCTACACCGCATGGTCGACGTTCGTGCCGGAACTTCAAATCAACGCGCGCGCCGAGAAACGCGAGCAAGGCGTGAATGCCGATGTCGAAAACAGCGGTGCGTCACTCATTTATCTGAGTCCCGGTTTCACATGGACGCCAGCACGCGGCATTTCGCTTTTCGCGTTCATGCAAGCGCCGTTGTATCAACGCGTCAATGGATTGCAGCTCGAAGCGACGCGCTACTTTTCCGTCGGCGTCCACTATCACTTCTGATTCGATGCCGTGATCGGCGTCAACGTGGCTGGACTGCTCGACGTGACATAGACGATCACGTTCGTCGGCGCGCTTCCGACAACTTCCTGCACGACGACGGTGCCATCCTCGCCCTCGAAAACCAGCAACCCATCGATGGCCGTCGTTGGGTGATCGCCGAGATGGCGCTCGACGCAGGCCGCGACCGAGTTGAGGAGATTGCCCGTTCTTTCGCGCCGCGATGGCACCACGATGGCAACTTTGTGAACGACCCCCAGCGTCAGTGCGACAGCGGTGGAGCAACGCACACCGCACCAGTCAATGTCCGCACATGCGCGCGCATCGTCCCCGAGCTGCAAACCGATCAGGCTCAGCGCGTTGCTACGAAACCGTGCGAAGCGTTTTGCCGGAACGGAAGCAACCGGTCGATCCAGCCATTCTGTCGCCGCGCACAATGTTTTTATTGATGCCACGGGTCCAAATCGTAACGCATCTACGCTGCGGGCTGCGCGACGCCGCACAACGGCTGACCTTCCTCGATACCGTCAGCTGCGCGCAATAAATTTGCGCCAAAAAA
>CAZZYA010000087.1:0-6240 GCA_964658115.1 uncultured Rudaea sp. | reverse complement strand
CTTTTCTTCTCTCGATCGAATGGGCCTTATAAGCGGCCAAGCAATGCGAGAATGATGATGATCAACAAAATCAGTCCCAGACCACTGGCGGGGTAATAACCCCATCCGGTGCTGTAGGGCCATGTCGGCAGTGCGCCGAGCAACAGCAATATCAGGACCACGATGATCACTAGCCGCATGAAATTCTCCTTTTTGTGGTTGACGCACAATCCATCAAGATTTGTTGAGCAACGGTCATGCCGAAGCTAAAGTCGCGTTAAATCAAGGTATTGTCTTCGAACGTGTCATGCATTGCGCGAAAAACCTCTCACTCGATCATGCAATCCGCAACCCCGCACTTTCATTTCGACCGCATTGCATGCTGTAGTTTCGATGCGTCGCTCCCCACCCGTTCGATAAGCGAGCAAAGCTGCATTCGAGTCAGGCCAAGTCGGCGACACCAGAGCGCAACATCGTCGCGATTGCGGATGTCAATGGACGTGCGCATGGGCTTGCGCAGGCGAATCTGCGCAGCAGCGGACGACAGGTAATCAATCGGTTCGAGCATATGCAACATCCATGTGATTAAAGCAATTATTTCGAAGCTGACTTACGTGCCCCACGCGACGTGCGCTTCGCCGCAATTACGCGACGCGGGGATTTGGTCGCTGGACGGAGTTTCGTCACCACCTTCGATCCACGTTTCGGCGAAGCGATCAATTTCTCGAGAATTTGCAGTTCCAGACGTTGGAATTGCGCGCCCATCTCTTCGAGCTTGTCGCGGTCGAAGTGGTCACCGAGCAGCGCGAAGATGTCGCTCTCTTCTTCCTGGATGTGATGCTCTAGCAATTCGGACAGTACCTTCGCGTGAGCGCGCCAGCGGTCCGTCGATGCATCCGTTGCGGCGAGCGTCGTGAGCAATTCGTCAACCAGCGAGTGTTCCACAAAACCTTCGTCCGCCATTTCGTGCGACGGATCCGCCGTGCGTACGCGCAGCATCGCGTCGTAAACCACCTTCTCTTCGGCGCGTGAATGCGCGGTCAGCACTGGCTTGAGTTTGCCGAGTAGCGCCATGCGGCGCGAGGGAGAATTCGCCTCATGCATTTCCTTGGCAAGCGCCTTTGCCTCGTCGTGGTCTTTGGCCAACAGCGCTCGGACATCCTCCGCACTCATCGTGGCGCGCGCCGAAAGTGCTTTCATCTTGTTGACGATACTCATCGCGTTCTCCATTGAAGCAATGGGTTCGCGTTTAGCAATGGCCGTGCCGCATGTGGAATCGCGGCTAAATCAACGTGATGCCCGAACTTGTGGCAGAAATTTCAAGCAAGTTGCCTTGCGCAGCCGGCGCGTACCTGCATTTCGCATCGCAGCGCGGTAAGACCGAATGGCCAATGCGCCGATCTACGCGCGACGCACGGCAGGAGCATTTTCCAATGTCGCGGCCTCGGCATCCGCCTTGGTGACGTCCGCAACACGAAACCGCTCATACGCGAGCGACGCCTGCGTGCGACGTGCATCGATCAGCGTGAGGAAGGCGTCGAAACGTCCGACGCGATCGAGTATCTCGAAACCGAATTTGACGAGCCGGCCATCGCGCTCGTTGCGCATTTTACGGTGCAGATCGTTCAACTCTTCCAGCGCCACATCGATCTCGTTTTCGAGATCGGCATAAGCATTCAATACGTCCGGCGGGAATGACGTCAGCTTGGTTTCGAAGCGCTTGAGGCGCGCACTGGCGGCGATGATCTGCTTCTGCGCCGCTTCGATCGCCGGATTGATTCGGCCGTTGCGATCCGCGTTCGTAGTGAATTGCTGCGCGAGATCCAGCATCGCCATGAGCGCGTGATCGAAGTTGAGGCGGATCGCGCGCCGGCTCCGGTTGGTTTCGCGCTGATCGTTCACCCACATCAACAACAGTGCAATGCCGAGCGTGGATCCCACCGCGATAAACCAGCCGAGCGCCATTCCGAGCACGGGTGGCACGTGGAGATCATCGAGCCGGCTCCAGTAGAACGATATGATCGCCGCGGCAACCGCGAACACCGCAGTCACGACGATCATGGCGGTTGCGACCGGATGCACGCGCGTGAAGCGCATGCTTCTCGATGAAGCGCTGCGAAAATTCCGACTCATTGTTTCCCCGTCACGCCACATACGGTTTATCGGCTCAGGAACTGCACACTTTACCCAGCAGTCGATGCCGATTAGAACTTGCCGCATCGCCAAGGACGCGTCAATTGCGAACATTTACAGCATACGGTCCGAATTTGCACCGACCATTTCCGGACTCGTCACGGACAACAGCAAGTTCGATGCCGTATACGTCGCACGTCGGCTAATTGACGAAACGTCAGTATTTCCTTACCATTCCGCCTCTTTCCCGGGGCCATAGCTCAGCTGGGAGAGCGCGACAATGGCATTGTCGAGGTCATCGGTTCGATCCCGATTGGCTCCACCACTTCAAAGTCCTGGCAACCGGCTTCGGCGTCCCCATCGTCTAGAGGCCTAGGACATCGCCCTTTCACGGCGGTAACGGGGGTTCGAATCCCCCTGGGGACGCCACTTCAACAAAACCTTGCCCGATCGACTCAGTCTCGGGCAAGTTCTTTCCCGAATTTTTCTGACCAATATTATGTGCCCCTTTTCAGTCGGCACGCCTTGCGCGTTACGATTTGCGTCATGAGGGATTTCCCGAACGTGTCGCGAGGGCTTGCTCGACTCCACGGGGCAAGTTTTTGCAGCATCACTAAGAGACGGCGAAAAGCGAATGGCCACGGCGTATCTCACCAACCAATGGCGTGAATGGATTACCGACAATCTCGCGCGCGGCTGCGATCCGAAATCCCTGATCGCCGACATGGTCAAGGCCAACTTCGATCCCGCGTTCGCCAGCACGACGGTGTTCGGCTATCTCAGCGGCAAGGTTGCACCGCTCACGTCGAACTACGTCTATGAGAAACCGCGCATCGCGGCGGGTAATCTTATCCGCGCGCCGGACCGCGATGTGCGCGTGACACTGCGCATCGACCAACCGCTCGTCGTTTTTCTCGACGACGTGCTGAGCCACGAAGAATGCGATTTGCTGATCGAACGTTCGCGCGACCGCCTCGCGCGTTCGACAACGGTCGATCCCAGCAGCGGCAAAGACGCGGTCATCGAAGCGCGCAGCAGCGAAGGTACGTTTTTTCCGCTCAATGCCGATCCGCTGATTGCTACGATTGACGCACGCGTTTCGTCGATCATGAATCTGCCCATCGAGAACGGCGAAGGTCTGCAGATCCTGCACTACCACACGGGCGGGCAATACACGCCGCATTACGATTATTTCGCCCCGTCCGATCCGGGCAGCGCGACGCACGTCGCCAACGGCGGACAGCGCGTGTCGAGTCTCGTCATGTATTTGAACGATGTCGACGATGGCGGCGCAACGGTGTTTCCCGAACTCAACCTCAGCGTAGGACCGAAGAAAGGTGCCGGCGTTTATTTCGAATACTGCAACAGTCGCAATCAACTCGATCCACTGAGCCTGCACGGCGGTTTGCCCGTGCTGAAAGGCGAAAAATGGGTCGCCACGAAATGGATGCGTCAGGGCCGGTATTGCCTTCCATCGTGATGCGCCTGTCGACTGCTTCGACGATGCGATCTCTTTTCTACGCAGCCGTAGCGATCACGCTCGTCGCGTGCGGCAACCTCGCGCCGCGCGATCAACACGCCTTCCTTGTCGAATCCGGCGACTACGCCGCGATCGCTCACGAAGCGTTGCGCCAGCTCGAACGCACGCGTTCGATCGACGTAATCGCGGTGCCGGCGCGCATCGGCCCCGATGCACGTGCGGCGTTGAAGTCGCAACGGAAAATCGTCTCGCGAGAATCGTTGCCGGCGCATTCGATTCCGCGCGACATGCTCGCGATGCGCGACTTCACGATTGACGACGACGGCATCGCGATGTTCGAAGGCGAAATCAGCACCGACGCACAGGACGCCATGCAGGCGGGCAGCGTGGATTGCGGATTGATTTTCACGGTGCGCTTCCAACTCGTCGGCAATGACTGGCACAGCGATTCGTACAAACTCACGGATTGCACCCAAGAACGCGTGTGGTATCCGAAAGAGCCGTAACCGCTCACGCATTCCAAACCAACGTAAACATTTTTTTCGAACGTAAACGTTTTCAAACGTTGCGTCCGCGCGCGCGTTCGCCCACCATAAAACATGTGGCCGTCGACCTGCAATTCGCAATGCGCGCATCGCAGTGAATCGTCTTTCGCACACTGCGCCCACGAACTTTTTGCTGCTGACGCAGCACAAGCACCACGGGCCACGAATGGCATACCCATTGCTGAAACGAGCGAAGCGCAGCATGGAATTTTTGCGCCTGCGCAAAAACGTGACCGACGCGCATCCATACGGATTCGAAGTATGAAATCATTCACTCGGCTGCGTCGATTGCTCCCCTACTCGACTGCCGTTCCTATCGCTCTCGCGTTCGCGTCGAGCGCTCACGCGTTTTCGTTCAAGGACGTCGATGCGCGTGCTCAGCAGCGCGCGTCGACGGACTTCAAACCGCCCGAACCCGTTGCGCCGGCGAACTTTCGCGAACTCGACGAAACGCACTATCACGCCATCCGTTTCCAACCGAAAGCGACCTATTGGCAATCGCTGAAAACCAATTTCACGATGCAGTTTTTCCATGCCGGCTGGCGATTCATCGACCCGGTGAAATTGAACGAGATCACGCCGAGCGGCGTTCACGAGATCGCGTTCTCACCCGACATGTTCGACTACGACGGCAGCGGCGTGAGCGCCGACGCTGCCAAAGGCATGAGTTTCGCGGGATTTCGGATTCACTACCCGATCAACGTCGCCAACAAGCAGGACGAAGTGCTTTCCCTTCTCGGCGCAAGTTATTTCCGCGCGCTCGGCAAAAATCAGTCGTACGGACTTTCCGCGCGCGGTCTTGCGATCGACACCGCACTGTCATCCGGAGAAGAATTTCCTCGCTTCGTCGAATTCTGGATTCAACGGCCGAAAGCCAAAGCGACGACATTGACGATCTACGGTTTGCTCGACTCGCCGCGCGCGACTGGCGCCTACGAATTCATTTTGAAGCCCGGCGTCGAAACGACCATGCACGTGCGAGCACGCCTGCACATGCGCGACAAGGTCAGCAAACTCGGCCTAGCTCCGCTGACGAGCATGTTCTTTTTCGGCTCGAACCAGCACGCGACGCACGATGACTATCGTCCCGAAATCCACGACTCCGATGGGTTGTCGATTCATAGCGCGAACGGCGAATGGCTTTGGCGCGCACTGGTGAATCCGAAACATTTGCTGGTGACGTCGTTCGCGCAAACCGATCCCGTCGGTTACGGCCTGATGCAGCGCACGCGCGCATTCAATCGCTATGAAGACTTGACGACGCCGTACGAGTCGCATCCGAGCGCGTGGGTCGAACCCGAGGGCAAATGGGGTGCGGGTCGCATCGAACTTCTGGAAATCCCGACGCCCGACGAAACGAACGACAACATCAGCGCGTATTGGGTATCGCAGGAACCCGTCACCGATATCGTCTACACGCTGCGTTGGCAGAAGGATGTCGAGGTTCATCCGCCGACGGCGTGGGTAGCGCAGACCTTGCGAGGTGAAGGGTTTCCAGCAGAGCAAGACAGTGCGACCGGATACGTCATCGACTTTACCGGACCGATGTTCGCCGACGGCATCAACGCTCCCGTCGAAGCACTGGTTTCGGGCGACGCGAACATCACGATCGTCGAACAGAAAAACGTTCCGAACGCTGGCATCGACGGCTGGCGCGTGCTGCTGCGAGTGAAACGCAGCGACGACCGGAAATCCGCGGAATTGCGCGTCGCGCTGCGTCGCGGCGATCAGTCGAGTGAAACCTGGAGCTACGTGATCCCGCCGGAATGAGCACGCATGAATAGGGAAGTGAACGGGGACCGTCGCGAGGATAATTATGTCGCGCGAGCAACGCGCTACGGGCATATCGGATCCGATGGCACGGACGTCCAGACGTCTGGACGTCCAGCCATGCTCCGCGCGCACGACCGTATCGCTGGGCAAACCGTCGACGACGAAGATCCCGCGTTAGGTTCCCTGAAAGCGCGTCTTCGGCTCGCCGGTTTTGATCCCGCCGAAACAGCCCGGCGCGCCGTGCGCCGCGCATCGACGCCCGCGCTCGCGCGCACGCCGATTGCTCCGAAACACTGGCCGATATCCGGTATTTTCGCTGTTCGTCGCAAC
>CAZZYA010000086.1:6985-13034 GCA_964658115.1 uncultured Rudaea sp. | reverse complement strand
CTACGAAAAAGGCTGCTCGCAGATCATGCAATCGCTGCGTCCGCACTGAACATGACCGGCACGCCCGTTCCCGAAGAACAGCATGCCCGCGCGCTCGACGACGCCGATACGCTCGCTCCGTTCCGCGATGAATTTCTGATTCCACCGCACGGCGATCGGCCGCAGATTTATCTCTGCGGCAATTCGCTCGGCTTGCAACCGAAAGCGACGCGCGCCGCGCTCGCGGATGAACTCAATGACTGGGCTTCGCTCGGCGTCGAAGCCCATTTTCGCGGACGCCATCCGTGGATGCCGTATCACACCGAAGTGCGCGAGCATCTCGCCGAAATCGTGGGCGCCAAACCGCGCGAAGTCGTCGCGATGAATTCGCTGACGACGAATCTGCATTTGATGATGGTCAGTTTCTATCGTCCGACGCGCGAACGGCCAGCGATTCTGATGGAAAAAAACGCGTTTCCGTCGGACCGCTACGCGGTCGAATCGCAGATTCGTTTCCACGGTTTCGATCCCGCCGATGCGCTGATCGAACTCGACGGCGACGACAACGCCGTGCTGTCGGAAACGACGATCGCCGAGGCGATCGAACGTCACGGCGAACGCATCGCACTCGTCCTGCTTCCCGGCGTGCAATATCTCAGCGGTCAGGTGTTCGACCTGCGCATGATCACCGAACTCGCGCACGCGAAAGGGTGCATGGTCGGATTCGATCTCGCACACGCCGTCGGCAACATCGATCTGCGCCTGCACGATAGCGACGTGGATTTCGCTGTCTGGTGTAGCTACAAATATCTCAACGCCGGTCCGGGCAGTATCGCAGGCTGCTTCGTCCACGAACGCCATGCGCATTCCGATCGTCCGCGTTTCGCCGGATGGTGGGGCCACGATCAGGACACGCGCTTTCAGATGGGTCCGAACTTCAGTGCGATGCCCGGCGCGGAAGGCTGGCAACTTTCCAACCCGCCTATCTTCGCGCTGGCTCCGCTGCGCGTATCGCTGGAGATTTTTTATCGCGCCGGAATATCGCGGCTGCGCGAGAAATCCATCGCGCTGACCGGTTATCTCGAATCGCTGATCGGAAAACGTCTCGGCGACGCGCTCGGCATCGCCACGCCGTCCGAACTTGAGCGACGCGGTTGTCAGCTTTCACTGCGCGTGCGCGGCCATCGTGATGCCGGCCGCTCGCTGTACGAGCACCTGCTGGAAAACGGAGTGATCGTGGATTGGCGCGAACCGGATGTGATTCGCGCCGCACCGACACCGCTTTATAACCGCTTCGAAGACTGCATCGCGTTCGTGAATGCAGTCTCGAATTGGAAAGACCGCAACGCCTAAAATCCGCTCGACGGAAACAAAATGTCGTCGGAGGGCTGACGCATTTCGACGGCGCCGATGTCGCAATGCTCACCTTGCGGTCTGGCAAAGTTCCGCTGATCGTTCGACTCGCAAGTGAGGTCGTCGCCGGCGTCGGTCGCGCTGCCGAGCAGACCGGGACGCATCACCGGTGTGATGCCCCAGTGATAGCCGTGCGGCTCGAGCAGCGGATCTTCATCCGTCGTACGCGTGCACGTCACGCCCGTTGGGCATCCGCCCGCGATGACGTCGTATTTCATCGTCGCGACGACATTGTCGATCGAAACTTCTTCATCCGTGCTGGCGCCATCGCCCCAGAAAATGGAATTCAAGATTTGCAGTTTCCCGGTTCCGGTTTTTGCGATATCCGCGAATGCTCCGCCATTCCCCGGCCAGCTTCCGCCCACAACGGCATTATTGCCACTGAAGGTGACGTTGTTTAGCGTCACATCGCTCGCTGCATAGTTCTGTGCAGACACGAACAATGCGCCGCCGGATTGCGCGCTGTTATTGACGAACGTGGAATTGCTCGCGCGCAGCGCGCATGTTGTCTGACCCTGTCCGCCGCACGAAATCGCGCCGCCCTGCGTCGAATGATTGCCGTCGAACGTCGTGCGCGAAAAGCTGACGGTGGCGTCTCCATCGTACGCCGCCACGGAAATCGCTCCTCCGCTGCCCAGCGTATCGCTGCTTGTGGAGTTTGCGGAAAAAACGACATCCGACAGATCGAGCGTCGATCTCCCGTAGTTGTCTGAATTCGCCGAGATCGCTCCGCCCGAATTCGCCGCGACGTTGGAACGAAAAACGGACGAGGCGACGACGACCGAGGCCACGCCAGAATAGTACGAACCGATTGCGATGGCACCGCCGCTATCCAGCGACGAATTTCGATCGAATATTGCGCCAGAGAAACGCGGCGCCACGCGCCCACTGTATGCGGCATTCCCGTAAACGGCCGCGCCTTCGAACGCTTCGTTTGCTTCGAACGTCACCCGAGACAAGACAGGACTGCTGTCGCCTCCGTTGGAGCCATCCAGCAACAGCGCACCTCCTTGTCCGTTTGTCGATCGATTTCCGATAAAAGTAAGGTTCGACAATGTTGGATTACACGCGTGCCCACCTCCCGCGCCGCTGCAGATCAAACCGCCGCCACCCGTCGTAAAAAAGTAAGGCGCGCCTGTATCTCCGCCAGAAATCGTGAAACCGTCGAGGATCGTGGTGCCGCCGATGGGAGCGCCGCTCATCCCGTCAATCGTCACGACGTTGTAGGCGTTGTTTCCGTTGATGTCGGCCGGAGCCGAATCAATCTGCGTCGTCGCGACGTTTGCATCGTTTTGATCAATGTCTCCTGATAGTACCGAAACGTTGATCGTTGGATCCCGTTCGTCTCGCACGTTTTCTACGCCGGCAAATCCGCCGTAAACCGACTGACCGGGCAAAAGGCGGAAGGTTGCCGTTCGGTCTGCTCCTTTCGTAGGCGTATAAATCCCGCGTGCCACCCAGATCTCGCCACATCGCGAGTCGATCAACGCGGAATTGAGATCGTCATAGGCGTCGCCCCACGTCGTGCCAGTGTTGGCTCCTGTCGCACTCGCATCCACGAAACAGACCGCGTGTGCCTGAGAGACCCCCGCCATAGCCATAGCACTAACCAACAAGCTTCTTTTCATCATCTATCCAGATAACACCGACGAATTTCGGCACGGGCAAAGCTAATGCGCGCTGCTGCATGTGAACGGACACGTCACGGCCGCGACACGGACAATGCCGCACGTTGGCCAGGCCGTGAACCTTCGCCATACCTATTGCAAGGAATTACCGAACTGGTTAGTATCGCGATAGTTGAAACATGAACTATATCGATGTCACCCGCACCGCACTGTCCGAGTTTTGCTTTGATCGAATCGCAGATCGATCGCGTGAAGTCGCGTCTGCGCAGTGCGCCCGTGCAAGACATCGTGCTCGTGCGGTTGATCAAGGCGTTGTCGAGTCAACTGGGCTATCACCTCGGTCAAAAGGTGCGGCCGCACGGGATCAGTGAAGTCGGTTTCCGCACGCTGACGATGCTGTATGCGCAACTCGATACCGGCATCAATCCGTCTGAACTCAGCGATGCCAGCGGAGAAACCCGCACCAATATGACGCGCATCTGCGACGAACTCGTTCGCAAGGGTCTCGTGCGTCGCCGTGCAAGTACGGAAGATCGACGTCGCATCGTCCTCGAGCTGACCAGGAAAGGTGTCAACCTGATCGAGAAACTCCTGCCGCAGGTATGGCGCGGCGTGTCGGAACTGACGGCGACGATGTCGCAGCCGGAAAAAGTCACGCTCGAACGCCTGCTGAAAAAATTGCTGTTCGCTTTCGAGGCGCATACCGAAGATGAAAAATAATCCGTTGCGTTTGTCGAGGGCTTTCGTCGTGCTCGCAGCGTGCGCGGTCGTTGGCGCGTGTCACGTGCCGCCGAAGCCGACGCCGCCGACCCTGGCGACGACGGCGCCGCTCGAAGGCATCCCGTCGTCGAACGTGGGTTGGCCGCGTCGCGACTGGTGGACGCGCTACAACGACGACGACCTCAACGCCATCGAATCGCTGGCGCTCGCGAAATCACCCGATCTCGCCGTCGCCCAGGCGCGCTTCGACGAAGCGTCGCGCGCAATCGACGTCGCCCGCGCAAACGCCGGCGCGACCGTCGACGGCAACGTGCAGGTTCAGCGCGAACGTTTGAGCGAAACGGGACTGATTCCGCCGAAATTTCTAGGATTCACCTGGTACAACCAAGGCGATATCGGCGCGCAGTTCAAATACGATTTCGATTTCTGGGGCACTCATCGCGCGGAGATCGCCGCGAGCGTCGACCGCACCCATGCCGCGGCCGCCGAACGCGAAACCGCGGCGACGATGCTCACCGCTGCACTCGCCGATTCGTATTTCAATTGGCAGCTCGACATGGCACACATCGGTTTCTCGAACGAATCGATGGCGCTCGAACTGAAAATTCGATCGATCGCGGATGCGCGCGTGCAGCACGGTCTCGATCCCGAAGACATATTGCAGCAGGCCGATGCCGAGATCGCCGCGATGCGCGAAGACATCGCGACATTCACGTGGGCCGCGCAGATGCGACGCGCCGCGATTGCTGCACTGATCGGAATTTCGCCGTCCGAGTTGCCCGAGTTTCACGCACGTCCCCTGCCCGTCTTCGCCGGCGCGTTGCCGGCGAGCGCGGCGCTCGATCTGATCGCACGTCGTCCCGAAGTGCAGGCGAGCCGCTGGCGCGTCGAAGCGGCGCTGCGCGATATCGACATCGCGCGCGCTGCGTTTTATCCGGACGTGAGCATCGCGGCGATGGTCGGGCTATCATCCGTCGATCTCGGCAAACTGTTCCAAGCGGGCAGCCGCGTGTTCGACGCCGGACCCGCGTTGCATCTGCCGATTTTCGAAGGCGGACGACTGCAGGCTCGCTACGGTTCGTCGCAAGCCGCGCTCGAAGGCGCGATCGCCGACTACAACAAAGCCGTGATCGATGCGGCGCATGATGCAGCCAATCAAGCGCTCACGCTCGCGCAAATTCACGCCCGCCGCACAGAACGCGCCGGGCAGATCGCGGCGGCGCAGCGGCTGTATCAATCGTCGTTGTCGCGCGGCAAGCGCGGACTCACCGACGCACGCGCTGAATACAACGCGAGCATCGAGCTGATTCGTCAGCACGATGCCGACACGCAACTGATCGCCGCGGGACTGTCCGCCGAAATCGCGCTGACCAAGGCGCTCGGCGGTGGCTTCGTCACTGACGACACAGACAACAACAACAAATCTCTCGGAGCCGTGCAACCATGAGCACTCCTGACCCGATTCAAGAAGCGCCACCGAAACGGAACGGCAAACGTCGCATCGTTCTCAGCGTGATCGCGCTCGTGTTCGTCGTCGTCGCGATCGTTTGGGTACTTTTATACATTTTCGTTTTTTCACTTCGCGAAACGACGGACGATGCCTACGTCAACGGCAATCAGGTCATCGTTTCATCGCAAGTATCAGGCACGGTGATCGCCTTGCTCGCCGACGACACGCAGCTCGTCGAAGCCGGGCAGGTTCTGGTCAAACTTGATCCCACCGATGGCGATCTCAATTTGTCGAAAGCGCAAAGCGCGCTGGCGCAGGCGGTGCGACAAGTGCGGCAGCAGACGAGTGTCGCCGGTCAATACGATTCGGTGATCGATGCGCGTCGCGAAGAACTCGCGCGCGCGCAAGCGGATTTGAATCGTCGCGAACCATTACTCGCCGAACGCGCCGTCGCGCCGGAAGATGTGGCGCACGCGCGGCAAGCGGTGGCGGATGCGAAGTCCGGGCTCGAAGCCGCACAGCGGCAGGCGGCAGCATCGCATTCGCTCGTCGATGGAAACGACATCGCGGGAAATCCGGCGGTTCAGCAAGCGCGCGCCGCGTTTCGCGAGGCGTGGGTCAATTCGCATCGCAACGCGATCGTCGCGCCGGCGAGCGGTTACGTCGCGCAGCGCAGTGTGCAGATCGGCAGTCGCATCACACCCGGACAAGCGTTGCTGACGATCGTGCCGTTGCACGATTTGTGGGTCGATGCGAATTTCAAGGAAGTGCAGCTCGCGCATATCCGCATCGGCCAGGATGTCGAAGTGACCACCGATGTGTACGGCGGAAAAGTGACGTTCCACGGAAAAGTGGAAGG
>CAZZYA010000086.1:0-6885 GCA_964658115.1 uncultured Rudaea sp. | reverse complement strand
CCGATCAAAAAGCCACCGCTGACCGGTGGCACGCTCGCGCTGCTGACGATCGCCGTCGCCTTCTCCACGTTCATGGAGGTGCTCGACATCACGATCGTCAACGTGTCGGTGCCGCATATCGCGGGCAGTTTGGGCGTGAGTCCGAACGAAGGAACGTGGGCGATCAGTTCCTATTCGCTGGCGAGCGCGATCATGCAGCCGCTGACGGGATGGATCGCGCGTCGATTCGGCGAAGTAAAATCGTTTTGTATCGCGGTGATTCTGTTCGTGCTGATGTCGATGTTGTGCGGCATCGCGACGAGCATGCCGATGCTCGTCATCGCGCGTCTGCTGCAAGGCGCGGGTTCGGGTCCGATGGTGGCGTTGTCGCAGGCGCTGCTGCTCAACAACTATCCGGTCGACAAGCGTGGTATCGCGCTGGCGATCTGGGCGATGACGGTGGTCGTCGCGCCGATTTTCGGACCGATTCTCGGTGGCTACATCACGGACAACTATTCGTGGCCGTGGATTTTCTACATCAACGTGCCGGTGGGCATTCTTGCCGCATTCGTGACGTGGACGTTGTTGAAAGATCGCGAATCGGTAATACAGAAATTGCCCATCGACATCGTCGGATTGATTTTGCTAATCGTCGGTGTCGGCAGTCTGCAATTCATGCTCGACAACGGCAACGACAAGGATTGGTTTTCGTCGCCATTGATTGTGACGTTGGGCATCGTCGCGGTCGTCGGGCTCGCTTTCTTCATCGCGTGGGAATTGACGGACGAACACCCCGTCGTCGACCTGTCGCTGTTCCGAAAGCGCAATTTCGCGGTCGGCGTGGCGGCGTTGTCGTTCGGCATGATCGGATTCTTCGGCATCAACGTGATTTTCCCGCTGTGGTTGCAGACGACGTTGAATTACACCGCGACGTGGGCCGGCCTTGCGACGGCGCCGGTCGGCATTCTCGCGTTTCTGATTTCGCCGATCATCGGTCGCAACATCCAAAAATTTGAATTACGAACGGTGGCGAGTATCGCGTTCTGCATCTTCGGCGGATGTTCGATTTGGTTCGCGAGTTTTCCGAGCGACGCATCGTTTGGTTCGTTGGCCTGGCCGCGCTTCTTGATGGGCGCTGGTATCGCGTGTTTCTTCGTGCCGATCAACCAAATAATTCTGTCTGGTTTGCGACCGCACGAAATAGCGTCGGCGTCAGGCATCTCGAATTTCTGCCGCACGCTGGCGGCGAGTTTTTCCACCGCCGCGATGGTGACGTTGTGGCAACACCGCGGTGATTATCATCATGCCGTAATGGCGGAGCACATCACGCGCGCCAGCACCGCGACAACGAATTACATCGACGGTCTGCGCATGTTTGGCGCCTCGGCGGCGCGCGGCTATTCGGTGATCGAGGGCGTGCTGACGCGCGAGGCGTTGACGTCTGCCGTCAACGATGTGTTTCTGGTCTGCGCCGTCTTGTTCTTCTGCATGATTCCGGTGATCTGGCTGTCGAAGCCGCCGTTCGGCACCATCGGACCGGCATCGGGCGGCCATTGACGGCGCTGCGATCAGAACATGTGTTTTTCGATTCCGAGCTGTTGAAGAATCTTGCTCGCGATTTCCTCGATCGATGTCGAGGTCGTGTTCTGCACCGGAATATTTTCGCGCCGGAATAATTTGTCGGCGATCTCGAGCTCGCGACGGCATTGATCGAGCTTCGCGTATCGACTGCCCGGCTTGCGCGCTTCGCGCACTTGCGTAAGCCGCACGGGCTCGATGGTCAATCCGTACAAACGCGCTTTGTGCGGCACCAGCCGGTTCGGCAATTCGAGCTTTTCGAGATCCTCTTCGGTCAGCGGATAATTCGCCGCCTTCACGCCGTAATGCAATGCCATGTACAGGCACGTCGGCGTTTTGCCGACGCGCGAAACGCCGACCAGGATCACATCGGCATCCGCGTAGTTCACATCCACGCCGTCGTCGTGCGACAGCGCATAGTTGGTTGCATTGATACGCGCTTCGTATTCGGCGAAATCAGTCAAACCGTGCGCCTTGCCGATGAGCGGCGAACGTTTCGTTCCGAGTTCGTCTTCGAGCGTACCGATGAACGGCGCGAACACGTCGATCATCAACGCGCCACTGGTAGCGAGAATTTCCGTGAGCTGCGCATCGATTACGGTATTGACCACAATCGGGCGCGCGCCGCTCGTCGTATAGATGTTCCGGATGCGCGCCGCCGCGCCGTGCGCTTTCTCTTCGTTATCGACGAAGGGCAAGCGAAACGTGTCGAAGTCGATGCCATCGAACTGCGTGAGTACGGAGTGGCCGATGGTCTCGGCGGTGATTCCCGTTCCGTCGGAAACGTAAAAGATCGTCCTGCGCATGAACGGAGTGTAAGCGAAACCGGAGTGAAATCGTTTACCCGTTCTTGTCTCGCATTGCACAAACCGGGAAAATTGACGGTCTTGGCCGGCGGGATTGCCGGCGTTGTTCAATCAGGAGAGTTACCTTGAGCGAAATGGTGCTTTGGCTCGATCAGTTGCGCTTGTCGGACTTAGGAAGTGTCGGCGGCAAGAACTCATCGCTCGGGGAAATGATCGGCAACTTGTCAAAGCTCGGCGTTTCGGTGCCCGGCGGCTTCGCGACGACGGCTGACGCGTTCAAACAGTTCATCGCGCAAAGCGGCCTAGCCGATCGCATCCAGAAAAAACTCGCGCAGCTCGATGTCGATCACGTCGACGAATTGACCAAAGCCGGCGCGGAAATCCGTGGCTGGGTCATCGATACGCCGCTCATACCCGCCTTCGATCGGGCCGTGCGCGACGCGTATGCAAAACTTTGCAAACAGGCCGGCGGAGCCGACGTCGCGGTCGCCGTGCGTTCGTCGGCCACCGCAGAAGATTTGCCGGACGCTTCGTTCGCCGGACAGCAGGAAACCTTCCTCAACGTCACCGGCGCGGACGACGTCATCCACAAAGTGAAGGAAGTTTTCGCCTCGTTGTACAACGACCGCGCGATCGCCTACCGCGTACACCATGGTTTCAAGCACGAAGACGTTTTTCTCTCCGCCGGCGTCCAGTTGATGGTGCGCTCGGATGTCGGCGCGTCGGGCGTGTTGTTCACGCTCGACACGGAATCCGGTTTCCGCGATGCCGTGTTCGTCACGGCCAGCTATGGCCTCGGCGAAATGGTGGTGCAAGGCGCGGTGAATCCGGACGAGTTTTACGTCTACAAACCGACGCTGCGTACGGGCAAGCCCGCGATCCTGCGCCGGCAACTCGGCGCGAAGCAGCAACGTATGGTGTATTCCGACACGCCCGGTGAGCGCGTGCGGATCGAAGCCACACCGACCGCCGATCGCGCGAAGTTCTGCATCAGCGACGCGGACGTCGCCGAACTGTCGAAACAGGCACTCGTCATCGAAGAACACTACAAACGCCCGATGGACATCGAGTGGGCGAAAGATGGGAATACGGGAAAAGTATACATTGTGCAGGCCCGGCCCGAAACGGTGAAATCGCGCGGCAAGGCCACGCAGATCGAACGTTTCCATCTCAAGCAGCGCGGCAAAGTGCTCGTGGAAGGCCGCTCGATCGGACAGAAAATCGGCGCCGGCGTCGCGCGCGTGATCCGCTCGATCAAGGATATGAGCCGCGTGCAGCCCGGCGACGTGCTCGTCGCCGACATGACCGATCCGGATTGGGAACCGGTGATGAAACGCGCCTCGGCGATCGTTACCAACCGCGGTGGCCGCACGTGTCACGCGGCGATCATCGCGCGCGAACTCGGCGTGCCCGCCGTCGTCGGTACGCACGACGGTCTCGATACGATTACTGACGGTTCCGAGATTACCGTCTCGTGCGCCGAGGGCGACACAGGATTCATCTACGAAGGCAAACTCGAGTTCGAGCGCGTCACCGCCGATCTCGGCAAGATGCCGCCGGCGCCGCTCAAGATCATGATGAACGTGGCGAATCCGGAACGCGCATTCGATTTTGCGATGTTGCCGAACGCCGGCGTCGGTCTCGCGCGCCTGGAAATGATCATCGCCAGTCACATCGGCGTGCATCCGAAAGCGCTGCTCGAATACGACAAGCAAACTGCCGAAACGAAGAAAAAAATCGATGAACGCATGGCCGGTTATTCCGATCCGGTGCAGTTCTATGTCGATCGTCTGGCCGAAGGCATCGCGACGATCACGGCGGCGTTCGCGCCGAATCCGGTCATTGTGCGTCTGTCGGATTTCAAATCGAACGAATACGCCAACCTGATTGGCGGCGACAAATACGAACCGCACGAAGAAAATCCGATGATCGGATTCCGTGGCGCGAGCCGTTATGTCGACGCCAGCTTCCGCGACTGTTTCGCGCTCGAATGCCGCGCGATGAAAAAAGTGCGCGAGGAAATGGGCCTCGTCAACGCGTGGGTGATGATCCCGTTCGTGCGCACGTTGACCGAAGGCCGCAAAGTTATCGAGGTCCTGGCCGAGAACGGTCTCAAGCGCGGCGAGAACGATCTCAAGATAATCATGATGTGCGAAGTGCCGTCGAACGCGCTGCTCGCCGACGAATTCCTCGACATCTTCGATGGTTTTTCCATCGGCTCAAACGATCTGACGCAGCTCACGCTTGGACTCGATCGCGATTCGGGTATCGTCGCGAATCTTTTCGACGAGCGCGATCCGGCCGTGAAAAAACTTCTGGCGATGGCCATCCAGACGGCCAAACGAAAAAACAAATATATCGGCATTTGCGGCCAGGGCCCGAGCGACCATCCTGATCTCGCGCAATGGCTGATGGAGCAAGGCATCGAATCGGTGTCGCTCAATCCGGACACCGTCGTCGATACGTGGCTGGCGCTCGCGAAAACGAAAGCGCACTGAAAAAAAAGGCCCGCAGCGCGGGCTTTTTTTCTACAGATACAAGTCGGAAAACGGATTGCGTCGCGACGCCGACTCAGAAACCCAGAAAATCCGCCTTCCCCACTTCGACACCGTTGTGACGCAGGATGGCGTACACCGCCGTCACATGGAAATAGATATTCGGCAGCACGAAATCGGTGATGTAACTCTGTCCGGAAAATTTCAGATCGCCACGCCGCGTATTGAGCACGACGTCGCGTTTGTCGCCATCCTTAAACGCACCGGCATCGATGCCGTTGATGAACTTCAGGGTCTTCTCGACACGCGCGTGCAACTGGGGAAACGTGGTTTCCGTATCTTCGTATTTCGGAATTTCCGTTCCACTCAATCGCGCGGCGGCCCCTTTGGAAATGTCCGTCGCGATTTGCACCTGACGCGACAACGGAAACATATCCGGCGCGAGTCGCGCGCCGGTCAGCACAGCGCCGTCGATCTGTTTCTTCTCCGCGAACGCGGCGCCTTTTTCGAGTATGACGGAAAGGTTCTTCAGTGCACGATTGATCGTCGGCACCAGCGTATCGGTGAGTGACATGCGTTGCTCCGCAGCAGGGAATCCGAGCATTCTCGCACACGCGTCAAAGCAGCAGTTGCAATCCGACGTACATAAGCAGATCGGCGGGTCGATCGAGCGTGTTGTGTACGTCGCGACCAATCGATGCCAGCGCGACGAAATGCGACGAGAGTTTCACGCGCGACCCGACGTTCATCAGCAGCTCGTCGCGTGTGCCGCCGACTACGCGTTCATCGTGCACTTCGGCCATCACTTCGAAGTCTTCGCTGACATCCGTTCCGATCACAACACCGCCCGACCACGTATCGTCGCCGGGCCGTATCCAGCGACCGGTTTCGACACCGAACTCGAGTTTGCCGAAATTCCGCTGCACCTCGATCGGCAGAAAGTAACTCACGCCGCGTTCGGCCAATCCATTTCGTGTCGACGAGATGCCGGGATAGTCGAATCCAACCTGCGGATATGTCGAGACGTTCCAACCGTCCTCGCCGTTGTCGATAAAGCGCCACTTCACGCCGGCCAGTCCACTGCCGACACCGCTGCGATGCGACCCTTCATTCGCGTCGCTTTCATAGGGCGTCTCCAGCTTCAACTGCACACGATCACCGACGCCATAATTCGCGTCGATCAACGGCAGTTCGTACGCCGATCCGTCCGACGTCCGCGTCACGAGCGCCGCGAAATTTATTTCCCAATGCCCATCGCCCGGCGTGCCCGGATCATCGGTCACCATGGGCGGACCCGCTTGCGCGATCGCACGCGCAGACCATGAGAAAATCAAAACCGCCACGCACGCGACTATCCACCGCGCAATCCCACGACGCGTATCCAACATCCGCCACGACTCCGCGTTTCCGACAGCGCGCGAAGATACTACGCAAATCGCATCGACATGCGACAATTTACAGTACGGCCCCGTAGCTCAGCTGGATAGAGCGTCCCCCTCCTAAGGGGAAGGTCAGCAGTTCGAATCTGCTCGGGGCCGCCAGTATTTACTTGATATAGCGCGCATTTCCGGTTTCCGAGCGAAATGCTGTGTCAGCACCGTGTCAGCAAAACGGAGATTTTCGATGGCAGTTCCTGAGGAAAAACCGGACGCACCATTCCAACGCGTCGCTTGGCCACCATCAAAGTTGCATGCCGAGACCATTCATTCGCCAGGACAAATTCAATTGGTTGATGTGAATGGCCGCATCGTGTTCACGATCGTTGATTCGCCAGAGCAGCCGGACAACGCACAGCTGGCCGCAGACATTCGTCACTTGCTGCGGGTCTGGAACGATCATCTCAACGCGGTCAATTGAAACGACCGCGTGAGTCGCTGCGCTTGAGATTTCACCTGATTACGTTCGGCGAATGGAATCAGCGCGCCCCTTCTCCGAACGCATGCACTGGGAAGTAACGAAGTCCTGCGGCTGTAGCTACGACGTTCTGATCATCGATAAGCGCGAAGTGGCCTTCATCGTGCCCTGTC
>CAZZYA010000085.1:0-13166 GCA_964658115.1 uncultured Rudaea sp. | reverse complement strand
GCGATCGGCTACGGCGAGGTGGAGACTGCCGGCTTCGGTTCGTTGTCAGCGCAGGACTTTCGCAAACTGATCGACGATGCCGGTTTGAAATGCCCCAGCGCGCACCTGTCGTTCGATCCGAAAAATCTCGCGCCTGCATTTGACGACGCGCATGCGCTCGGCGCCGACTACGCCGTGACCTCGTCGCTGCATGACGTGGTCATGGGTTCTGGCGTGAAAGGCGGCATGACGCGTGACGAAGCCAAACGCACGGCGGAACTCGCCAACCGAATCGGTGATGCGGCGAAAAAAGCGGGTTTGCAGTTCACGTATCACAACCACGCTAACGAGTTCGCCGATATCGGCGACGGCACTGTCGCTTACGATTTGTTGCTCAAGGAAACCGACGCTTCGCTGGTGAAATTCCAGATCGATTGCGGCTGGATGGTTTTCGCCGGTCGCAATCCGGTCGATTATTTCGAAAAATATCCGCGGCGCTTTCCGCTGATCCACGTCAAGGATTTCGAACCGCGCAAACCGGGCGACACCGACATGGTCGGCACCGAACTGGGCAAAGGTTCCGTCGATTACCGGCCGATTTTCGCCGTCGCTCCCGCCGCAGGGCTGCAGCATTATTTCGTCGAGCAGGAAGGTCCGTTCGCGCACATGAGCCGCATCGAAGCGGCGCGCGCGGACTACGACTACCTGCACACGCTTCGTCACCGCATAACCTGAGCATCGCCGATGGACACGCACACATACGACGCGATCGTCGTCGGTACCGGTATCAGTGGCGGCTGGGCGGCGAAGGAGTTGACCGAACGCGGACTGAAAACGCTCGTGCTCGATCGCGGTCGCATGGTGAAACACGGCGAATATCCGACCGCGATGCTGAACCCGTGGGAGATTCCGTACCGCAATCGTCCGACTGAAGAAGATCAGCATCGTCAGCCGATTCTCGCGCGCACGGGCTATGCGAACGCGCAAGTCTCCAAGCACTGGTTCGTCGACGAAACCGAAAATCCGTACATCGAAATCAAACGTTTCGACTGGATCCGCGGTTATCACGTCGGCGGACGTTCGATCATGTGGGGTCGTCAGAGTTATCGCTGGAGCGATCTGGATTTCGAAGGCAACGCGCGTGACGGCGTCGCCGTCGACTGGCCGATCCGCTACGCCGACATCGCGCCGTGGTACGACCACGTCGAACGCTTCATCGGCGTGAGCGGCAACAACGATCATCTCGCACAACTTCCCGACGGGCAGTTCCTGCCGCCGATGGAACTCAATTGTGTCGAAAAAGAATTCCGCACGACGGTGAACGGGAAATTCGACCGGCCACTCATCATCGGCCGCGCCGCGCACATGACCGCACCGCTCCCGCACAACGAAAGCCCGCAGCGCAGCACGTGCCGCTACCGCAACATGTGCATTCGCGGCTGTCCGTTCGGCGCGTATTTCAGCAGCAACTCGAGCACGCTGCCGTCCGCCGAAAAAACCGGCAACATGACGCTGCGTCCGAATGCGATCGTGCACGAAATCATCTACGACGAAAAACGCGGCCGCGCGTCCGGCGTGCGCGTGCTCGACGCGGAAACGGGTGCGCAGACCGACTACTTCGCGAAAGTGATTTTCCTGTGCGCATCCACGTTCGGTTCGGCGTTCATCCTGATGAATTCAATCTCGCGCCGTTTCCCGAACGGATTCGGCAACGACAGCGGCGAACTCGGCCACAACGTCATGGACCATCAGCTCGACGTCGGCGCCGGTGCGTACGTCGACGGTTTCGAGGACAAGTATTACAGCGGTCGCCGTCCGAACGGTTTCTACATTCCGCGCTATCGCAACATCGGCAAGGACAAGCGCGATTACCTGCGCGGCTTCGGCTATCAAGGCGGCGCCGGCCGGCGCGACTGGTCGAGCCTGATGCTGCAACCGGTGCTCGGCGAAGAGCTCAAGGAAAAAGCCGCCACGCCCGGCCCGTGGTATCTCGGCATGGGTGGTTTCGGCGAAATCTTGCCGTATCACGAAAACCGCGTGACGCTCGACCGCACGCGCAAGGACAAATTCGGATTGCCACTGCTCGCCTTCGACGCGGGACTGAAGGAAAACGAATTGCGCATGCGCAAGGACATGGCCAATGACGCCGCTGAAATGCTTACTGCCGCCGGTTATCGCGACGTGCGCATGCACGACAACGCAACGGGCGTCGGACTCGGCATCCATGAAATGGGCGCCGCGCGCATGGGCCGCGATCCGAAAACGTCGGTGCTCAACGGCTGGAACCAGATTCACGCGAGCAAGAACGTTTTCGTGACGGACGGTGCGTGCATGACGTCCGCCGCGTGCCAGAACCCATCGCTGACGTACATGGCGCTGACCGCGCGCGCCGTGGATCACGCCGTCGAAGAACTCAAGCGCAGGAATATCTGAGGCCGATGCCATGAACCGTCGCGAAGCACTGCAACGCGCCGCCTGGCTGATGGGCGGGACGCTATCCGCGCCGATCCTGCTCGGCATTCCGGATAGCTGGAGCGCCGAAGAAACCAAGGACTGGAAACCCGAACTGCTCACGCAGCCGCAGGCGAACCTCGTCACCGCGGTCGTCGACATCATGATTCCGCGCACCGCCACGCCCGGCGCGAAAGACGTCGGCGTGCCCGCGCTCATCGACACGATGCTCGCGCATTGCTACACGGCGCGCGATCGCGAACGCTTTCTCACAGGCCTTGCCGCATTCGACAGCGCCGCACGCAGCGCGCATGGCAAGCCGTTCGTCGAAGTCGACCGCATCCAGCAAAGTATACTTGTGCATAAATTCCACGATTCCGCCGTGGCCGACGAACGTCATCTCAACAAACCCGAAGGCGCGGCCGTGCCGCGGCCGTTCATCCTGATGACGAAAGAACTCGCGCTGGTCGGATTTTTCACGTCGTTTGCGGGTTCCACGCAAGTGCTGCAATACGAAGCGATCCCCGGCGCCTGGCACGCGTGCCTGCCGCTGTCGGAAGCCGGCAACGGCAAAACCTGGGCGACCGAACCCGGACTTCGGCTTTGATGGTCGATGCGCCACGATCGTGTCGTGATGCGCTCGCCGCAGCGATTCTCGTAACCGTATCTATCGAGATCTGACGATGCCCTTCATCACCTCCGACGCGGCCACCGATACCTACGACGTCCTCATCGTCGGTTCCGGCGCGGGCGGCGGCCAGACCGCATTTACGCTGACGATGGAAGGCGCGCGCGTGCTGATGCTCGAAGCCGGGCGCCGCTACGATCCGGCCACTGAAACACCGATGTTCCAAACACCCGATCAGGCACCGTTGCGCGACGAAGGCACGCCGGACAAACCGTTTGGTTTCTATGACGCGACGATCGACGGTGGCTGGAAAGTTCCCGGCGAACCGTACACGCAAACACGCACCGACGACGCCGGTCGCTTCGACTGGTGGCGCGCCCGCATGCTCGGCGGACGCACGAACCACTGGGGCCGCTATTCGTTCCGCAACGGTCCTTACGATTTCAAACCGCGCACACGCGACGGCCTCGGTTTCGACTGGCCGATTTCGTACGACGACATGGCGCCGTATTACGACAAAGTCGAAATGCTCATCGGCGTGTATGGCGCGAACGATGGCCTGGAGAACACGCCGAATTCCTCACCCGGTTGTCTATTGCCGCCGCCGAAACCGCTAGTCAGCGAACTGCTCATCGCCGATCGTAGCCGCACGCTCGACATTCCCGTCGTCGCCGGACATCGCGCCGTGCTCACCCAGCCGCTCGATTGGAAAACCAATTCCGCCAAACTCTATCCGAACAATCCGACCGCGCAGCAACTCACCGCGGATTCGATGAAAGCCCGCTCGGCATGCCTGTGGGCCACACCGTGCGGACGCGGCTGCTCGGTGAAGGCGAATTATCAATCGACCACCGTGCACCTGCCGCCCGCGCTCGCCAGCGGCAAGCTCGACATCGTCACGGATGCGATGGTGTACGAAGTCACGCTCGACAAAACCGGCCGCGCGTCCGGCGTGAGTTATGTCGACAAGAAAACCGGACAGCATCGTCAGGTGAAAGCGCGCGTCGTCGTGCTCGCGGCGAGTTCGTGCGAGACAGTGCGCATCCTGCTCAACTCGAAATCGTCCGCGCATCCGAATGGCCTCGCCAATTCGAGCGGCAAGGTCGGCAAATATCTGATGGACACCGTCGGGGCCGATCTCGTCGGACAAATTCCATTGCTCGAAGACTTGCCGCCGCACAACGAGGACGGCGCAAGCGGCGGCCATCTGTACGCTCCGTGGTGGCTGTACAAACAACAGCGGAAACTCGGATTCGCGCGCGGCTATCACATCGAATTCGGCGGCGGCCGCGGCATGCCCGGCGCCGATGCCGGCACCAAACTCGAGTGGCTGACGCACGGCAGCTACGGCCGGAAATTCAAAGACGAAGTCCGCCGCTATTACGGTTCCTTCGTTTATTTCAGCGGCCGTGGCGAGATGATCCCGAACGAAAATTCGTACTGCGAAATCGATCCGACCACGAAGGACAAATTCGGTATTCCGGTTTTGCGTTTCCACTGGAAATGGTCCGAACACGAAACGCGTCAGGCCGCGCACATGCAAGCCACATTTGCGCAGATCATCGCGAAAATGGGCGGTCGCGTTCGTGGCAAGGTCGAAAGTGATGGCGCCAATGCGATCGCGCCGGGGGGCAGCATCATTCACGAAGTCGGCGGCGCGCTGATGGGCGCCGATGCGCAAGATTCCGTCGTCAATTCGTGGTGCCAGACGTGGGACGTCGACAACCTGTTCCTCACCGACGGCGCGCCATTTCCTTCGAACGCCGACAAGAACCCCACGCTCACGATCATGGCGAACGCATGGCGCGTGTCCGATCACATTCTCGATCGCATGCGCCGCAAGGAGGTTTGAATGGACCGCCGCACGACCATCAAATGGATGCTCAGCGTTTCTGCGCTGCCGGTCGCGAATGCACTCGCACGCGATACCGAATCGCGCAAGAACGCCACGCTCGCAACCACCGCGCGCGGCTACGGCACCGATCCGAAACTGATCGATGCGTATCATCCGGGACAGCTTTGGCCGCTCACGTTCAACGCGCATCAGCGGCGCACCGCGACGGTAGTGTGCGATCTGATTTTGCCAGCCGACGAGAATTCGCCAAGCGCGTCGCAGGTCGGCGTCGTCGATTTTCTCGACGAATGGGTCAGTGCGCCGTACGCACGTCAGCACGACGACCGCAACATCGTGCTCGATGGATTCGCTTGGCTCGACCGCGCATCCGCTGCGCGTTTCGGCGCGAAGAAAACTTTCGTCGATCTCGAAGCCTCACAGCAGACCGCGATTTGCGACGACATCGCTTACCTTCCCGACGCCAAACCCGCGTTCGTCGACGCGGCGAAATTTTTCGCCCGCTATCGCGACCTCACCGCTGGCGGCTTTTACACCACGCCGCAGGGGCGCAAGGATCTACGTTACATCGGCAACGTTCCACTTCCGCGATTCGACGGTCCGCCGATCGAAGTGCTCAAAAAAGTCGGTCTCGCATAAATCGCACACCTCATGAATAGGGAGAATTCGATGAACGCACCTTTGTTGCAGCATCGCTTGTTGGCCCTCGCTACACTGGTTGCTTTCGGCATCGCGAATGCCGCCGCACAGACCCCCGCGCCCGCCGTGAACGACGAAAACGCCGACCCGAAGCTCACCGAACAATGGGAACCCGTGCCGCCCATCGTCACGCCGGGCGCCACCGACAGTGCGCCGCCGTCGGATGCGATCGTGTTGTTCGACGGAAAAAATCTCGATCAATGGGTGATGACGAACGACAAATCGCCCGCGCGCTGGAAAGTGCACGATGGCGTCGTCACCGTCGACAAGAAAACCGGCAACATCGAAACGAAACAATCGTTCCGAAATTATCAGTTGCATCTGGAATGGCAAATTCCGAAAGGTATGACCGGCGAAGGTCAGGCCCGCGGAAACAGCGGATTGTTCGTGGCATCCACCGGCCCCGAAGATGCCGGCTACGAGGTCCAAATCCTCGATTCGTACAACAACAAAACGTACGTCAACGGACAGGCCGCCAGCGTTTACAAGCAATCACCGCCGCTCGCGAATTCGATGCGCGCGCCGGGTGGCTGGGAAACCTACGACGTAATCTGGACCGCGCCGACGTTCAAGTCCGACGGCAGCGTTGCGACGCCCGCATGCGTCACCGTGTTCCAGAACGGCGTGCTCGTGCAGAACCATTTCGAGCTGAAAGGCGAAACGACGTATCGGGGCGCGCCGAAATACAAGGCGTACACGCAAGCGCCGATCAAACTGCAGTCACACGGCGATCCATCGCCGGCGATCAGTTTCCGCAACATCTGGATACGGAAACTGGCCGACTGATCGCGCCGGTGCGCGCGTTCGCGCTCGCGGCCGTTCTGATCGCCGCGACGGCGAACGCCCGTGATTTCACCGTCGGCAATGCCGATAACCGCGTGATGCTCCGCGCCGGTTCGGAAGCGCCGCGCGTCGCGTCACTCGAACGAGCCGGTGGCGATGCGTGGCGAGGAGACATCGACGAAGCGTTGATTCCGAGCGTAGTCATCGACGGCATCGACACGCCGCTGCGGTGGCGATTCGACGCGACGCAAAGTCACGTCACCGCGCGAGACGCCGCACTCGTTTATGAGAATGCGAAGCCTGCGTTACGTCTAACGTGGGAATGGATTGCGCGCGCCGGGCACGGTCCGCTCGAACACACGATCCGTATCGAAAATCGTGACACGCGCGAAGTGTGGCTGCCGCTGCAAGACAGTTTCCGTTTTCGATGGAACGTGCCGGCATCGCAACCGCTCGAAGAAATCTGGATCGACAAAGGCGCCGGCGAGGCACCGCCGATCGGAACGCATGTCGTTGCGATCGACGATGGTTATGCGTGGCGCGGCACGTCGAGTCCGTTCGCGCATCCGCGCACCGACGAAGCGCGTGAAATCATTCCGTATTTTTTCGTGCGCGAAAACGATAAACCGAACGGCTGGTACGTCGGCATTGAATTCAGCGGAAGAGTCGCGATGATGCTGACGCGGCACGACAACAGTGTCGAAGGCAGCGCGGGCCTGAATGCCGATCCGGCGCCGTTCCGCACGCGTCTTTCTCCGGGCGCAACATTCGCCACGCCAACCGTCTTCGTCGGCGCGAGCGATGGCGACACCGACGACACCGCCAACACCTTGCACCGCTGGGTGCGCACGGTGCTGAACGATCCGGCCACGTTGAGCGATGCCGCCTACCCGCTGGTCACCAACAATAGCTGGGGCAGCGCGATGGCGATCACTGAAACGCAGACGATGCGCATGATGGACGATGCACATCGACTCGGATTCGAACTGTTCCACGTCGACGCGGGCTGGTTCCGCGCCGTCGGCGACTGGCGTGCGGACGAGACGAAATTCCCGCACGGTATCGCGGCGTTGTCCGATCGCGCGCATCGTCTTGGCATGCGCTTCGGTTTGTGGGCCGATTGGGCCCAAGCCGGCATCGGCAAGTCGTCTGGCGCGCTCCGCGTCGACGATGCGAACGTGCGCGACTGGCTCACGACCGATCCGCCGCCGAACTGGAAACCGGCGGAATTCAAGGGCATCACCATCGATCTCGGCGTGCCCGCCGCGAAAGATTGGGCACTGCACGAAACGGAACGTCTGGTCGGCGAAAACCATCTCGACATGCTCGAGCACGATGGCTATGTCGTCGCTGAAGGATGCGATCGCACCGATCATCCGCATACGCCACCGGATAGCGCTCACATCACGCGCTACACCGACGACGAATTTCCGTGGGTGCAAAGCACGAACGACACCGACGTCAGCCTGCATGCGACGAACGCGTACTACGACATCCAACGCGCGCTGAAGCGTACGCATCCGAATTTGCTGCGCGAAATTTGCAACGACGGCGGCCGCATGGTCGATTTCGGAAGCGCCGCACACGGCGATTACTTCTCCATCGTCGATGCCTACGATCCGCTATCGAATCGGCAGGCGTTTTTCGACGCGAGTCAGGTGTTGCCGTCAGCGATGCTCGAAACCTACGTCAAAGATTGGGCGGCGCCGCGTATCGCGAATTTCCGCTACGTGCTGCGCAGCGGAATGATGGGTTGGTTCACGGTGATGATCGACACGAATTCATGGAACGCCGAACAGCACGCCGCCGCGCTCGACGAAATCGCGTTCTACAAGAAAACGCTGCGTCCACTGATTCGCGACGCCGAGCTTTATCACGTCGGTACGCGGCCGGACGGAAAAGGCTGGGACGGCGTCGAATACTTCGATGCGGGGCGCGAACGTGGCGTGCTCTACGCCTTCCACGGCAAGGACGCGACCGAAAGACATAGTTTTACACTGCGAGGTTTACACGCCGACGCGCGCTATCGCCTACACTTCAAGGACGCGTCGTCACCCGATCGCACGCAGACCGGACGCGAACTGCAGCAAAGCGGCCTCACCGTTTTGCTGCCGCAGCCCGAATCGTCCGAGCTGGTCACCATCGAGCGAGCACGCTGAATTGTGCTGCGATGCAGGAGTTCACCGCATGAAAATAAACCGATATTCACTCGCCTTTTTTTCCCTCGCCGTTTCGCTGTGCGCAATTCCTTATCACGCGATGGCGCAGAAAACCGAAAACGCGTTATCCGGCGATCTTCAGATAACGCTCGATTACGTTCCGGGAAAATATTACGAGCAGCGTGCGCTCGAAGCAGTCAAACACAAGAATTTTCGCGAAGCGTTGGAGATGTATCAGAGGGCCGGATATTGGGGAAACAAGATCGCCCAGTACGATGCTGGCATGTTGTATATCAACGGAGCTGAAGGCGTACCGATCGACAAGGTACGTGGCATCGTCTGGCTCGGCATCGCGGCGCAGCGACACGTGACGTATATCGACCAGGCGCTGGGCGACGCGTATATCAAAGCCACGCCGGAAGAACGCGCGAAAGCCAGCGTGTTGTTCAAGGAACTCATCGTTGACTACAGCGACAAGGTCACGCTCGATCGCGCGACGACGAAGTTCAACGCGGCGTATCAGCGCTACAAAGGCCAGCTCAACGGCCCGGCGGAATACAACATCGACATCTACGGAAACTTCGGCGGTGGCGGCGGCGATACGCGCGCCGCGGGCCCGATGCTAAGCCAGGTTCAGCGCGTCGATACCCGTCCGGACACCACCACCGCGAACGGCGGGCATTTCCTCGCATCGGTGAAAGATCAGTTCAGCGATTTCGTGCAGACGCAATTTGGCGTCGTTACCGTCGGCGAACCGGAAACCATTTCCGAACGCGAGCAGCGCGCGGAAACGGCGGCGCCGACGCCCGGCAAGCACTGACCGTCAGATCGGTTTACGCGTCAGGCGCGGTTTGCCGTCGGCGCCGCGGTCGATGGTGATGTCATAGTTTCGACCGCGAAACGTGATGTTCTTCAAGGTCATCGATTTCCACGCCGGCGGCAGAACCGGCGCATAAGCGTCGGCAAGTCCCTTGTCCTCGATGCGCAGTCCGGCGAATCCATACATCAGTATCTGCACGAAGCCGCCCGACGCCGTCGCGAAATACCCCGTGTTGTTGGTCGCCGTTTCCGTGCGCACATTGAACGGCGATTTGAGCAGGCCGCTCGTGAAAATGCCTTGCATCCACGCGACTGCAAGATCCGCATCGCCGACCGATGCCGCCGCAATCGAGGCTGGCGCAGCGCTCATCCCATGCGGTTCGTGGTGCGTCAGTTTCACCGATTCCATCACGTGATCGAAATCGTTGCGCCGGATTTGCGGCGACAACGGCAGATCCAGATTGGGGTACATCAGCAATCCGAGCGTGCTGCCTTCCCACGGTTCGCGCGGAACGCTTGGGTCGAAATCGTAATGCCGCTGTTCGGATCGCGAGAATGGGATGTAGAGTTTGTTCGCGACATCGGCCCAGTGGGAATCGGCTTTCTCGCCGATCAGCGCGGCGGCCTCGGCGGCAATGCGAAGAACTTTTTGTGCGGACGCGTTCGTGAACGTGTCGTTCGGAACGTCGTTGTAACTTTCCGCAACGGAGGTGACGTGTTCGATTTCGTAGCGGTGCGCGTCCGCCTTCCACGTCGCGCGACTCGCCCAGAAATCGGCAAGATTTTTGATCACCGGCCAGCCGGATTTTTTCAGCCAATCGCGATCGTGTGTGGCGAGCCAGTATTGCCATTGCGCGATGGCGACATCGGCATTGATGTGGATTTCGCGCTCGCCGAGTACGTGCGCGGGATGCGGCGTCTGTTCCGTGCCGTTCTCGGCGTCCGCTTCCCACGGATATTTCGCGCCTTTGAATCCGGCGTCGCGCGCACGCGCCTGCGCAGCCGGCAGCGTATGTGCGCGAAACGCGACGACCGATTTCGCGCGATCGGGATGCAGCAGCAACAGCGCGGGGAAAATCCAGGTGTCCGCGTCCCAGAATATGTGGCCGGAATAACCCGGCGTCATCGCGCACGCGCCGATCGACCATTGCGTGTCCGGTGTCGACGCGGACAGCAGGTAATACAGATCCGAGTGCACCAGCGTTTGCGCGGCCACATCGCCGTCGATCACGATGTCCGAGCGCCACAATTCGGCCCACGCGGCGCGGTGCGCGCGTAGCAATGCGTCGAAACCGTCTTTGCGTGCGGACTTCGCCAGCGCGAGATCCGCTTTCGCGTCGCCTCCCCAGTCGGCTCGAGACGCGGCCACGAATTTGTCGAATGTATACTTTTCGTCTTTTTGTACTTTTATCTTCAGGTTCAGCGCCAGTCGCGTTACGCTGTGATAAAGCTGCGCATCGGCGATTTCGATGTCGGCGGGCAGCCGCAGCGCGGACGCTTCCGCCATCGGCAACCCTTGTTCGGCGCGGCCGTCGAGCCAGAGACTGGCGTCTTTCACGTCGCCGTCGGCAGCGAGCACGTGCGTATCGCCGTGATACCAGACTGCAGCGCGATCCGGTGTCGCCGGCGGCGTCGCGAGAAAATCCATGTTGTTGGCCGCGACGACTTCCTGCATTTCTTCGCCGCTCAATGTACCCATCGCGAAACGGGGCTGATGCGGCGCCCACAGGTTCAGAGCGAACGACAGTTCGACCGTGCCGTCGAATTCCGGCGTGATCGACAGCCGCGTCGCGGCCAGATGCGGCGACGCCTGACTGGCGAACGTGACGACCTCGACGCGCGTCTTGCGTCCGTGATCGTCGTAGCGGTAGTTCGTCGTCAACGTGGCAGCCCGCATATCGAGCGTCTGGCGATAATCCGCGAAGACGGCCGGGTCCAGGCGAACCTGATTCATCCAGAAATGGCCGGCTTTCGAGTCGCCGGTGGAGTAATCCATTTCGGTCCAGCCCGGAATGGCGGCGGGACGCGAAACATCGTCCTTGCCATAATCCATGAGGCCGACCAGATAGGCGAGATTTCCCTCGGTGCCCCGCGGCGCCGACATCGTGGCGAAATATCCGTTCGCGAGATAGGTCGGGAAATAGCGCGCGAAATCCTGCGCTGTCGCGGTAAGCGTGAACGTCGGATCGTCGGACGCCTGCGCGGCGGAGAACGCGATCAACGCGACGAGCGGGCATAACATCGTTGCGGGTTTCATTGAACTATCCTCGGCCTATCGGCGAACTTGCGGTCCGTACTGCGCCACGCGCAAACTAAATGGATGAAAACCGGTTATACATTCACGTACAGCGCTCCGGCCACACTGCCCGCAGCGGCAACGCTCGAGCCGGTCGATCTGTTCGCGACGCGCATTTGGCAAAGCCGCACGCCGTCGCTCGCTCCGCAGTTCGCCGCATGGATCGACGCCGTGCACGCGTTGCGTGCGTCGAGTCCGAAGCCGGCCGGACGCACCAACCGGCACGGCTGGAACAGCGAAGACATGACGGTGCTCGAACGGCCCGAATTCGCCGCGTTGCGCGCCGCGATCCACACCGCGTGCGCGAACGCGTTGCGCGAAATGAATGTGCGCGATGCGTTCCGGTTGCAGTCGTGGGTCAACATGCACGATCGCGGCGGATTCAATTTCCTGCACGTGCACGAAGGTTGTCTGCTGTCGGGCAGTTTCTATCTGAAAGTGCCCTTGGGCTCGGGCAAACTCGTGTTTCGCGATCCGCGCCCCGGCGTCGTCCACGGTTACGTGAAAGGCGTGGTGCCGAACGGCTATCGTGATGTCCACCTCGCGCCGGAATCCGGATTGATCGTGCTGTTTCCATCGTGGATGGAACATTACGTCGAACCGCACGACGGCGACGAAGCGCGCATCGTGATCGCCTTCAACGCCATCGCGAACTGAAAACTCAACCATCGCGGTTCGGTACAACGTCGAACGCGACCGTGAGCCGCGTGCGATCGCTCGTGAACGGCACAGTGCCGTGCCAGAAATACGATGGAAACAACACGAGCATGCCGACGCGCGGCCGCACCGTGTGTTCGGCCGCTAGCGACGGTGTGGTTCGCATGCTCGGTACGCCGAAACTTAGATAGCCCTCGGGTTTGTCATCATTCATTCGATTCGGCAAATCGATGTAGCACGCCGATGAAATCCATCCGCGCGGATGCACGTGGCTGTTGTGAAAGCCCGCGCTGCGCAGGCGTACCGACCAGCCGCCGTTGAAACGATACGCGCCGCGATTGCGCCGGCGCAGCGGATCGGAACCGTGGCCGATGCGAGCGAGATAGTCGCGGATCGGCGCATCGAATGCGGTGAACAATGCGCGAATAACGGGATCGTCGCTGCGCGCAAGATCGCCGGTGGTCTCGGTGCCGTTGCGCAGCGACTGGAACAGGAGAGGATGACTGAGTGGCGCGTGCAGCTGATCGAGACTGCGTTTCACATCGCCGAGAAATCCAGACAGATCGATCCAACCGGGTGGCGCGTCGAGCGACGACGACACGACGAGATTCGCGTAATCGCAACGTTCCGCGTAACGCGGATCGTCCAGCAGTCGCCACGCGGTCGTCTGCAGGGCGATGAGGTACTGATCGTCGGGCGAAGTCGCGAGCAACGTTTCGCAATTTCGCAGCGCATTTTCCGCATCGCCGACACCGAGTTGCGCGGCGACGAGAAGAACGAGCGCGGAACTATCATCCGGATTGGCGCGGAGTGCGCGCTCGGCCAGTTCGCGCGCGCCGGCGG
>CAZZYA010000084.1:0-13440 GCA_964658115.1 uncultured Rudaea sp. | reverse complement strand
GGTGACTTTTTGTCACCGGACAAAAAGTTACCCGCTCGTTCCGAGCGGAAGCTCTGTCTTCAAAAAATCAACCAACTACTCAGCATCAAACAACACGCGCGCGCAGCAGATCGTGAATATTCAACGCCCCAACGACCCGATTCTCCGAATCAACAACCAGCAGTGCATGAATCTTGTGCGCCTCCATCAACCGCGCCGCCTCGATCGCCAACTTATCCTGACTGATCGTCTTAGGCTTCGCCGTCATCAGCATGGTTACCGGCGTCACGCGCAGATCCACTTTCGTGTTGTCGAGCGCACGACGCAAATCGCCGTCAGTGAACACGCCGAGCAAACGTTTCTGTGCGTCGACGATCGCGGTCATTCCCAAACCTTTCCGCGTCATTTCCATCAGCGTGTGCGACAAGCCCGCGTCCGCGCCCACGCTCGGAATCTGCTCGCCGGTGTGCATGATGTCGCTGATGTGCAGCAACAATCGACGTCCGAGACTTCCAGCCGGATGCGACCGCGCGAAATCCTCGTCGGTGAATCCGCGCGCTTCGAGCAGTGCGATCGCCAACGCATCGCCCATCACGAGCGCAGCGGTTGTGCTGGCCGTCGGCGCCAATCCGAGCGGACACGCTTCGGCCGGGACGCTCACGTCGAGATGCACGTCGCCCATCGCCGCAAGTGACGAATCGGTGTTGCCCGTCATCGCGATCAGCGGAATTCCCTGACGCTTGATCACGGGCAGGATGGTCAGTAATTCATCCGTCTCGCCGGAGTTCGACAGCGCGAGAACGACATCCTTTTGCGTGATCATGCCGAGATCGCCGTGACTCGCTTCGCCCGGATGCACGAAGAAAGCGGGCGTTCCCGTCGAGGCAAGCGTCGCTGCGATTTTGCGCGCGATGTGTCCCGACTTGCCCATGCCGGACACGACGATGCGCCCTGGACACTCGAACATCAGTTGACACGCGCGCAAGAATGCATCGTTGATGCGACCCTTGAGTACCTCGATAGCGCGCGCTTCGGTGTCGATGACGGTCAACGCACTGCGCACGAGCGCGCCGGGATCGAGCAGAGGATGCGTCACGGCGAGCGCCGGCGGCACGACAGCTTGGAGTTGAGCGTTCATGAAAAAAGATCGTAGGAAAGAAAATGCAGGCTCATCGTCCTGTTCCCGGTATCTGCCGCTCTGGTTTTTCAGTACCATGCGCAACCTCTATTGTAGCTGACGAACTCTTCGCGGACGCAGTCGGACATCGGATACCTGCTGTCGTTTCGACGCAACTTCGTCGCTTCCGCGCAACTGCCCGCACGCCGCCACAACCCGGCCTTTCGATGAACACCGAGACCATCAAGAATCTGATCGAGAAAGGGCTTCCCGATGCACGCGCGGATGTGCACGGACCCGACGGCGTGCATTTCGAGGCGACGGTCGTGTCCGCCGCGTTCGCAGGCAAGTTGCCGTTGGCGCGACACCGCATGGTCTACGCGACGCTGGGTGATTTGATGGGTGGCGAGATTCATGCGCTTTCGCTCAAGACGCTGACGCCGCAAGAAGCGTCTCACGTCCAGAGTTAGCAACGACATAAGACATCGCTTCACGCCATGGCTCCCGGACGGCAGCCGTGTACGCACGAAGGAACACCATGGACGGCTCGGAGATCGGAATGGCGAAGATCGTAATCAGTGGTGGCGAGCCTCTCAGAGGCGATGTCTGGATTTCCGGCGCGAAGAACGCGGTGCTGCCGATTCTCGCGTCGACATTGCTCGCCGACGAGCCCGTCACCATCGGCAACGTGCCGCATCTGCACGACGTCACCACGACGATGGAAGTGCTCGGCCAGATGGGCGTGCAGCTCACCATCGACGAGCGCATGAACATCCACGTCGATCCGCGCACCGCGGATAAGTATTTCGCGCCGTACGATCTCGTGAAAACGATGCGCGCGTCGATCCTCGTGCTCGGTCCGCTGGTGGCGAAGTTCGGTCAGGCCGACGTATCGTTGCCCGGCGGTTGCGCGATCGGATCGCGTCCGGTCGATCAGCATCTGCGCGGACTCGAAGCACTCGGCGCGACCATCACGGTCGAGAACGGTTACATCAAAGCACGCGCGAAACGTTTGAAAGGCGCACGCATCGTGATGGATCTGGTCACCGTCACCGGCACCGAAAACATCATGATGGCCGCCGCACTCGCCCAAGGCACGACGATCATCGAGAACGCCGCGCAGGAGCCCGAAGTGATCGATCTGGCCAACTGCATCATCGCGATGGGCGGCAAGATCGACGGTGCCGGCACCAGTACGATCACGATCGAAGGCGTCGAGCGTCTGCACGGTACGCATTACGACGTGTTGCCCGACCGTATCGAAACCGGCACGTTCCTCGTCGGCGCCGCGATTACCGGCGGACGCGTCACCACGAAACGCGCGCGTCCGAAAACGCTCGACGCGGTGCTCGCCAAACTCGAGGAATCCGGCGCGCACATCAACACCGGCGACGACTGGATCGAAATCGACATGAACGGCCGGCGTCCGCGCGCCGTCGACATCACCACCGCGCCGTATCCCGCTTTCCCGACCGACATGCAAGCGCAATTCACCGCGCTCAACGCCGTGGCCGAAGGCGTCGGCACCATCACCGAAACCGTGTTCGAAAATCGCTTCATGCATGTCCATGAACTCGAACGCCTCGGCGCGGACATCCGCCTCGAAGGTAACGTCGCGGTGATCCACGGCGTTGACGGCATGTCCGGCGCGCCGTTAATGGCGACCGATTTGCGCGCGTCTGCTTGCCTCGTTCTGGCCGGTCTCGTCGCCAAAGGCGATACGACGGTCGATCGCATTTATCACATCGATCGCGGCTACGAATGTATCGAAGAAAAACTCGGTTCGCTCGGCGCGAAGATCAGGCGTCTTCCGTCCTGATTCGGTGTCCGTCATTCCCGCGAAGGCGGGAATCCAGTGCCTTTCGCTCGTCGCCCGTCTAAGATCGGAGCCGCAGAATTGCCGCTTTCGCGGGAATGACGGAGTGGCGGGTGGGGGCCAAGCAAAAACACATTCTCGTTCTCAGCGCGTCGGCCGGCGCGGGTCATGTGCGCGCCGCGCAAGCACTGTGCGAAACGGCCGCGCGCGAATTCCCCAATCTCAAACTAACGCACATCGACGTGCTCGATCTCGTGCCGCCCACGTTCCGCAAACTGTATTTCGACGGCTATCTCAAGCTGATCGAAAAGGCGCCGTTGCTATGGGCGTACCTGTATCAGCACACCGACAGGCCCGCTCGCGAATCGAAAATCTCATCCGTCCGCAAACAGATCGAACGGCTGAACACACGCAAGCTGTATGCGGAAATCGAAACGCTGGATCCCGACGCGATCGTCTGCACGCATTTCATCGCGCCGGAACTGTTGTCGCGACGCATCCGCAAAGGTCACGCCGTTCCACCCGTGTTTGTGCAGATCACCGACTTCGACGTGCATGCGCTGTGGATTCATCCGCACATGCACGGTTACTTCGTCGCGAACGACGAAATCGCCTGGCGCACCGCGCAGCGTGGCATCGACGCCAACATCATCCACGCGACCGGCATACCGATCTCTCCGCAATTCCTGCAGACGCTTGATCGGTTTACGTGCGCGCGAGAAGTCGGCCTCGATCCGCAGCGGACGACGCTGCTCGTCATGGCGGGCGGCGCGGGTGTCGGCGGTCTCGAAACGCTGGTCGAACGTCTCGCCGCGATCGACCGCAATTTCCAGATCGTTGCGCTCGCCGGCAAAAACGAAACGCTGCTGGCGAAGTTGCACACCGCTGCGCAAAAATATCCGGGCAAAGTTTTTCCGATGGGTTTCACGCGCACGATCGAACGCGTGATGAAATCGGCGGATATCGCCGTGACCAAACCGGGCGGGTTGACCACATCGGAATGCCTGGCGATGGGATTGCCGATGATCATCGTCGCGCCGATTCCGGGTCAGGAAGAACGCAACGCGGACTATCTGCTCGAATGCGGCGTCGCGCTGAAAGCGAACGACGCCGATTCGCTCGAATACAAACTGACGAAACTGTTGTCCGACGCCGAACAGCTCGCCGCCATGCGTGCACGCATGACCGGCATCGCCAAACCGGATGCCGCCGCGCGCTCTCTCTCTATTATTTCGCGGACGCTAGCCGCATCGTGATCGTCTCGCCGTTCTTTTCGATCTGCTCGATCTGCACCGGCATCCAGTTTTTCTGCGGCGCGAACCAGTAAGTCGTCGAACGTTTCGCATCCGCACCGCGATCGCGCGTGACTTTTACCGTATCGATATTCCCGGACGAAAGATTAAGAATTTCGTGTCCGGACTGCACATATTGCTGATCGGAAACTTGCGACTTGTCGATCACCGGATAGCTCAACATCTGTGCGCCCGCTTTCAGATCGACCATCAACGCCAGCGGCACCAGATGACGATCCATCGCGGTGGATGTCAACGATACGTTCGCCGGTTTGCCGTTGTCGTCGACGTTCGCGGATTTCGCATTCCAGTCGCACGTGATCGTCGTTTCCTTCGACTTCAGCGCCCGTTGCGTGAATGCATACGTCAAACATTGCGGCTTGCTCGCGTTCCACGTGAACGTGGATTTCTCGTGCACTTCCGCACCGACCATCGCGGCCATGCCGGCAGTGCCTTGCGTATCGCTGACGAATTCCCAATCGTTGCCGGCGTCGTGCAGGTCGAGCGTCGCTTTGCCGAGCGGCTTGCCGTTGCGCAGGACTTCATAGCTCGCTTTGAAACCGGCCAACGGCGCGTTGCCGGCCGCCGCGAAACCCGTGGCCACACCGGCGCTCAACGACGCGGCGAGTATCCATTTCATGACCAGCAGCTCCATAAATTCGACCGCGCGCAGCCTCGCACGCACAAGCTGAATGCGGCGTTAGAGCGCCAGCGTGCCCTCGGAATTCAAACGCAACGGATGGCGCAACGGCGCGCCATCCACGACGACGCCGTTTTTACCGAGCACGATGCGGCGATGCGCGAACGCATCGATCGTTGCCACGAGCAAGCGATGTTCGAGTGGCAATAGGCGCGCGGCGAGCGACGACGCGTCGTCGTCTTCGCGAATATCCAATTCGATTCGTGCGATCACAGGTCCACCGTCCAGTTCCGCCGTGACGAAATGGACGCTCGCGCCATGCGTGCGGTCGCGCGCATCAAGCGCACGTTGATGCGTCCGCAGTCCGGCATATTTCGGCAGCAATGACGGGTGAATGTTGATCGCGCGACCATGCCACGCGGCGATCACCGCGTCATCGATCACGCGCATGAAGCCGGCCAGCACGAGCAGATCGGGTTTCGCCGCGGCGATGCGCGCGAAAAATTCTCGGTCGAATTGTTCGCGATCGGTATACGTTTTCGCATCGAGCGCGACCGCGGGTATGCCGCGTTCTCGCGCCAGTTCGAGGGCACGCGATCCGGGTCTGTCGCTGAACACGCCGACCAGATCTATCGGCAAGTTCGCCGACGCGATCGCCGCGAAATTGCTGCCGCGCCCGGAGGCGAGCACCGCCACGCGCAGCGGCGGCGTGGTCGAACGTTTTTCCGTCATTCCCCGACGCTGCGGATCTCGCGCACCCAGAACCAGCTATCGGTGCTGAAACGAACTCGAAATACGCTCGGCGATGTCTTCACATCGGTGATGGCCAGTCGTTGCGACTCGCTGCACACTTTGTTCAACGGCGCGTTGCGAAGACAGCCATGCCGTTCGATCGACGACAAATTGTGCGGCAGCGTGTTGCCGAAAAAAATGTAATTGCCGTCCTGCAAAATGTTCACGTAGTCGCGAACCTTGCCGTGATGGAGCGCGGTCCACACCCGCACGATATCCAGCTTCGCGCATTCGGAATCCAGACAGCGTCCGAACGCGACGAGGTCGTCGCCATACAAATACGGCGATTCGACTTGCAGCCGATCGCCCGCATGAAATGGTTCAGCGCGGCTGAACGACATTTTGTCCGGCGCGACGACGAAATTCGCGGGCAATGTCGAGAACGCGGGCGGCGTCAGCGTCAGCGCGAGGATCAGTGAATGAAGGGTCATGCTCGACTCCTTCGCAAAAAGGTTTCAGCGAATGTACACCCGATCGACGCCGGCTGTACGCGTGACGACACCGATCTGCATTGACGTCAGATGCAAAGCATTCAGGTTCGCGAGCGTGCTCGCCACGGCGTCCTCCGCCACGATCACGGTGTAGCCGATGCCGCAATTGAACGTGCGCCACATTTCGGGTTTCGCCACCTTGCCTTCGCGCTGCAGCCAGTCGAACACGGCGGGAAGTTTCCACGTCGCGGTGTCGATCGACAATCCGAGTTTGTCGGGCACGACGCGAATGATGTTTTCCGTCAAGCCGCCGCCGGTGATGTGCGCCATGCCGTGCACCTTCTGCTTTTTGAGCAGTTCGAGAATCGGTTTCACGTAAATCGTGGTGGGCGCGAGCAGCGCGTCGGCGAGTTTGATGCCACCGATATCCAGATCGAATGGATTGCCAGCGCGCGCGACAATTTTCCGGACCAGCGAATATCCGTTCGAATGCGCGCCGCTCGACGCGATGCCGATGACGGCGTCGCCTTCCTGGATTTTCGAGCCGTCGATCAGGTTCGCCTTTTCCACCGCGCCGACGTTGAAGCCGGCCAGATCATATTCGCCCGGCGCATACATGTCGGGCATCTCTGCGGTTTCACCGCCGATCAGCGCGCACCCGGCGAGTTCACAGCCTTTGGCGATGCCGCCGATCACGGCGACGGTGGTCGCGACATCCAGTTTGCCGGTCGCGAAGTAATCGAGGAAGAACAGCGGTTCGGCGCCCTGAACGAGCACGTCGTTGACGCACATCGCCACGAGATCGATGCCGATGGTGTCGTGACGATTCAGTGTTTGCGCGAGCTTGAGTTTGGTGCCGACGCCATCGGTTCCGGAAACCAGCACCGGCTCCTTGAAACGTCCCGCGAGTTCGAACAGCGCGCCGAATCCGCCGAGTCCGGTCATCACCTCCTTGCGGAACGTGCGCGCGACCAGCGGCTTGATGCGCTCGACGACTTCTTCGCCCGCATCGATGTCGACGCCGGCGGCGCGATAGGTGAGTGCCTCTTTCTCGGACATGGGCGTCGCGCTGGGCGCGGAAGGAAAGGTGGCGAATGATAGACGTTCGCGCTGCGATTGGGCAGACTGGCGCTTCTCGCCGGCCTTACGGATATCGCTGTGCGCTCGTCCTCGTTCCGCACCATTTTGCTCGTTGTCGCGCTCGCCGTGACCGCTTCGGCCGTGGCTGGCGGTTTGTACAGCGGCGAGGCGCCAGTGACTTCGCAGTCCGAGCCCGAACGCAACGAAGCGCTGAAAACGGCGCTGGCGCAGGTGATCACCAAAGTCAGCGGCGACAACAGCGTCCTCACGCGGCCGGACGTGTCCAAAGCCATCGCTGCGCCGAGCCGTTTCGTGCAGCAGTATTCGTATCGGCAGGACGTCGCCAACGACAGCGGCCAGCCCCAAGTGAGTCTGACGCTCGTCGCGCAGTTCGATCGCGACGCCATCGATCAGCTCATCGGCGGCGCGGCGCGAACCGGTGCCGACGCGACCGCGGCGACCGACAGGCGTGCGCAGAGTTATCGCGTATGGGTGAGCGGCGTCGCATCTGCGGATGACTATGCGCGTCTGGTCGGCACACTGAGTCACAACGAACTCGTGCGCGCCGTGCAATCCGAACAGGCGCGCGGCGACGGCGTTGAATTGCGCATCGATACCATCGGCCCGCTGCAGCGCGTGCTCGATTCGCTGGGCAACGGACCGATACGCGTCAGCAACGCCAAGCCGCCCGTCGAAGGCGTCGACGCGCTGCTCGATATGCATCCGTGAACGAACGATCCATCGTGTCACCCGCAGCATCGCCGTGGCGGCATCTACCCAATGCGCTGACCGCTTTGCGCATGTTGCTGGTCGCGCCGTTGGTGTGGCTGATTGATGAAGGGCATTACGACGCCGCCGTAGTCGTCGCGCTTTTCGCAGGCTTGACCGACGCGCTCGACGGCTGGCTCGCCAAGCATTTCCATTGGCAAAGCTGGATCGGCGGCGTGCTCGATCCGATCGCCGACAAACTGATGCTGATCGGCTGTTTCATTTCGCTCGGCCTGGTCGGCGCGCACCCGGAATGGCTGACCTGGCTCGTGGTCGGACGGGACATCGTGATCGTCGCGGGCGCGGTTGCGTATCACAATCTCGTCGGCCGCATCGATGCACAACCAACGACGTTGTCCAAGCTCAATACGTGCGTGCAGATCGTCTACGTGGTGTTGCAGCTCGTGAATCTGACATCGTGGGTCGAGTTCCCGCACGCGCTGATGACGAGCGCGATTTTCGTCACCGCCGCGATGGCGATCGTGAGCGGACTGCAGTACGTGGTCATCTGGACGGCCAAAGCCGCGCACGCGCGACATCGAGCGGCGCCATGACGCCGAAGATCACGCAACGCTGGCAACTGATCGCGCTCGTTTTGCTCGTCGGCGTCGCGCTGTATGTGCTGTCGCCGGTGCTTACGCCGTTCGCCGTCGCCGCGATTTTCGCGTATCTGTTCGATCCGTTGGTCGATCGCCTGCAGCGCTGGAAACTCAGCCGCACGTGGGCCACGACGATCGTGTTCCTCGTGCTGCTGATCGCGTTCGTCGTCGTGCTGGTGCTGCTGGTGCCGTACATCGAACGTCAGATCGCCACGCTCATCCGCAAATTGCCGGACTGGATCGCGTGGCTGCAAAGTGACGGCATTCCGTGGCTCAACGCGAAGTTCGATCTGAGCCTCGAAGCGCCCGACATGCAGCAGATCGCGGGCGTGTTGCAGGAACACTGGAAGGAAGCCGGCGGCGCGGCCGCCACGATCGCGCTGGCCATTTCGAAGTCGGGTCTCACGGTGGTGTCGTGGGTGATCCACGTGATCATCGTGCCGGTGGCGTTTTTCTATTTGCTGCGCGATTGGCACGGCATGATCGAAAGCATCCATGATCTGTTGCCGCGCTCGGTCGAACCGACCGTCGTGCGGCTCGCGCGCGAATCGGACGAAACGCTGAGCGGCTTCGTGCGCGGGCAGGTGTCGGTGATGCTGGTGCTCGGCGCCATGTATGCGATTGCCTTGTGGGCGATCGGCCTCGACATCGGTCCGCTGATCGGCATCGCCGCGGGACTGATCAGTTTCATCCCGTATCTCGGCGGCATCAGCGGCATTCTGATGGCGCTCATCGCCGCGGTGGTGCAATACCACGACTGGACGCACGTGGTCCTCGTGCTGGTCGTGTTCGGCATCGGCCATGTGCTCGAAGGCTACGTGCTCGTGCCGCGTCTGGTCGGCGAGAAAATCGGTTTGCATCCGCTCGCGGTCATTTTTGCCATTCTCGCCGGCGGCGAGCTGTTCGGATTTCTCGGGGTGCTGCTCGCGTTGCCGATCGCCTCGGTCTGCATGGTCGTGCTGCGTTATTTGCACCGGCGTTATCGCGCGAGCGATCTGTATCGTCACGGCCGCGAACAGACCATCGTGTTGCCGGGCGGCGGCGACATCATCGTCGTCGACAATATCGAGCCGCCGCCTCATCCATGAGCGCGCAATTGCCGCTGACGATGCGCTGGCCGGCGCTGCAGCGTTTCGAGCTTTTCGTGGCGGATGGAAACGCCGCGGCGGTCGACGCCATTGCGCGCGCCGCGACGGAACCGATGCCGTGGATTTTCGTGTCGGGCGCGTCCGGTTTCGGAAAAACGCATCTGTTGTTTGCTGCGTGCACGCGAGCGAGCGAAGCGAAACGCTCGGCGCAATATTTGTCGATGAATAAACTCGTTGCCGATCGCGCCGCGACCATCCGCGCGTTCGGCGGCAGCGACTTCGTCGCCATCGATGACGTCGACGCGATCGCCGGCGACGCGTCGAGCGAACACGCACTATTCGATCTGTTCAACCGGCTCAAAGCCGAGTCGTCGACGGTCGTGTTTACCGCCTCCGCGCCGGCCGCGCAACTCGGCATCGCATTGCCCGATCTCGTGTCGCGCTTGTCGAGCAACACGCAAATCGCACTGAAACCGCTTGGCGACAGCGCGCGCCGCGAGGCCGTACGCCTGCGCGCGCATGCGCGTGGCATCGAACTCGACAATGCCGTCATCGACTGGATGTTCGAGCATACGCCGCGGGATCTCGGCAGCCTGGCGGCGCTGATCGAACGCATCGATCGCGAATCGCTCGCCGCCAAGCGGCGCATCACGATTCCGTTTTTGCGCCAGCTAACCGGGGGCCGATAGCGCGCCGTTGATGTCGGCCAGACGTTGCGGCGTGCCGACATCGGTCCATGCGCCGCGATACCGTTCGCCGGTGATTTCGCCGCGCCGCATCGCCTCGCGCAAAATCGGCACCATCGAGAACGCGCCGCCGGTTTGACCGTCGAGCAACGTCGCGCGATAGACACCGATGCCGGCGAACGTCAATCGTGGCGTGAGTTCATCGTGCAGACGCCCATCGCGCAGCACGAAATCGCCAGCGGGATGGTGCGCCGGATTGTCGATCACGACCAGATGCGCGACGCCGGCGGGATCGCGCGGCAACGTCGAGAAATCATAATCCGTGACGATGTCGCCATTGATCGCGATGAACGGTTCGTGCCCGAGAAACGACAGCGCGCGCAGCATGCCGCCGCCGGAATTTAGCGGTTGCTGACCTTCGTACGAATAGCGGATGCGTACGTTCCATTGCGAACCGTCGCCGAGCGCTTCGGGAAATTTCGCGGCCAGATGCGATGTGTTGATCACCACGTCGTTCACGCCGGCGCGCGCGAGTGCTTCGATGTGACGAACGATCATCGATGTTCCCCGCACGGGCAGCAGCGGTTTCGGCGTCGTGTCGGTCACCGGACGCATGCGTTCGCCGCGGCCCGCCGCGAAAATCAGCGCGCGTTCGATCATGCGGCCGCCTTCGTCACATCGCGTTCGGCGATGGAGCGTTTGAGGAACGCGGAAAAATCCGTCAGTTCCGGATAGCGATCCGCAACGGTGAGCACGTACTTCACAACCAGCGGAAGATCACTCAGATACGCCGGTTTTCCGTCGCGATAATTCAGTCGACAAAAAAGTCCGAGCACTTTGATGTGGCGCTGCAGTCCGATCAGATCGAACCAGCGCCGGAAACGCGCGGCATCGACATTGACGATTCCCGCGCCGACGAGACGTTGCCGGTAGCGCTCGACCCACGCACCGACGCGTTCGAGCGGCCACGCGATATAGCAATCGCGCAACAGCGAGGCGGGATCGTACGTAATCGGTCCGAGCATCGCGCCCTGGAAATCGATAATCGCCGGATTGCTGTGCTCGGCAACGAGCAAATTGCGGCTGTGGAAATCCCGATGCATGAATCGGCGTGGCTGTTCGTCGGCGACGTTCGCGATTAAACGCAATGCGTATTCGATCACATCCCAACCGTCGCAACCCGGATCGATGCCGAGATGGCGGCGTAGAAACCACTCGCCGAGCAGCTCCATTTCGGGAATCGTTTTGGTCGTGTCGAACACCGGCAGGCCATCGGCCGGCACGCGCTGCTGCATGTGCAATAAGGCATCGAGCGCGTCGCCATAGAGCGCGTCGACGGTGCCATCGTTGAGTTCCGGCAGATAGGTGCGATTGCCGAGATCCTCCATCAGCACAAAGCCATTCGGCAGATCGACGGCGAACACTTCCGGCGCGTGCAAACCCGCCGCGCGCAATCGCGCACCGATGTCCAGCCACGGCCGCACGTCTTCATGCGCGGGTGGCGCATCCATCACGATCCACGTTTTTTCGCGCGACGTCGCGCGCCAGTAGCTGCGGAAGCTGGCGTCGGCCGAGGCGACGGAAAGTTCGAATTTCTGGTCGAGATTCGCTGCAACGAAGTGTTGCAAATCGCGCTCGCGGACCGATGAGGAATTCATGCGTTGCAGTTTAACCGCTCGGCGTAATACTTTGACCCGACACGCTCGAAATAGTACAATTTTGGTACCATATCGATGCGATCATTCCTGATCGCGGAAAACCAAGAGGCGGCCATCCTTCGCCGCACTGTTCAGAAGAATCTTCATGCTCCGAGTCAGCAAGCTTACGGATTACGCGACGGTCGTCATGACCGTGCTCGCGGTCGCGCCGGATTCCGTGCACAGCGCGCAGGAGTTAGCGGACAAGGCGCGTCTGGAATTGCCGACTGTCAGCAAATTGTTGAAGTCGCTCGCGCATGGCGGCCTCGTCGAATCGTTTCGCGGCGTCAACGGCGGTTACAAACTCGCGCGGACGCCGGAACGCATCTCCATCGCCGACATCGTCGTCGCCATGGAAGGTCCGATCGGCATGACCGAGTGCAGCGCGCAATCCGGCTCCTGCGGACACGAGCCGCATTGCGGCGTGCGCGTGAACTGGCGCCGCATCAATCAGGCGATCGCGCAAGCGCTACGCAGCGTTTCGCTGGCTGACATGGTGAAACCCGCATCGCGCAAATCCATTCCGATCCCCGCGCAGCTGGCGACGGTCTGATCATGAACATCGAATCGATCGAAACCAGTGCGCCCATCGGCAACGAAGCCGTTACCGAAGTGATGAATCGCCGCTATTCGGCGGGCTTCGTCACCGATATCGAATCCGAGAGCTTGCCGCCGGGTTTGAACGAAGACGTCGTGCGCGCCATTTCCGCGCGCAAAAACGAGCCGACATGGATGACGGAATGGCGTTTAAAAGCCTATCGCCATTGGCTCACGATGACAGCGCCGCATTGGGCCAAACTCAAGATCGCGCCGATCGATTTTCAGGCGATCAGTTATTTTTCGCAACCAAAAAACCGGCCGAAATCGCTGGCTGACGTCGATCCGAAGCTGCTTGAAACCTACGACAAGCTTGGTGTGCCGCTGCACGAACGCGCGCGACTCGCGGGCGTCGCCGTCGACGCGGTGTTCGATTCGGTTTCCGTCGGGACAACGTTCCGAAAAGAACTCGCCGAGGCCGGCGTGATTTTCTGTTCGATGTCCGAAGCGGTGCGCGAACATCCGGAACTCGTGCGGAGCTATCTCGGCAGCGTCGTGCCGACCGGCGACAACTTTTTCGCCGCGCTGAATTCCGCCGTGTTTTCCGACGGAAGTTTCGTGTTCGTGCCGAAAGGCGTGCGTTGTCCGATGGAATTGTCGACGTATTTCCGCATCAATGCGCGCGACACGGGCCAGTTCGAACGCACGCTTCTCATCGCCGAAGAACGCGCGAGCGTGTCGTATCTCGAAGGCTGCACCGCGCCGATGCGCGACGAGAATCAGCTGCACGCGGCAGTGGTCGAGCTCGTCGCGCTCGACGACGCCAGCATCAAATATTCGACGGTGCAAAACTGGTATCCCGGCGACGAGAACGGTGTCGGCGGCATCTACAATTTCGTCACAAAACGCGGCGATTGC
>CAZZYA010000083.1:0-13476 GCA_964658115.1 uncultured Rudaea sp. | reverse complement strand
CCGTTCCGCTCATCGCCTCCGGCGGCGCCGGAGAAGCGGCCCACTTCCATACGGTGTTCGTCGAAGCGGACGTCGACGGTGCGTTGGCAGCAAGCGTGTTCCACAACGGATCGTTGATTATTTTGGATCTAAAGCGCGATCTGTCGCGGCATGGAATCCCGGTGCGGCGATGACAATCGATCTCGATACGCTCGATTGGACGAAAGGCGACGGCTTGATCCCGGCGATCGTGCAGCATTGGCGAAGCGGACAGGTGTTGATGCTCGGTTACGTAAACCGCGAAGCGTTTTCGCAAACGCTGCAAAGTGGAAAAGTTACTTTTTGGAGCCGAAGCCGCGGGCGGATGTGGACGAAGGGCGAAACGTCGGGCAATACACTTGCGTTCCGTTCGGCACACGCCGATTGCGATGGCGATGCGCTGCTGATTCTCGCTGAACCTGCCGGGCCCACTTGTCATCGCGGCACCGCCAGTTGTTTCGGCGACGCGGCGCCGTCGCTGGCCGTCGTCTCGGAACTGGATGACGTGATTGCGTCACGCGAGCGCGAACGTCCGGCTGGACGCTACACCACGTCGTTGTTCGAGGCCGGCGTGCGCCGCATCGCTCAAAAGGTCGGCGAAGAAGGTGTCGAGACTGCATTGGCCGCGGTCGCGCAGGATCAGGCATCGATTGCCAGAGAAACGGCCGATCTGCTGTATCACGTGCTCGTGCTGTTGCGCGCGCGTGGTGTCGCGCTTGACGACGTGGCGGACGAACTGCGCACGCGTCGCGGCTGAACTTGTCACATCCGCGCGGCGCCGGTAGGCTCGCGATGTGGACCCGCAAACCGCCGAAACTTCGACGTCCGCGCGATCGCGACTTGCGCAATGGAGCGCGCTGACGGCGCTCGGCATCAGCGCGCTCGCACTCGCGGTCGGCGCCTATCAGACGCGGCTCATGCAATCGCAAGCACGCGCGAGCGTGTGGCCTTATCTGGCCATTGGTTTCAGCTATTCGGACTTCGGCGAACATCAAGGTTTCGAGTTGCATCTCAAAAATGACGGCGTAGGTCCCGCGGCGGTGCAATCGGTAACGATGTCGCTCGATGACCGGCCGATGCATCATTGGGACGACGTCATCGAAGCGGTGATGGCCGGCCACAACGGCGAGACGGCGAAGGCCTCATATTCCGGATTGCAAGGCATCGTCATTCCGCCGAGCACGAATCGCGAGACCGACGTTCCGGCCTTTCGAACCCTCGACAAAACGCTCGCGACGGCGATGTTCGACGCGCGCGGCCATTTCCGCATCGACGTTTGCTATTGCTCGGTCTACGACGAATGCTGGACGGCGCATTGGATGATGAAACGGCCGGAGCCGACCGCCGTTTGTCACGAATCCAAGGAAGAATTCGACTACTGACGAAGTGGAACACACTGCAAGGCAACGCCACGCGGATCATCGCGCATCGCGGTGCGAGCGGTTATCGTCCCGAACACACGCTCGACGGATACACCCTCGCTGCCATGCAAGGTGCGGACGTGCTCGAACCGGATCTGACCATGAGTCGTGATGGCGTGCTGTTTGCGCGTCACGATCTGGGTTTGCATCGCAGTACCGATATCGCGACACGGAAAGAATTCGCACAACGCGCGCGTGAGATCGCCGGCAAGCACGACTGGTATATCGGCGATTTCGACGCGGCCGAAATCGATACGTTGCGCGCGATGCAGCCATTTCCCACACGCGACCGGCAATTCGATGGACGTTTCGTCGCGCCGCGTTTCTCGATGACGCTCGATCTGCTCGCGACATTGACGACGCAAATCTCACGCGTGCTATGTCTGTATCCCGAACTCAAGCATCCGGAATATTTCCGCGCGCTCGGGCTGGATCCGGTCGAGGCACTTCGGCGCGAACTCGAGCCGCGCGGATGGCTGGGAGAATCGTCACCCGTGTGGGTGCAGTGTTTCGATCATGCCGTGCTACGCGAGGTGAAGGAACGCTGCGGCAATCGCTGTTTCGCCTTGATCGAAACCGCCGGCGCTGATGCGGCCGCGCTCGACGCTCAGTTCAGACAACTCGCGACGTGGGCGAACGGCGTCGCGCCGAACAAGTATTTGCTGTGGGATGGAGGCGGTGCCGATAGTGGCTTGGTTTCGATGGCGCATGCTCACGGGCTCGAAGTGCACGCGTGGACATTCCGCGACGATCATCCGCCAGCGCCGTTCGAATCCAATGTCGCTGAATTGAACGCCGCGTTTTCACTCGGCGTCGACGCGATGTTCTGTGACTTTCCGGATACCGCAGTAGCCACGCGGAACGCGTTCAACGACGCGCTGTCAGGACATACGTAGCATCTTTTTCGTGCGCGGGCGCGAACGGAACCGGCGGTCCGAGATGAATGCCGCGGCGCCATTTCGCGAGCGCACTTTCGATCTGCGGCGTGCTCGATATCTGCGGGTACGAATGTTTTTCGTTGTCGCGCACTTCCCACGCATCGACGAGTGACGCGGCGACTTTGAACGCATCGGTGAATGAATCGGTGTGATTGAGTCCTTCGACGAAAAACGCGCGACCGAAATCGGTAATGTCCGAATCGGTGCCGCATCCGAATGACGATCGATCTTCGCGTGCCGCGGTGATGATCATCGTGGCATTGTCCTCGAGCGGTTTTATGAAACCACCGGAGTAGCACGCCGAGATGATCAGCACTTTGTTATGGATGCGCGCTTGCTGCAGTACATCGCTCAAGTCATCCGGACCGATCTGATCGAGCGGCAGCGGATCCATGCTGACGGAAAGCACATGATCCTGCGATCCATGACTGGTCATGAACAACAGCAGGATGTCGGTGTCTGCGTCCATGCGGTCGGCAACGGCATCAATCGCGGTTTCGAGATTGGTGAGGTTCGCGAGCGGTTGCGTTTGCAGTGTCTGCGGATTGTTGACGAGCAGCAACGTGTGGCCGGCGGCGTCGAAACGTTCGTCGAACAGATGCACGACGAACTCGGCTTCGTTGCGAAAAACGTTTTCCTCGCCGACACCGGCAAATGCGATCACGTACAGATTGACGCGATCGGATACGCGCGGCGTAAGTTTGCCGATCGCGTCCTGCATGCGCGCGGTTTGCGCGTAAAGTACTTGCTCGGGCGAATCGGCGTCGTCCGGCCACGCGCTGTTTTCGGCATCGTCGTCGTGCGGCGCCTGCTTGGGACTCGGCGTTTCGGTTTGCGGCGGATCGTGCTTCGCCGCGATCTGTGCCGACGGTTGAGAAGGCGAAACGAGGAAATACGCGCAACCGAAGCCCAGCAGGAACGTAATCGCGAAAACGGTGAGTGCGCGCGAACTTTTCACGGAGGCGCGCGGCGCCGCAATGGATTGGGAATAAGCGCTGGCGTTTCTTTTCGGAAACGGCGATAGCCGTCGCCGAATATTTCTTCCATCCAGCGTTCTTCGAGCCGGTATTTGCGCCACAACGCGAGGTAAACAATGACCAACGCGAGCACACCGCGCCACTGATCGCGCGCGATTGCCGATCCGAGAAACGCGAGCAGCAAACCGGTGTAGATCGGGTGTCGCACGTAACGATAAGGGCCGGTGCGGATCAGTTCATGATCTTCCTTCATCGTGACGGTGCCGCTCCAGTTGCGGCCCAGGATGACGCGCGCCCAGCACGAAAATAGGAGACCGATGGCGACACATGCGACGCCGATCGGATAGAGCGCGTCGTTCCACGGCACGATCGGTTCGCCGAGGAAATCGCCGGGCAAGCGTGCCGGCCACAACAGCAGGCACGCGACGATCAGCGGAACGATGTGCGCTGCGCGCGAGCCGAGCGATTCAATCTGCCGCGTGTTCTTGACGTTGCGCGAAGCGATGAACCAGTAAGCGACCCACGCGAGCCACATCAGCGGAATAAGATTGAAGTAGAGCGTCTGCATGGGCGATCAATCGATCGTGATCGCGGCAAAGTCGGCGACGCATGGATGCGCGCCGTTGGCGGGGCACGTCGCGGGCGCTCGCGCGAGCAGCGTCGTTCTCATGCCGGCTGCGCGTGCCGCATCGAGTTCTTCGTCGATGTCGGAAAGAAACAGGATTTCGTTCGCAGGCGATCCAATTTCAGTAGCGATGCGGCGATAGGAATCCGCGCTGCGTTTCGCGCCGATTTCCGTATCGAAATAGCCCGAAAACAACGGTGTGACATCGCCGGCGTCGCAGAATCCGAAGAACAGTTTTTGCGCGGGAACCGAACCCGAGGAGTAAACGTACAGCGCAAGTCCTTTGTCTTGCCACGCGCGCAATGACGGCACCGTGTCGGGGTAAACATGCGCACGATATTCGCCGTTGCGATAGCCTTCTTCCCAGATCATGCCCTGCAAGGCTTTCAGTGCCGTCGATTTGCGGTCTTCGTCGATCCAGCGTTGCAGCAGCTCGATCATTTCCTCTTGTGTCGCCGAAACCAGTCGCGCTTCTTTCGCCGCTTCGTGCAGCCAGTGCTGCACGTTTATGTCGTCGGTGTGCGTCACGACGAAGGCGGGCAGTTGTTTGCGCGCATAAGGAAACAAAGTTTCTTTGACGAAGCTGATCGAACTGGTCGTACCTTCGATATCGGTCAGGATCGCCTTGATCACCGTGTCATTCCCGACGTGTGTTCGATGTTCGCCGCGTACGCGGTTTCGATCGCGCGTTTGACCGCGACAGGATCGGAAACGCGCACGAACACGAGACTGCTTTCGCCGCGTCCGGTGACGCGAACGTTGCCGAAACCGAGCAAGCGACCCCAGGTGCTTTGTTGCAAATCGACGGTTTCCACTGCGCTCAGGCGGATCTCTTCCGTCGCGCGTCCGACGATGCCGGTTTTGTACACCACGCGTTGCGTCGTCACCGCGAGTTCGATGCCGCGCAACCGCAGCCATTCGTAAACGGTAATGAAGATTCCGATCACGAGCGGAATCAAAATGATGCCGACGATCAGCCGTCCTTTCGCCGTCCAGTGCAGCGCGAACCGTGCGACGATGCGCTCGCCGGGCGCGAGCGATTCATCCAGATAACTCATGCTGCGCGCGATTCGGCCGACAGGCGCGGGAAAGTCTGCGCGATATCGCTGCCGGTGAAATTCGCCACCCAGCCTTCCTTGTTCGTGAACAGGCGGATCGCGATGAAGTAGGGCGATTCGCTCATGTCGAACCAGTGCGGCGTGCCGTCGGGAACGCCGATGAGATCGCCTTTCTCACACAGCACTTCGTATACGTTTTCACCAATGTGCAGCGTGAACAATCCGCGCCCGGCGACGAAGAAGCGCACTTCGTCTTCCGAATGCGTGTGTTCGTTCAAGAATTTCTGGCGCAACGTCGCGCGGTCCGGGTGATCGGGCGTGAGGCTGATGACATCGACGGCCTGATAGCCCTGCTCGCGCTGCAGACGCTCGATATCGGTTTTGTACGCCTCGATCACCTGTTCCTGCGTCGCGCCGGGCGCGAGCGGCTTGGATGCCTCCCACTGCTCGAAGCGTATCCCGACCTTACCGAGCTCGCGCGAAACGTCGGCATGGGTGGAAAATGTTTGCTGCGGCGATCCGCTGTTGCCCTCGGCGAAAATGCGCAGTTGGCTCATGCTCGCAACCTCCTCAAATCCAGTTCGCAGGCTAGCAGAAATTCGAACGCCTCGATGTGGCGTTCGGTTTCGGCCATGTCGCGGCCCCACGTGTAGATGCCGTGGCCGTCGATCAAATAGCCATATAGGGGTTTATCCGCCCGAATCCAATCGTCGACGTTCGCGACGAGTTCGTTCATGTCCTGCGTATTCGGGAACACCGGCAGATCGATGCGCGTTTCGTGCGTGGTGTGGCCCGCGATCGCTTTCTGAAGTTCATAACCTTCCAGCGCCACGTGGCCAGCATCGGCAAATAAACGCGATGCGACGGTCTGGTTGCGCGAATGGGTATGCAGCACTGCGTTCGCGGCCGGGAAATGCCGATAAATCTGCGTGTGCAACAGCGTTTCGGCCGACGGTCGCGCCGATGTGCCGACGGCATGGCCGTCCATGTCGATCACCATGATGTCGCTCAGCGTGAGCGTGCCCTTGTCGCGGCCTGAAATGGTGATCGCGGCGCGGTCGGCATCCATGCGCATCGAGAAATTGCTGCTCGTGGCCGGCGTCAAACCCTGCGCGCCGAGCTTCTTGCCGGCGCTCACAATGGCCGCCGCGCAGGCGGTGAAGCGGGTGGGATCGTAGCTCACAGGGTCCTCGATTGGCGGCGACCGGTGCGGAGCGTCAACTATAGCCGATGGCGCCACGCTCGCGTCTCGCCAGATGCGACGTGGTTTTGTCACAATCCGGCGACGACAAGGGCGGAAGACGGCATGACGATTGGTTCTGATCAGTACGGTGTGTTCGCGATGGCGGCGGCGAGTGCGTTTTTCATCGGCGCGTTCGTTGCGTGGCTCATAACGCGCAGCGCGTCGTTCCGGCGTGGACGCGGCAGCCGCGATGTGGAAGTGACGATGCTGGCGAACGAGCGCGATGCTTCACTGGAAGCGCGCCGGCGGTTGCAGCAGGAACACGATGTCGTCACGCGTCGCCTCGACGACAGTCAGCGGCGGTTCGTCGATATGTCGGAGCAGCGCGCCGCGTCCGAAGGACGGCTCGAACGTTTGTCGCAGATCGAAGCCGAACTGGCGGCGACGAAAGCGCAAGTCGCGCACTGGAACGAAGCGTGTCAGCGCGCCGAACAACGGCTGACCGAATCGGCGACGCGTTTGCAGGAACAGACGCAGGCTGCGCACGAGCGCGAAACATTGCTGAAACAGTTCCGCGAGGATTTCACCGATCGCTTCAAGACATTGTCCGGCGAATTGCTCGATCTGCAGAGTCAGAAATTCACCGAGCAGAACCAGAACAACATGGGTACGTTGCTCAATCCGCTGCGTGAACAACTCGGCGATTTCCGCAAACGTGTCGACGATGTTTACGACAAGGAAAGCCGCGAACGCCAATTGCTGAAAGCGGAAATCGATTCGCTCAAGAATCTCAATCAGCGGATCAGCGAAGATGCGGTCAACCTCACGCGTGCGCTGAAGGGCGAAGCGCGTACACAAGGTGCGTGGGGTGAACTGATACTGGAACGACTGCTCGAAGCCTCGGGTTTGCAAAAAGGCCGCGAATACGACGTACAGACCGTGTTGCGCGACGAAGACGGCGGTCGTCCGCGACCCGATGTGATCGTGCATTTGCCGGAAGGACGCGATCTCATCATCGATGCGAAAGTTTCACTGACCGCGTATGAGCGCTATTGCTCAGCGTCCGACGAACTGACGCGGGGCGAATTCCTCGGCGCTCATCTGTCGTCGATGCGCACGCATGTACGTCAGCTCGGCGAGCGACGCTACGGCGATCTGCCGGGCATGAACAGTCTCGAGTTCGTGATGATGTTCGTGCCGGTCGAAGCGGCCTTCATCGAAGCCGCGCGCAACGACGATGCGTTGCACGTGTATGCGCTCGAACGGCAGATCGTGATCGTCACCACGTCGACCTTGCTGGCCACGCTGCGCACCGTTGCGAGCCTGTGGCGTTTCGACGATCGCAACCGCAACGCGTTCGACATCGCCGAGCGCGCTGGCAAGTTGTACGACAAGTTCGTCGGGTTCGTTGAAGACATCGAAACTGCCAAACGCCGTTTGGATTCCGCGCGCGATGCGCTTTCCGCCGCTGGCGACAAGCTGGTCGGCGGACGCGGCAATCTGGTCAGCCAGGCCGAAAAGTTGCGCGAACTGGGCGCCAAGGCCGGCAAGACGTTGCCCGCCGACATCCGTGCGCGCGGCGCGGATTCCGAGCCGGATCTGCTCGACGATCTCTCCGCCGAAAACCCCTAGCGCTGTCAGGCGAATCGGCATTGCGGTGGGGATTGTCCCTACAGCAGCCGCGCTCAAGGGCGGCTTGAACCAACCGATAAAAAGTATACGGCGCGTGTAGCGGCGTCGGAGTGCGGTTTCCGCGCTCTGCAACTCCGTGGCGCCAACCGTTCGACATGCGGTCATGCACACGACTTGCACCTGGTCAATCGAACGGAGGAAACATGTCAAAGTCCACATTTATAAATGTTGCACTGGCCGGCTGGCTGGTCGCCGCCTGCGGATCGGCGTCGGCCGGTTCCAGCACGAACAATCTCGCGGTTTCCGCGACCGTGCTCGACGCTTGCCTGATCATCACAACACCGCTGGCGTTCGGAAATTACAGTTCGAGTTCCGCAACCGTCACCAAAGGCACCGGCACCGTGGCCGTCACGTGCACGCTCGGCACCACCGGCACGGTGACGCTGGGTCAAGGCTCGAACGCTGCTACCGGTTCGACCGATACGGTTCCACTGCGTCAGATGGCGGCAGGCTCGGGTCGCCTCGGCTATTTTCTTTATCAAGACAATGCGCGCTCCACCGTATGGGGCAACACATCCGCGACGGGTGTCGCGCAGGCCGGCACCGGTCTGCTCGGAACCGCGATAACGGTGTACGGATCCATTCCGATCAGCCAGAACGTACCGGTTGGCATCTATCTGGATACGGTCGTCGCGACCGTGTCGTTCTAATCCGTGCGCGGTCTTGTCGCACTGTTGTTGATGGTTGTCGCGCCGACGCTATTCGGTGCGTCGGTTTCGATCAATCCGGTTCGCCTGAATCTCGGCACGCAGAAACCGGTCGGTTCGCTTTCGCTGACGAACAAAGGCAGCGAAGCGGTGGTGCTGCAACTCGATGTCGTCGCGTGGACGCAAACCGATGGCAAAGACATCGACACGCCGACGGATGACGTGCTCGCAACGCCGCCGATGGTTTCGATCGCGCCGGGCGCGACGCAACTCGTCCGCGTGGGGTTACGTCATGTCACATCGTCCACGCAGGAACGCAGCTATCGTTTGTTCCTTCAGGAAATTCCGAACGACGTGCCGGCTGACAAATCGGTGCTGCAATTCCGTCTGCGTTTCGCCGTGCCGGTATTCGTGCCGACGACGGTCGACGAAACGCCGTCGCTTACGTGGGATGCGACGACGAACGATGGCGAGCTGGCTATCCGTACGCACAACACTTCGTCGCGGCACGTGCAAGTGCTTTCGCTGTCTGCCCGCGCCGGTGATGCGAACGTGCTGTCGATCGCATCGCCGTTCTACGTGCTGCCCGGGCAAACACGTGCGTGGACCGCAACGGCGCATAGCTTGCCGAACGACACAGTGCACATCGATACGCTCACCGACGCCGGAGCGATGCGCGCCGATTTGCCCGCGCCGTCGCGCTGATGTCGCGCGAAGATGCTGGTGATCGAAGCCACGCATACCAGTGGCGCTCATCCGCGGACGAGAGCGATTCGTCTGCTGGCCGCGATGGTCATGATTGTCTCGACATGGATGGCTCATGCATCCAATGCGAATGACGGTGAACAGACACTCTGGCTTGCCGTGCGTCTCAACGGAATTTCGACATCGACACCTGCGCTCGTAGTGCGCGAGTCGAACGGTCGATTGTGGCTGCGCGACGACGATGCACGGCAATGGCGTGTTCGCGTAGATGCCTATACGAAGCGCCTGCAGGACGGCGACATATTCGTCGAGATCGCATCTGCCTACCGCATCGACGAGGCGACGCAAACGCTCGAGCTCGATCTCCCTGCAGCCGCGTTCGAAGATCACCGCGCATCGCTGCGAGACAACGAGCGAGTTGCCGTGTCACCGGTCGCATCCGGCGCATTTCTCAACTACGACGTGTCGACGCAGCATGTCGGCGGTGTTTCGCAGAATGGTGGTTTGTTCGAGCTCGGCGCGTTCGATGCGCAAGGCGTACTGACGACGAATGCTGTCGCGCGCGATTTCGGTGCGGCGCGTGGCGTCGAACGTCTCGACACGGTGTGGACGCAGGATCGTCCCGATCAGCTCGCGACATTGCGCATCGGTGATGCGGTGACGTCTTCGCCGGACTGGTCGCGATCGGTCCATTTCGCCGGCGTGCAGTGGAGCACCGACTTCGCGACGCAGCCCGGATTCATCCCGTTTCCGCTACCGAGTTTTTCCGGTGCGGCCGTGGTGCCGTCGACGGTGGATTTGTACGTCGACAACGCCTTGCGTGCAACGCGAGATGTGCCGGCAGGTCCGTTTACCTTTGTCGACGTGCCGGTGGTCAGCGGAACGGGGCAGGCGAGCGTCGTCGTGCGCGACATGCTTGGCCGCGAGCAGACGGTGAGCCTGCCGTACTACACCACGCCGCGCCTTCTGCAAGGCGGGCTCGACGATGTTTCGTACGAAGCCGGACTCGAGCGCAATCACTACGGCATCGATAGTTTCAACTACGGACGCTTCATCGCCTCGGCGACACAGCGTCACGGATTCAGCGATGTTTTTACCGGCGACGCGCACGCCGAAGTGTCCGCTGGCCGGCAATCAGCCGGTGTGGGCGGCACATTGCTCGCTGCGCCCGCCGGCGTCGTGAACGCCAGCGTCGCCGCGAGCCATAGCTCGTCGCGCGGCGCGGGCGCGCTTGCGCAAGTCGGCTTCGAGCATCAAGGCGAACGCCTCAGCGTCGGCGGCGACGTGCAGATATCGACGACGAATTTCACCACGCTCGGCTTCACGAAGAATCTGCCGTCGCCACGTTCGTCCGTGCATGGATACGCGACTTATTCGGCGGCCGAGACGGGAAATTTCGGCGCGAGCATAACGTCAGAGCGCTATGACAACGCGCCATCGGTGCGCGTCGCCAGCGTGAGTTATTCGCGCAACGTCGGCCGGCTGGGTTATTTGAGTTTGTCCGCGCTATGGTCCGGTGGCGCGCATAGTGGTCCGACGCTGATGTTCTCCTTCACCCGGCCGATCGGGAGCGACGGCAGCGCGTCAGTCAGCGGCATTCGTGACGCGCACACGACGCAACTCGTCGCCGATGTCGAGCGCAATGTGCCGGCAGGAACGGGATTCGGTTATCACGTCGAAGCCGGGGCGGGCGATGGATCGCACGGCGATGCGTCGCTCACGTATCAGAACAATGTTGGCACCTATACATTCGAAGCGACGCGCAACAACGATGTCACCGGTGTGCGTGCTGACGTATCCGGTGGCATCGCGTGGTTCGGCGGCGCACCGTACGCGTCGCGTCGTCTCGACGACAGCTTCGCGTTGGTACAGGTGCCCGGTTTTCCGAATGTCGGCGTGTACGTGGACAATCAGAAAACGGCAACCACCGACGCCAACGGTAATGCGCTGATTCCACGACTGCGCGCCTACGAAGCGAATCCCGTTGCGCTCGAGCCGGCCGATCTTCCGCTCGACGCGACGATCGAAACCACCGAACTTTCCATCGTGCCCGGCTACCGCAGCGCGGCGCTCGCGGTGTTTCCGGTGCATCGCACGAAAACCGGCACGGCGATACTCAAACGCGACGACGAATCATTCGTGCCCGCCGGCGCGCGCGTGCGCGTGAACGGAATCGACGCGACACTGCCGGTCGGACTTGGGGGCCAGATTTTTCTTACCGATCTCGCGCGCCAGAATCGCGTCGATGTGCGCTGGGGCGATCACGCATGTCACGTCGACGTCGCGCTCGCACCGAATTTCGAGCCGCAATCGCGATTGGGAACGTTCCGTTGCGCGGAGGCGTCCCGATGAACGCGCACACCGTTCTTCTTCGCATCGCAATCGCGGCGGCAATGATGACGAGCGCGATATCCGCCTACGCCGCGTGTTCGGTGAATTCGTCGGGACTCAACTTCGGCAACTACGATCCGTCGGCCGCGCTCGACAAACTCGGCGCCGGCACGATCGCCGTCAATTGTTCGCTTGCATCGGCTTACACGATTTCATTGAGCGCGGGGCAGGGAACGTTTTCGAACCGAACGCTCAAGAACGGCAGCAACTCGCTCAGCTACAACCTCTTCATCGACGTTACCCGGCTGCTGATTTGGGGAGACGGCACCGCACTGACCAGCACCGTCGGCGGCGTCGGCACGGGCGCGAACGTAAATGTCACCGCCTATGGGAAAATGCCTGCGCAGCAAAACGTGCGCGTCGGAAGTTATTCCGACGCGGTGGTGATCACCATCGCGTTTTGACGCGGACGATCAATGGTTGCGCAACTTGCTATGGCGATAGCCATAGCCGAAGTAGATCGCGATGCCGAGAACCGTCCACGCGCCCATCAATGTCCAGTTGTACCAGTTTTCCCAGTACAGCAGCATCAGGCAACTCAGCACACCGAGCGTGCAGGTGAGCGGCGCGACAGGTACGCGGAACGTGCGCGGCGCGTCGGGCGCGGTCTTGCGCAGGATCATCACGCCGAGGCAAACGGCGACGAACGCGATCAACGTGCCCATCGAAACGAGATCGCCGAGGATGTCGAGCGGGAAGATCGCAGCGAGCAGCGCGATGCCGATGCCGGTAATTATCGTGTTGATGTGCGGCGTGCGGTATTTCGGATGGATCTTCGCAAACACAGGCGGCAGCATGCCGTCGCGACCCATGATCATGAAGATGCGCGGCTGCGCGATGATCATCACCAGCACCACCGAAGACAATCCGATCAGCGCGCCGATTTCGACGAGCCAACGCAGCCAGCCGAGTTCCGGATGCGCTTTCACCGCCGTTACGACCGGTTCGCTGGTGCCGAGTTGGTCGAATGAAAGCAAGCCCGTGAGCACGGCGGCCATGCCGACATAAAGAATCGTGCAGATGGCGAGCGAGGCGAGCGTTCCGATCGGCAGATCGCGCTGCGGATTTTTCGCTTCCTGCGCGGCGGTCGATGTCGCCTCGAAACCGATATAAGAAAAGAATACGAGCGTGGCACCGCGCATGATGCCGGACCAACCGTATTTTTCCTCGCCCGCGTTTTCCGGAATGAACGGATGCCACAGTTGCGGATTCACGTAGTGCCAGCCCGCGATGATCACGATGACGATGAGCGCGACTTTCAGCGCGACCATCGCCGTGTTCGCGCCGCTCGATTCGCGGATGCCGACGTAACACAGCCACGTCAGCAACAGCACGATCGCCACGGCTGGCAAGTTGAACAGTGCGCCGGTGATGACGAGATGGCTATCGGTGAAGGCGAGCGGCGCGTTGGTCAGCGCGTCGGGCAGATGCAATCCGAAATGATCCAGCAGGCTCGTAAAATAGCCGGTCCAACTGACCGCGACGGCGGACGCCGACACACCGTATTCCAGCACCATGTTCCAGCCGATAAACCACGCCGCGAGTTCGCCGAGGGTAGCGTACGCGTACGAATACGAACTGCCCGACATCGGAATCAGCGTCGCGAATTCGGCGTAGCACAGCGCGGTGAAACTGCAGCACACCGCAGCGATGACGAAAGAAAGAATGATCGCAGGCCCGGCATGCTCGGCGGCTGCTTGTCCTGTGATCACGAAGATCCCGCCGCCGATCACCGCACCGATGCCGAGCGCCGTCAGTCCCCACGGCCCAAGTGTCCGTTTGAGTTTCGGGCCGCTTTTTTCGTCGTCGGCATCGGAGAAA
>CAZZYA010000082.1:0-13583 GCA_964658115.1 uncultured Rudaea sp. | reverse complement strand
CAGCACCTCCGTGCTGCTGGCTGCGGACCGCGCGCAGCCAGGGATGGCCGTTCGCGGACATGACCTATGCGAGAAAAGAAGGTGATTTTTTGTGACTTTTTGTCACCGGACAAAAAGTTACCCGCTAGCCGCAGGATAGCGGAAGCTCTAGCTCACAGAAAATCAAAGTCCAAATCCAGCTTTCGCCAAAATGACGAGCGACGCGCTAAAACTAACAAGCCGAATTCAGTGATCAGGATGCCCGCAAGGAAAACGGCGTAAATTTCGTCCCGCGATCAAAAAAGTCTTCATTCTCCGCCTGTTTCAACGCCGCAACGATGCGATAGGTAAGCGGCGTCGCAAGAACCTCCCACAAAACTTTCAACACATAGTTCGACGCCATCACAGTGAGCACGAGCTTCGTGTCCCACACGCCGAGAAACGCGGCCGGATAGAACACCAGCGAGTCCACGCCTTCTCCAACGACGGTAGACCCGACGATGCGCGACCACAGCGCTTTTCCATTTGTCCACACTTTCATTTTTGCCAATGTATACGAATTCGCGAATTCCCCGCAGAAGAACGCGGTGATCGAAGCGAATACGATGCGCGGTGTCTGGCCGAAGATGGTTTCGTACGCCGCCTGACCGTTCCAGTCGGGCGATGGCGGCAGTTTCACCACGACCGTCGCCATGACCGATGCGAAGATCAGCGCGGTAAGTCCCGACCAGATCACACGCCGTGTGCGCGCGTAGCCGTAAACTTCGGTGAGCACGTCGCCGAACACATACGAGATCGGAAAGAACAAAACGCCGGCACCGAATGTGAACGTCCCGATCAGCGGCACATGGACCTGCGCGACTTTCGCCGGACCTATCAGATTCGAGCACAGCAACGTGCAGACGAAGGCGCCCAGGATCAGATCGTAGTAGCGATAGCTGCGTGTCGGTGACGGCGGGTGAGTCGACACCGTCACTGAACCTCGACACGGATCGCGGTTTTCACCGAGTTCGCTAGAAAACAGTGCTCGTGCGCGGCGTGATGGATTTCGTCGATCCGTTCGCGCGGCGGTTGCGCTCCGTTGAACGTCACGCGCGGACGTAAAACGAGTTCGGCGATAACCGATTTGCCAGCGTCGTCTTCTCGCATGTGGCCGACAGGTTCATCCACATAATCGTCGACGATGAATCCGCGTTCGGCGGCGATCGACAGGAACCACAGCATGTGGCAGCTCGACAGCGCGGCGACGAACGCTTCTTCCGGATCGACCGCAGTCGGATCGGAAAACGGTTCGCGCACCACGTGTGGCGACGACGATGCACCGACCACCGCGCCGCCATCGAAACGCCATTCGTGGCGTCGCGAATAACGGCCTTTCGCGAACGGATGTTCGCCGCGTTTCCATTCGATCGTCGCGGTATGTTCGCTCATGTCGTAAGGTGTTGGCCGCTATGGACGTCTAATTCTGTTCGATCCCAGTGGAGAACGCCATGCGTGGGTTTCTGTTGCTGTTGATGTGCCTGATTTCCATGCCATCGTTTGCGGCTGATCGCGCGACAGCGTGGGAAGGCAAGGGCGCTGACGGTAAAACCATTCGTTTCGATCCGGCACACCGTTCGAAGCCGGCGATCCTTCTGTTTTGGGCGACGTGGTGTCCGTATTGCGAGAAGCTCATGCCGACGTTGCAAACCGTGTATGACGCCGCTGGAAAAAGTCAGCTCGACGTCTACGCCATCGACATCAAGGACGATGGCGATCCGGTCAAGACATTGAAGGAACGCCACCAGACATTCACGTTGATCCGCGACGGCGACGCGATCGCCGATCGATATCATGTAAAGGGTACGCCCGGCGTATTTCTCGTCGATGCGCACGGCGACATCGTCTATCACGCCGACACCAGCGATCCAGCCAAAATTGATTCCGCGCTGCGCGAGCGATTGCATTTGCCGGCCGCGAAATAAAACGATTCGCCGACTCGAATTCAGTGCGCGACGAGCAGGGGCACGTTGCTGTTCTGGAAAATATGGCGCGTCGCGCCGCCGAGCACGAGTTCGGCAATACGCGAATGACCCCACGCGCCCATCACGATCATGTCGGAATTCGTTTCGCGTGCCGCGGCGAGGATGTTCGCGCCGTATTCGCTCTTCGGTGCGAAGCGTTGCAGCGTGACAGCGATGCCGTGTCGTGCAAGATATCCCGTCAGATTCACGTCGGGAAGATGGCGAGCGCCGAGCTGATCCTCGCGCGCCGCACCGTCGAGCACGACAACACTTTTCGCCGCGCGCAACACGGGCAACGCGCCGCGTATCGCGCGCATCGCTTCGCGACTGCGGTTCCATGCGATGAGTACGCGTTCGCCGACGGAAGTCACTATCGCTTTTTGCGGCACGACGATCACCGGCGCTCCGGCGCCGAACACAGTGCGCGAGACCATGCCCCAGCCGGTCGGCGCATCGGGATTGAGTGTGGGACGTTCCGCGACGACCAGATCGCACCAGCGTGCCGCATGGCAGATAGCTTCGACCGGTTCGCCCTGCGCAGCCAGCCATTCGCCATTCGCGTTGCGCGCGGCGAGATAGTCGCGCCACCAATTCCGGCGCGCATCCTGTTCGGCGAAAAGTCGATCGGCCTCGTGCGCCTGAAACGATACGGTCTCTGGCGTCGTGAATGCGACGGAGCCCAGTGGCGCGACGCCGAGTCCGTACACGTGCGCCGGCACGCGCTGCGCGATCGCTATGGCGGCGCGTGCGGCGAGCGGATCGTTGTCGCCTTCGCGGACATGGACAAGAATGTCGAGCTGCGTCATCGGTGTGATTCGTCGACCGTTTCCTAGCTTAACGTGGCGGGAGTACTGACGTTATGCACATGCGTGGGGATCGCGTCCGCGCTAGCATGTTCGGGCGAAAGCGATGGAGACGAACATGTTCAAGCTGCTGATGGTACTGCCGATGCTGGTGGTCGGTGCCGTTCTGTTCGGCGCAGGTGCGTTGTTGTTCGTGCCGTTGCTGGCGCTGTTGCCCGTCCTGCTCGCGGTTGGCGCATTGTTGTTCGGGTTTTTGATCGTGATGAGCGTGTTCGGATTGCTGTTGCGGTTGGCCGGCGCGCTGATCGTGGGTGGAGTGGGGCTGTTCGTCGTTGTTGCAGGCGCAGCGGTGCTGGTCGGGTTCGGTCTGATCGTTGCGCATCTGCTGCTGCCGATTCTGATCATTGGCGGGATCATTTGGCTCGTCCATCGCGCGGGAAAATCGACCGCCGCACCTCCCATCGCGCACGGATAACACAGTTTTAGCGCGGATTTCTCCGCGTTTACACGCAGAGTCGCGTGCCGTTCAGCATTCCTGCGCGAGACTTTTGCGACCCAACAACAGGAGGTTGACGATGCGCACATGGCATTTGGTGGCACCGGCGATGTTGCTCGCCGCGGGTTCTTTGTTCTCGGCTACGTCGGCACACGCGGCTGGAACGAAAGTCGATTGTGAAATGAAGTTCTCGCTCACCGGCTGGTCGGCGATCTACAAGCATGCCGAAGGCGCGGGCACCGTAAGCTGCAACAACGGCCGCACATACCCGGTCAACATCGTCGCCATCGGCGGCGGCTTGACCGTCGGCAAGTACAAGGTCGAAGGCGGCACCGGCAAGTTCTCTAACGTTTATGACGTAGGCGAAATCTTCGGCAGCTATGCTCAAGGTGAAGCCAACGCGGGCGTGGTGAAGTCCGGAACGGCGCAAGTGCTGACCAAGGGTAACGTCTCTCTGGCGCTGGCTGGCGCGGGCGAAGGCGTGGACCTCGGCATTTCGTTCGGTAAATTCACGATCGAACGCACGAAGTAATTCCGGCGAATCAATTTCGTTGGGAAGTCTCGAAAAAAACGCGGCGTCATGCGCCGCGTTTTTATTTGAGGCGATGCGAGCAACGCGCTAAGGTCGTTGTTTGACCGGAGCGCCGATGGCCGAGACTTTCCACCACAGCGACAGCGTCGCCGAAGAAATCGCCAATAGCGTTACGCACGCCTTCGGTCTTGTGCTGGCGGTCGCGGGCTTGCTTGTTCTGCTCAGCGAAACGTATGGCGGCGGCGGGCGCGAAATCATTTCGTGCGCGGTATACGGCGTCACGCTCGTGCTCGTTTATGCCACGTCCGTGCTGTATCACTGTGTCACACACGAGTCGTCGAAGCAGTGGCTGCGGACGCTCGATCACATCGCCATCTTTCTGCTCATCGCGGGCACTTACACGCCATTCGTGCTCATCGCGCTGCGCGGCGCGTGGGGCTGGAGCTTGTTCTCGATCGTATGGACGTTGGCCGCGATCGGCATCGTGTTCGAACTCACTGGACTGCGTCGTTTCCGCGGCGTGATGGTCGCGCTGTACATCGGCATGGGCTGGGTCGGCGTCATCGCGATTCGTCCGCTGATGGCCGCGCTTCCGTCGCCTGGCCTCCTGCTCGTGTTCGCCGGCGGCGTCAGCTACACATTCGGCGTGATCTTTTATACATGGCGCAGCCTGCCGTATCACCACGCGGTGTGGCATCTGTTCGTGGTCGGAGGTTCGGTGCTGCAGTTCCTGGCGGTGTTGTATTACGTTTTGCCGAAGGCGCCATGAACGCGTTCGTCACGCATCGCGGTGCCTGCCATTGCAGACGCGTCGCTTTCGAAGTCGATGCGCCCGCGCGCATCGACGCCATCGAGTGCAACTGCTCGATCTGCCGCATGACAGGCTATTTGCATCTCATCGTGCCGGCATCGCGTTTCCGCTTGTTGCGTGGCGCTGGCGATCTGACCGCGTACGCTTTCAACACCGGCGTGGCGAAACACACATTCTGCCGCGTGTGTGGCGTCAAACCGTTTTACGTACCGCGCTCGAATCCGGACGGTTTCGACATCAACGTGAACTGCCTCGACGGCGCCACCATCGTAGCCGTCGATGTCACACCCTTCGACGACACGCGACGCGACGAAAGCAGCGCCGCTATCCGGCATCTTTCGCGTTAGAAAATAAACGCCACCGCGAACACACCGAGCATCGTGAAACACAGTGCGATCTTGGCGAGCGTACCGAACAGCAAACCGATCCAGGTGCCGATGCCGACGCGCGTGGCCTGATGCATCGTGCTGCCCGCCGACAGTTCACCGACCAGCGCGCCGATAAACGGGCCGAGCAGCAAGCCGATCAAATTAAAGAAGATGCCGACGATCATGCCGAGGCTCGCGCCCCAAATCGCGCGGCGTGTGGCACCGACGCGTTTCGCGCCCGCGATGCCGGCGACGAAATCGATCACGAGCGCGAATACGGTGAGCGCGCCGAGGAGGATCAGTGTGAACGTGCCGACGTGCTGATAGTGATCCGTCGCGGCCGCCAGCCACATGCCGGCGAGCACGAGGGGAACGCCGGGCAGTATCGGCACCACTGTGCCCGCGATTCCGGCGACGATGAGGATCGCCGCCACGACGAACAGTAACGCCTGTGCAGCCATGTCAGTGCGCGTCGCCGTTCTTTTCGGCTTCGGTGTCCCAGTGGAACGCGGCGACATATTCCGGTTTCAGCGCGGCGTGAAAAAGTCGCGCAGGCACTTCGACCTGCGGCGCGCCGTCGACGTATGGCGCTACTTGATAGGGCGGAAACACGAGTGTGAGTCCAATCGCTTTCGACTCCAGCCCATCGACGAGATACACCGCGAAATTTTCCGGTTTCGGTTCGGTCCCGCGCTCGACCCAAGCGCGCATGTCCACCAGCGACTTCGTGAGCGTGTCGCCGTCGCCGAGTTGTTCGCGAAGCTGCGCCTCGAACCGACCTTGAAGTTGCGCGCGCGCTTCGTCGCTCAGAATTTTCAGCGCCGCGTTTTCGTCTGTGAACAGATCACCGATCGCAACGAGACGGTTGGCCGCGTTGTGCGCTACGAAACTCGCTGTCAGTGGACTCGGATGCGCGCCGCCGGTAAAGCTGCTTCCCGCCACGAGCACGCTGGTGAAGTCGTCGGTGCGTCGCGCGACGGTGAAGGTGATGTCGAGCTGATAGTCGCCGGTGTTCGGACTGCGCTCGCCGCCCTGCGCGGCGAGAAAATCCTTTTTCTGGGTTTCCGCGTAAGCATGCAGCGCGTCGTGCAATGCCTGCCATTGCGCGTCCAGTTCGGGATAACGAATTTTGTAGGAATATCCCGCGCCGCGTCCGACGTCCTCGTCGGGCGTCGGTTGAGCTGTCGCCGGCAACGCGCCGGCGAGCCAGCAGAAAACGAAGAGAACGAAGCCCCGCGCCGCGTTCTGCGATACGAATTTCATACGAAAAAGGTCAAGGAATTTGGCGCAAGTGTAGGTCAGAGCCCCGCTGCACGCCATCGCGCCCAGGTTTCTTCACAATTCCCCTCTGGCGGAGTAATGAGAACAGGATCAAACTCCGCGACGTCAAGAAATTGGCGTCATGGCTCGGTCATTGCACCAAGTCCACGAACCGGAGGCGTGCGAGAGCGCCGTCGGATCGGAAGAAAGGGATGCGGAGGCATCCGAAAAACGCATCGTTGGCGTGCGAGAGCGCTTTCGATACGAGTGATGTTTTTCAAAAGTTAGGCCGCGTAGCGAGAACGCGAACCGAGTGCGAGAAGAGGTATACATCTAGGGGGCAAGTCATGTTTCGTTCTGCGAGTTTGACGCGGACGCTGCCAGCGTGCGCGAGTTTTGTCGTGCTATTTTTTTCCACCACCGTTGCGGCCGAACAGTTCTGGAGTACGCCCGTACACGAAGTGGGTCCGGCGAAGTCGGCACAGGCCACACCCGCGCCCGGCGCCGGTTGGCAAACGAGTGACGACCGCATGCTCGGCGCATCGGTCAACGGCCAAGGCGGTTGGCAAACCGTCGCGTTTTCGACGCGCTATGACGAAGAGATCGCTAACGGTGTCGCGCACATCGGCGGACATTCGTGGCGCGTGTCGAATTGGTTTCATACCGGTGTGGTCAATCCGATTCTGAGTCCGTCGTTCGGATCCGTCGGCGAGAACGCATCAAATCACGTCGTCTACGAATTCTGGTTCCGCAGCGCGAGCGCGCTACCCGATCCGGGTAACGCCGTTTCCACGACCATCTCTGACGCGCCCGGCAATCGCATGACGTATTTGGGCATGTTCGACGAAACGCCCGGGCCGGGTACCGGCGGCGATGACGGCAACGGTTGTCCGACCGACAACGGCTGCTTCCACGTCGACGCGATCGACGTCACCTCCGGCAACGACGTCGCCAACGACGGCGATGCGACATTCAAAGATCACTACTCGCAACCGCTGCAGCGCGGCGTGTGGTACCGAGCGCGCATCGACGCGACGTTCGTGCCCGGCATCGGCGGCAAGAACGCGAGCGACTGCCCGTCCGATCCGCCGCCCGCCGATGATTGCGACACAGGCAACGACCAGATCCACTATCAAGTGTTCGACGGCAACGGCCACGTCGTTTTCGATCAGACGATCGGTTCATGGGAAGCCGCGTACTTCGACGGCCGCTACACCAATCCGAAAGGAACGGTCACGTCCAGCAACTACGTCGCGTTCCGCGTTTCTTCGAATGCCGACAACGGCACGCAGCAACCCTTCGACACCAATTCCGTCGCGCTGCAGCCGCTCGGCGTGTACATCGACGATCTCAGCGTCACGCCCGACAGCGGCGCGTCGATGAAGACCAGCTTCGATTTCGATCGCTACGTCGCGACCACGGGTAGCGACACCACGGATTGCTCAGTCCAGACCAATCCCTGCCTGACGATCGCGTATGCGATCACGCAGTCGAATCCGTATGACACGGTGCATGTCGCGCCGGGTCGCTATCCGGAGCGCAGCAGCAGCACATCGAATCTCACCATCACCAAACCTGTCGCCATCGTCGGTGCGCAGGCGGGCGTGGATGCGCGCACGCGCGATGTCGGCGGCGGTTCGGACGCGAACGAAACCATCATCGTTCCCGGTGTGCACGAGGCCGGCGTGAGCCTGTCGTCGTATGCATCGGCGGTGATCAACATCAACAGCGACGGCGTCAGCCTCGACGGTCTGGTCATCGACGGCGACAACCCGCTCGACGGCAGTGGCGTTTCTCTCAACGGCGCGAACGTCGATGTCTCCAACGGCGTATTCGCGACGGGCAACGACATCACGCTGCAAAATACCGTGTTCCGCAATTTCATATACACCGGAATCGACGGCGACACGAGTACGCCGCAGGGCGGCAACCTCATCGCGCACAATCGCTTCACCAATATCACCAGTCCAGCGGCGTGGGGTCGCGGCATCATCGTCGAGGACAACTGGTACGCACAGATCAGCGACAACCTGATGGACGAAGTGCGTGTCGGCATCCAGACCAACAACAACTTCGCTGCCGCGCCGAACGGATTCGTACCGAGCATCGTGCGCAACGAGATCCACGCCACGCGTACCGGAATTTTCCACAACCTGTTCTCAGGCAGCGCGAGTGCTTACACGATCGCCGACAACTTGCTCATCGCGTCGAACAACGCGACGCAGACCGGTTTGTGGAGCGGCGTGTGGGTCGAGTCGATGACGGATGCGCAAACCGTCACGATCGAAAACAACACGATCGACGCCAACGCACTCGCCGGCAGTGGCCGCGAACGGGTCGGTTATCTGCTGAACAATATCCTCAGCAGCGCGGCGAGCGCTACGGCGATCGACAGCGGCAGCGTAACGAACGTGGACGTGGGCGTCATGTCCACTGACGCGACGTACTACACCGGACCGGTGAACGACTTCGCGATCACGGGCGTCCATTTCGATCACGTCACGCTTGGCGCGTTCTATGTCGAAGACGCCGTCGAACAAACGGGAAGCGCGTCACTCACCATCGGTGACGGCAACCAGTACACCGACACGAAACACGTGCTCGTGCTATCGGGTTCCGGCGCGGCCGCGCATTTCGGCGGCGCGCAAACCGGCGCTTCCGATGTGTTCGTTCGCGCGAAAGGCGCCTACGCCTACGGCGCGCCTGGAAGCAGTGACGGTCCCTGTTTGAACGGCTGCACGGTCGCGAACGCATCAATCAACGCCGGCGTTGACGCTGCGGCGGTGAACGGTGTCGTCTCGATCGAGAACGGCACTTTCGACGAAACCGTCGTCATCGGCACGGGCAAGGACGGCGTGCGACTCACCGCTGCGGACACGGCGAATGCGCCGACGTTGACGCGCAGCAGTGGAGGTTCCAATCAGCCGCTCGTCGTGATCGCGGCCACGCCGTACAACGTTCCGTCGACGCCGCCGGGCGCCGCGCCGACGCGCGTGCAGATCGACCATCTCAACCTCGTCGTCGACAAAGTGTTCTCCGGCGAAGGCATTCTCGCGAGTGGTTTCGTCGACGGCCTCATCGTCGACAGCAACACCATCACGCAGATTGCCAGCAGTACGAGCGCATCGTCGGGATACTCGTTGACGAACGGCGTTTCGGTGAACCTCGATCCCGCGCACAACTCGCTCGGACTGCCGCGCGTCAACGGTTCGCAGGTGACGATCAGCAATAACGTCATCGCCGGCAGCGCTTCGCCGAACGCGACGCAATTCCGCGCCGCGATCGCCGTGGACGCCAGTGTCGGTTCGATCGTCGGCAATCAGGCCAGCGGTCTCAATCACGACGCGATCGTACGCTTCGCCACCACCGTTTCCGGCGGCGCGAACGGCTGGTCGGTCAGCGGCAACACCTTTGGCGGCGGCGGTCTCGAATTCGACGCGCCGAACGCCGGCATCACGCCGATCAGCATCGACGGCAACACCATCGCGGCCGAAGCCGTCGCACCGGCGAAACTAGCGGCCGTGATGAATGTTTCGCAGACGGCGGCGGAAGCCGATTTCTCCGCGATGCGACTCATCGACAACCAGCAGAATCTGCCGGTGACGGTAAGCAATAACATCATCAGCGGTTATGCCGACGGGTTCCGCGGTGCGCTGGTCGAAAATTTCCCGAACGTTTCGTTCGTCGGCAACACGTTCACGCCGGCATCGGGCGCGAGTGATTTCGTCAGCCTCGTCGTGAGCAACAAGGAAATCAATACCGACAATCCGCCCGAAGCGCCGTATCCGATGAGCTTCACCGCGATGCGCAACACCTTCAACGGCAGCGGCACGGCAAACGCGGGACGCGCCGTCGAGTTCATCGACGACAACGACGCCAACGGCAGCGCCACCTTCGGCCCGATCGCATTCGGCGGCACGCAAGCCGCCGACGCCAATCGGTTCGACGCCAATCACGCGCTGTTTTTCAATCTCGTTAACCAGAACTGCAACACGCGCAGCAGTCCGACGTGTTCGTTCCTGGACTACAACGGCGTCGGCAGCGTGGCCGATACGCAGGTGCGTCCGTTCCGCGGCAACGTCTACGCCGTCAACAACGTCTTCGGCACGCTTCCGACACACGCGATGTCGCCGACGCAGCAATCGCAGCTCAACGCGAAAACCTACGACATCAACGACGTTGCCGCGCTTGGTCTGGTCAACTACGGCTTTACCGGTGCAGTCGATATCGCGCTGCGAGGACCCATCGCCAACGTCCAAGTCGGCGTTCCCACGGCCTATTCGGCTGAGCTGACCAATACCGGCGACGCGCTGACCGAGAACGTGCTGATCCAGTTCGCGATCAGCCGCACCGCCGGTATTGCGGCGAGCGATCTGACGCTGCAGTATTTCGACGGCGGCACGTACCAGACGATTCCGCTGCATGCGTGCGGTGTGTCGCTGTGCGGCGCGTTCGGTCCGCCGGGCGGCTTCCCGGTCGCGGCAGGTTACGACGCGACGACGCAGCTGCATGTCACCTACGGCGTCGCGGACACGTACACGGCAACGGTGTTGCTGCAAGGCGTGAGCAGCGGCGTGACGTATGCCTCCGACATGCTCAGCACGCAGGTCGTGCAGTCGGCGACGAAGCTCGGCTTGTCGCTCGCCGGTCCGCAGACGGCGACGGCTGGCGCGCCGACGATCGGCTACAGCGCGCGGCTGACCAACACCGGCGGCGCCGTGCCTGAAAATGTACTTGTACACTTTGTCGCATCACGCAACGGCGGCGTTTCGGCCGGCGATGTGACCATCGCGTACTACAACGGCAGCGGTTACCAGGCGATACCGCTGACCGTGTGCGGCGCGAATCTATGCGGCACGTTTGGACCGCAACCGGCCGGCTTCCCGATCGGCGCGGGTTACGACCAGACCACGTCGCTACAGGTGAGCTACGCGAAGTCCGGCGTCTTCACTGTCGCCGCAACCGTCGATGGCGTGAACACGAGCTCGACCTACGCGTCCGCGTCGCTGCAAGTCACGGTCGGCGCCGGTTCCGCGGCCAACATCGCGGCGAACAGTCCGACGTCGATCACCGGCACGGCGGGCACGGCAGCATCTCCGTTGCCGTCCGTTGTCGTGACCGACGCCGCCGGCAATCCGGTTTCGGGTTATGCGATCACGTTCGTCGCAGGTCCGAATTCCGGCACGGTAAGCGGCACGTCGCAGGTTACCAACGACGCTGGCGTCGCCACGCTCGGCGGCTGGACGCTCGGTACGGCGCCGGCGCAAACCGTCAGCGTCACCACGCCGCTCTCAGGCGGCACGATCACGTTCACCGCAACGGTATCGGCCGAGTTCGATCTCGCGGTGAACATCACCGACAACCGCCAGTACGAACAGTACGGCCACGTCATCAACTACGCGATCGTGGTGTCGAATGCCGGACCGTCGAGCGCCAGCAACACGGTGACCGACAACTTGCCGCCGGAACTCGATCTGTCCAGCGCATCGTGGGTCTGTCTGGCTCATACCAGCGGCGCGATCTGCGCCGACGGCGGCAGCGGCAACCTCAGCGACACGCCGACCATCCCGGCGGGCGGCAGCGTGACGTATGTCTTGTCGGCGACGATTGCCGGCGCGTCGCCGGATGAAACGATCGTCGATCAGGTCAGCGTCGGCACCACCGGCGATTCCGATCCGAGCAACAATACCGCTACCTCGACGACGACCATCGTGATATTCCGCGACGGCTTCGAAACAGGCTCGGGCGGAATCGTCACGAACGACGATACGCTCGGCACGCTCGACGACAACGCCACGGTGTCGCTCGATCCGCGCAACGCTCCGTCGGCCGGCAGCGCGCCGGTGACGTGGCTGCGCGGCGTCGATGCGCAGCAACGCGAAGCGTTCCGCGTCGAAGTCATCGGCGGCGGCAATGGGGCTTACGTGCGCGTCGTCACCACCGACGCGCATGCGATCGAGCGGCCGACGCCATGGACGCCGCTGAACAGCGCGGCGCTCGGTGTCGCCGGCAAAAACGGCGACTACGAGGCGATGCTGGTGACGGGCAGCACGAGTCTGCAGGTTGTGCTCCCGAGCTGGGCCGCGTTGCCCATCACGGTGCATTCGGTCGACTGACCGATGCGCTGAGTGAAAAACGGCGCGCGGGTCTTGCGCGCCGTTTTCTTTTACAGCGACGACAGCGTAAACGAAATCGGCACCTTGGCCCACGCGCTTTGTGTCACGCCGCCGTGTCGCGCAGGATTGAATTTCCATTGCTTCACGGCATCTCGCGCCGCGCGATCGAGCCGCGCGAAGCCGCTCGATTTTTCGACGCGAATGTCCTGTACCGTTCCGTCCACGCCAACGAGCACGAGCAGCATCACCGTGCCTTGCTCGCGCGCTTTCAGAGATTCGTGCGGATACGGCACCGATGTGCGCGCGCCGTACGCGATCGCCGTGGGCGCCGTGTCGGCTTCCGCGGGCTGCGGCGTGCCGGCATCGGTCGCCGGTGGCGCGACGTTCTGCGTTGTAGCGGTCGATATCGGCGTCGTCTCGGCGAGGGGCAACGTAGGCGCGACCGGTGGCGCCGGTCGAATCGCTTTCTTTTCGTGATGCACCAGCGGCGGTGGCTGCAGATCCTCGACGACGGGGAGTGGTTTTTCCTCGATCACGGTCACCATCGTCGGTTCTTCCTTCTGCGCTCGATTGACGAGTTGGTAGGCGACCGGTGCGCTCAACAGCAGCGCGAGCGCGACGACATGGATCGTGATCGACGCCGACCACGCGCCGATGCGCGGCAAGTTCAAGCTGGCGATGGGTGAGTAACGAACGGCAAGACTGGTCATGACGGCTTCTCCTCGTGAAAAAACGGTCACGCCATCACGCTAGCGCGCCGCGGCGTCGGCGCCCTCACGAAAATCTGCAAAGTGTCCTCACGGACTTCGTGATTCGTCACGCCGTGGGCGCGAACGAAAACGGTATGCTTACGCGCCGACCGCGCGCGTTGCGCAGGGCAAAAAGGAGTTGGGGCAGGGTGTTCGCAACCGGAATTTGGCCGCCGTGGGCCGCGCCGCTGGTCTGCGGCATCGGCCTGCTGCTGGCACTCGGCTTTCATCGCAACCGTGCGGTGCTCGTGCTGGCGGTGCTCACCTGCGCGTCGCTGGCGATCTCCGGCTACGTCGGCGCGGATGCGGACGCGCGCGGGCATGACGCCTCGCGCATGTTTGCGCCGTGGCTGCTGCTGCTGATCGCCGCGATGCCCGAACGCGGTTTGCTGGCGCGCCGAAATCTCGCGCTCGCCGGCCTGATCGCCATCGCCATCTGGATGACACTCGGTGCGCCGGCGCACGT
>CAZZYA010000081.1:0-13675 GCA_964658115.1 uncultured Rudaea sp. | reverse complement strand
GGGATACGGCGCGGCGGCTGCATCGGCTAGCATGCCGCATCATTCTCGGGGCCGACCATGAAAAAATTTCCGATCCGCACATGTTGGGCGCTCGCGGCCATTGCATTGGTCGTTGCGTTATCTGGCTGCGATCGCGCGCCGCGCGAAACCGCGCAAGTGGCTGCGACGCCTGCCGCGAAGCCTGACGTCGTCGCTGCGAACATCGACACCTCGATCAATCCCGGCGACGACTTCTTCCAGTTCGCCAACGGCGGGTGGCTGAAATCGCATCCGATCCCGCCGTCGGAAGCGTCGTGGGGCATCGGCTTTCTCGTGCACTACGAGTTGTATGACAAGCTGCGCAAGATCAGCGAGGACGCCGCAAAATCGCCCGGCGCCGCCGGCAGCGACGAGCAGAAGATCGGCGATTTCTGGGCCACGGCCATCGACGAACAGCTCGCCGACAAACAGGGTATCGCGCCGCTCAAGAGCTATCTCGACCGCATCGACGCAGCCAACGATGTGCAGGACATTCTCGACGCCGCGTTCGATCTGCGCCGACTCAACGTCGACGTGTTCTACGATTTCGACATTTCGCAGGACGAGCGCTCCAGCGACGTGATGGCGTTGCACCTCGGTCAAGGCGGACTCGGCCTGCCGGATCGCGATTATTACTTCAAGAACGAGGACGGCATCGTCAAGGTTCGCGCCGCGTACGTCACGCACCTGCAGCACGTGTTCACGCTGCTCGGCGCGGACGATGCGAGCGCTGCGAACAGCGCTAAACAGGTGATGGATTTCGAAACGGCGCTGGCGAAAGTGTCGCGCGAACTCGCCGATCGCCGCGATCCGATAAAAAACTATAACAAAATGGCGCCGGCGGATTTGACGCGGACCTACACGCCGTCGATCGACTGGACGAAGCGTTTCGGCGGTTGGAATCTCGCGCCGAGCTACGTCATCGTCGGCCAGCCGGAATTTTTCAGCGGTCTGGAAACGCAACTCAATCAAACGCCTGTGCCAGTGCTGCGCGATTATCTGCGCGTGCATCTGGTCGATCGCTTCTCGCCGTTTCTGGATAAAAATCTCGATGCGGAGAATTTCGATTTCTACGGTCGCACGCTAAGCGGCCAGAAAGAACAGAAGCCACGCTGGCAACGCGCGCTCGATTCGGAGAACCGCGCCATCGGCATGATTCTCGGCCGTCTGTTCGTCAAGGAATATTTTTCCGAGGCCGCCAAGAAACGCTACAACGATTTGGTCGAAGCTGTCCGCACGGCGTACGGCGAACGCATCGATCGTCTCGACTGGATGAGCGACGCGACGAAAGCCAAGGCGCACGAGAAGCTCGCGGCGGTGACGAAAAAAGTCGGATATCCCGACACGTGGAAGGATTATTCGACGTTGACCGTCGCGCGCAATTCGTACGCCGAAAACGTGCTCGCCGCTTCACGCTGGCAATTCGACGATCGCGTCTCGAAATTCGGCAAACCGGTCGATCGCACCGAATGGGGCATGACGCCGCAAACCTACAACGCGTACTACAACCCGTCGAACAACGAGATCGTGTTGCCCGCCGCGCAGTTCGCGGTGCCGGGATTCACCGACGCCGAGCTCGACGATGCCGTCGTCTACGGTTACGCCGCCGCGTCGACGATCGGGCACGAAATGACGCACGGATTCGACGATCAAGGACGACAGTTCGATGCCGCCGGCAATCTGACCGATTGGTGGACGAAGGACGACGCCGAGAAATTCCAGCAGCGCGCCGACGTGATGGTGAAACAGTTCGACGCGTACGAACCGCTACCCGGCCTGCACGTCAATGGACGCGCGGCGCTCGGCGAGAACATCGCCGACTACGGCGGCCTGCTCATCGGCCTCGACGCGTTCAAGAAAACGGAGCAATACAAAAAAGGCGAAACGATCGCGGGTTACACTCCGGTGCAGCGTTTCTTCCTCGGCTACGCGCTCTCGTGGCTGTTCGAAACGAACGATGCGATGGCGCGCCGCCAGCTGTTGAGCGACGTTCACGCGCCGCCGAAATGGCGTACGAACGGCCCGCTATCGAACATGCCGGATTTCTGGACCGCGTTCGACGTGAAGCCGGGTCAGGCAATGCGTCGCGCGGACGCCGATCGCGTCGACATCTGGTGATACGACGGCGAAACGCGACTATGCTTCGCGTTTCGCCGTCGAAAGAATCCTCATGCGCAGAAAAATCCTCGCTGCCGTTTTAGCGTGCTCCGTCGGCGCGTCGCACGCCAATGACATCGTCATCCACGCCGGCACGCTGATCGACGGCGTAGCCGAAACACCGCGCCACGATGTTTCTGTCGTCGTGCACGACGATCGCATCGTTTCGATCGATGCGGGATTCACGTCGCCGGTCGGCGCGAGGGTGATCGATCTTTCGCGCGCGACAGTGATGCCGGGTTTCATCGACTGCCATGTGCACATCTCGGCGAAATTGCCGAGCCGCGCGAACGCGATCGAAGACTGGCTCACGCACAACGATCTCGACCGCGCGTTCGACGCCGCCGTTTTCATGCGGCAAATGCTGCAGCAGGGATTTACCAGCGCACGCGATGTCGGCGGCGGCGACGAAACCGTCGCTGTGCGTGAAGCGATCGAAGCGGGCAAGATCGCCGGGCCGCGGTTGTGGGTTTCGCTGGAACCGCTCGGACCAACTGCTGGGCACAACGATCCGCGCAACGGTCTGGATCAGTCGCTTGCGCACGAAGGTTGGGAAAATGGTCGTGTCGACACGACCGACGAAGCGCGTGCGCGCGTGCGCGAACACAAGCGGCGCGGTGCGGACCTGATCAAGATGATGCCGTCGGGCGGCATCGCGTCGACTGGCGACGATCCGCGCGCGCAGACCATGACAAACGACGAGATGCGCGTCGTCGTCGAAACGGCGCATGCGCTAGGCATGAAAGTCGCCGCGCACATCTATCCGTCGGGTGCGATCGAGAACGCCGTGCGCGCCGGTGTCGATTCGGTCGAACACGGATCGTTCGCGACGACGCAAACCTTCGCGCTGATGAAAGAACACGGCACGTATCTCGTGCCGACGCTGACCGTCTACGACGTGTTCTACGCCGTTGCGCGTGATCATCCGGAATTGCTGCAGCCCGGAACCGCGCCGAAGGAAATGGCGAACGATCTGCTGCCGAAAAAAAATCTCGCGCTCGCGGTGAAGTCGGGCGTGAAGATCGCGCTCGGAACCGACATCGGCGAAGGCGACCACACGCAGGAATTCGCGTTGCTGATCGCCAACGGCCTGTCGCCGATGCAAGCGATTCAAGCCGGCACGCGCAATGGCGCGGAATTGATCGGCGCGTCGGACCGCATCGGCACTCTGCAAGCTGGACGTTTCGCCGACATCGTCGCCGTCGACGGCGATCCGCTCGCGAATCCAGATGCGTTGCGGCACGCGCGATTCGTGATGAAGAGTGGTGTCGTGTATCGCGCCGACGGTGCGCCAACCGCGGCGCCTTGATCCGCTACTCGAATCCACTCGCGAAGATCGCGTCGGGATCGAATTCATAAGCGCCGATGTCGGTCACGCCGATCGTGCGCGCGAAGCCGACGTGGCGCTGGTCGTTGATGAAATCAACGGGCTTGCTGCCATGCGCGCGTCGTGCCATCGACATGGCCGTTCGCGATCGTCATCGCATACACATCGAACCGGCCCGTGCCGCTGTGCGCGAAAACGCGGCTGGTGCCGCCCGCGTCGATGGTCATGTTTGCGGCGCCAGGACCGATGATCTTGAGATCATCCTGGTGTCTTTTTCGTTCGCGGCGAGAACGGCGTAGCGCAACGTGCCGGGCGAACTGTCGTCGGCACAGCTATCGACCGCTGGCGGAGCGCACCACGCGTGTGCGGCGGTAAGCGCGAAAACAGTAACGACAGCGAACGCCAGAGGGCGGCGCTTGGATACAACGGGAAGCATGCGGTTCTCCGCAATGCGCGCCATGTCGCGCGCCATTCGGTTACGCAAAAAGCCGCCGAATCCGGGTGCGAGCTGCCTCACAGTGTCAACAACATGCGCTGCACGCCCGGATCGTGCGGCATGTGTCCGCGCACGAAACCGAGCTTCGACAACAGATGTAGCATCAGCGTGTTTTCGATGAACACGTCGCCCCAGGTTTCTTCGGCACCGAGTTCGCGGCAACGCTGGATGAGACACCGCATGAGGCGCATGCCGAGTCCTTGTCCGGCGTACTGACGTTGCACCACGATCGCGAATTCCGCCGATAGCGTCGTCGGATCGACATATGTTCGCGCGACGCCACGAATTTCACGATCCGTCGAATCCGGCAGATCGATGAACACGAATGCCGCGCTCGTCTTCGGGTCGAGATCGCATAATCGCGCTGCGAATTCGTGCGGCAATTCGGTGAGCGGATGCAGAAAGCGCATGCGCACTTCTTCCGGACTCAAACGCGCAAACCCGCGCTGCAGGGCGAGCACGTCGCCTGGATAAATTTCGCGGAGCACGAGCACGCGCCCGTCGCGCATTGTCACGCGATCTTTTTCCGGCGGCTCGGCCAGCATCGGCGCTGTCGTTTGCGCGGGCGGGCGACGTGAACGCCCGAGCGGCTCCGGTGCGGAGTGGGTTGGGTCGAATGTTTTTGTTACAGTGCCCACGTGGACACGATGCCCGAATGACCTCGAGCGTGCCACTCACTTATCGGAAATTGCGTGAACGAGAACGACCTTAGCGCGCTCAGCTCGCCGTGGGCTGGCGTGACGCAGGACATCAAGTGGGAAGACGACTTGGTTTTCTCCGTCAGCGGCAAGATGTTCGCCGTCTACTGCATGCGCGGGCCGGACAAGGGACGCCTGTCGTTCAAGGTCGATCCGGATCGTTTTCTCGAACTGACCGATCAGCCCGGCATTACGCCGGCGCACTACATGTCGCGCGCATTCTGGGTCACGCTCATCGATCCGGAAATGTTCGCGCAGGGCGAGGTCGAAAATTTTGTGCGGCATTCATACGATCTCGTGCGCGCCAAACTGACCAAACGGATGCAGGCGTCGCTGGCGGAAAAAGAGAAAGCGTTTTCCGCCGCGCAGAAATCGTAACGTCGCCGGAGCGTTGAAAAAACTGCAATGACCGCCGGCACGCAGGCGATCGGCGCCTCGATGCTAGACTCGCCGATCCGATCATCACCCATTCCGCATTCGATGTCCGGCAAGGCCGATTCACTCAAGACGATTTTTTTTGCGCTCGGCGCCAACTTCGCGATTTTCGTCGCCAAGCTCACGGCCGCATTGTTTACCGGCTCGGGCGCGATGCTCGCCGAGTCGATCCATTCGCTGGCCGACTGCGCTAATCAGCTGTTGCTGCTGATCGGGGTGCGCCAATCCAAACGCGCGCCATCGGCCGATCATCCGCTGGGTTTCGGCATGGTGGTGTATTTCTGGTCGTTCATTGTTTCGCTGCTGCTGTTCACCGTCGGCGGTCTCTTTTCGTTTTACGAAGGCGTTCACAAGATCAATCATCCCGAAGCGCTGCGCATGCCGTGGCTCGCCATCGGCGTGCTCGCGTTCGCGCTCGCCGCCGAATCGTTTTCTATGTGGGGTTGTCTGCGCGAAGTGCGCAAAGCGCGCGGCGGCAACAATCTGTGGCGCTGGTTTCGCGAAAGCCGTCAGAGCGAACTGATCGTCGTATTCGGCGAAGATCTGGCCGCGCTGCTCGGCCTTGCGGTGGCGCTGATCGCCGTCGTCACGACCATGGTCACCGGCAATCCGGTTTACGACGCGTGCGGTTCGATCGGTATCGGTTCGTTGTTATGTCTGGTCGCGGTGTTCGTGGCGCGTGAAGTCGCGTCGTTGCTGATCGGTCAAAGCGCCGAACCACGATTGCGCGAAGCGATCTGCGATTACGTGCGCGCACGCGAAGAAGTCGAACACGTCTTCCGCATCATCACGCTGCAACTCGGCCCCGACGTGATGCTGTCGATTAAAGCGAAAATGCGTGGCGAAACCTCCGCGACCGAACTCATCGAAGCGATCAACCGCGTCGAAGCCGGCGTAAAACAGAATTTTCCCGAAGTGCGCTGGTCTTTCTTCGAGCCGGACATCGCGGATTAGTAAATCTACGCAAAAGCTGTCGGCGATGTCGCGTCGACCCGCGTTGAACTGGCATCATTCCTCAACCTAGCGCGAGCCGATCATGGATCCGAAACTCATCACGCCGATCTTGATGGCGGCCGTCGTCCTCTTCGCCATCTACCGCCGCGTGCGCCGCACGATCGGCCGGCAACCCTTCCAGCCACGCCGCATGCAAATCCGCATGATCGTGCTCGGCGTCTTCGGCGCGATCGCGCTGGCGTTCTCGTTGCGCGATATGGAAGTCGGCGGTGCGATGGTCGCGGGTCTCGTCGGCGGCGCCGCGCTCGGACTATTCGGCGTGCGCTACACGAAATTCGAAACGACGCCGGAAGGGCAGTTCTACACGCCGCACACCTATATCGGACTGTTCGTCACACTGCTCTTTCTCGGGCGTCTCGCGTACCGTTTCATCGTCCTGATGCCGACGATAAACGCCGGAGCGCAGGTCGACGCGAATCCGTATGCCTCGTTCCAGAAAAGTCCGTTGACCATGGCGATTTTCGGCATCGTCATCGGCTACTACATCGCGTATTACGGCGCCGTGATTCGCGAGATGCGCAAAACCACGCCCGTTGCTTTGCCCGCCGTCGGCGGGCCGCCTACGTCCGCGCCGTGAGCCACTCGATGTCGTGCTGACCGAAGCGTCCTTGCGCGAGATGTTCGCGCAATGCGGTGAGCAGTTGGTCGAGTTGCTGATCGAATTTCCACGGCGGATTGACGATCGTCATGCCGCAGCCGTTGAGTCGCAACGCGGAATTGTCCGGATGCAACAGTAGCTGTGCGTTCAGTACGTTCGGTATTTTCTTGCGCTCGAACCAGCGCCTGAAAGGCTGCACCTGCTGACGCACTTTGATCGGATACCACACCGCATAAATACCGGCTGGCCAACGTTGCAAAGCTTCGTCGAGCGCGGTTTCGATGGAGCGGAATTCGTCATCTTGCGCCTCGAACGGCGGATCGATCAGCGCCAGTCCGCGCCGTTCCTTCGGCGGCACCAGCGCAGGCAATGCCGCATAACCGTCGCGATGGTGCACGCCGAATCGCGCATCGGACGCGAACAATGCCTTCAGCGCTTTCGCTTCGTCCGGCTGCATCTCGCATAGGATTGCGCGATCCTGTTCGCGCATGAGCAGGCTCGCGATCAGCGGCGAGCCGGGACAGACGGCCAGATCTTTCGTGCTCGACGGATTCAGCGCGCGCACCAGATTCAGATAGATGTGCAGCGTCGCGGGCAAGCGCGTCGCGCCGAGCAAGCGCAACACGCCGCTTTCGTGTTCGCGCGTTTTTTTCGCTTCGTCACTGCGCAGATCGTAACGGCCAGAACCGGCATGCGTGTCGAAATAGCAGAACGGCGTCTGTTTCATCTTGAGCGATTCGATCAGGCCGATCAGAATCGTATGCTTGAACACGTCAGCGAAATTGCCCGCGTGGAACGAATGCCGGTAATTCACGTCTATCTCGCGCGCCGTTTGCTATTTCGGACGAGGAGTGTAGCAATGTCATGCGTTATGGCGGCGTATCGGAAATCCAATGTCGCGTGATGCCTATCTGGCTTCGCGACGCCACTTCGTGCAAAGCGTAGCGCTCGGTGGCTTCGTCGCGAAATTCAGGCGATTGAATGCTTCGGAACCTGCGCGCAGTCTGTCGGGCAGCGAGTTCGATCTTTCCATCGGCGAAATCGACGTCGAATTCGGCGGCGGCTCGCGCACGGCGACCGTCGTCAACGGACAACTTCCCGCGCCATTGCTGCGCTGGCGCGAGGGCGATGTCGTCACGCTGCGCGTGCGCAACACGTTGCCGACGACGAGCTCGATCCACTGGCACGGAATTCTTCTGCCCGCATCGATGGATGGCGTGCCCGGTTTCAGTTTTCCCGGCATCGCGCCGGGCGAAACGTTTACTTATCGTTTCGCCGTCAAACAATCGGGTACGTATTGGTATCACAGCCATTCGCGCTTTCAGGAACAGACCGGACTTTACGGCGCCATCGTGATCGAACCACGCGACGGCGAACCGCATCACGCCGATCGCGACTACGTCGTGCTGTTGTCCGACTGGACCGACCTGAATCCCGAACGTATCTACGCGACGCTGAAGAAGCAGAGCAACTACTACAACCACGCACGGCCCACCGCCGCCGAAACGTGGCGCAGCGGCAACGGCATGTGGAATCGCATGCGCATGGATCCGAGCGATCTCGCGGATGTCAGCGGTGACGCCTACACCTACCTGATGAACGGCGCGACGCCCGCGTCGAACTGGACGGCGGATTTTTCGCGCGGTGAAAAAGTGCGGCTGCGTTTCATCAACGGATCGTCGATGACGTTTTTCGACGTGCGCATTCCGGGTTTGTCCATGACAGTCATCGCCGCGGATGGGCAACCTGTCGAGCCGGTCGCGGTCGACGAATTCCGCATCGGAACGGCGGAAACGTACGACGTGATCGTCGAACCCAACGCTAATCGCGCCTACACGATTTTCGCGCAATCGATGGATCGCACCGGTTTCGCGCGCGGCACGCTGACGCCGCATGCTGGCCTTCGCGCGGATGTGCCCGCGATCGACGTGCCGCAACGCCTGCGCATGAACGACATGATGGGCGACATGTATCACGCGATGCCGATGCAGCGCATGGCGATGAAAGGAATGGAAGGGCATTGCGGCGCGTTGACGGGGCCCGGTGTCGATATGAACGTGCCGAATCCACGCCGCAACCTCGACGATCCCGGCGTCGGTTTGCGCGACAACGGGCGTCGCGTGCTCACGTACGCCGGCTTGCGTTCGACATCGCCCGTCGGCGATGCGAAACCGGCGCGTTCCATCACGTTGCATCTCACCGGCAACATGCAACGTTACATCTGGTCGTTCGACGCGACGAAATTTTCCGACGCCGCGCCCTTGCGTTTCGAAACCGGCGAGCGCGTGCGCATCACGCTGGTCAACGACACGATGATGACGCATCCGATCCATCTGCATGGCATGTGGAGCGATCTCGAAAACACCGACGGCGAATTCCAGGTTCGCAAGCACACCGTCGTCGTACAACCCGCGCAATCCATCAGCTATCGCATCACCGCGGGTCCGAACGGACGCTGGGCGTATCACTGCCATCTGCTGTATCACATGGAAGCGGGCATGTTTCGCGAAGTCGTCGTCGCATGAGGAACGTGCTCTGCGTCGCGGCGATGTTCTTCGTCGGCAATGCAATCGCGGACGATATGGAGATGTCGCAGCAGTCGATGAATGACATCATGCAGATGAACGACGACGCGCGCTTAGGCACGCTCATGTTCGATCAGCTCGAACATTCGCTGGCGCCGGGACATGGCATCGCGTGGAACGCGGACGCGTGGTACGGCGGCGATTTCGACAAGGTCTGGCTGCGCAGCGAAGGCGAACAACTGTCCGGCCGGCTCGATGCGCGCAACGAACTGTTCTGGGACCACGCCTTCGCCGGATTTTGGGATTGGCAACTCGGCGAGCGCCACGATTCCGGACTCGGCACGACGCGCGACTGGGCCGCGTTCGGCGTTCGAGGAACCGCGCCCTACGGGTTCGAAGTGGAAGCGACCGCTTACGCGTCCGATCAGGCACGCACGGCGTTTCGGTTTCGCACGGAATCCGATTTCCTGATCACGCAGCAACTCATTTTGCAATCGGAGCTCGAGACGAATTTCTACAGCGAGAGCGATCGCGATCGTGAGGTCGGATCGGGATTGGCGGATGCGCAATTCGGCTTGCGTCTGCGTTACGAAGTCCGCCGCGAATTCGCGCCGTACGCCGGCGTCGTGTGGACGCGTCGCTTCGGCAACGCTGCGCGTTTCGTTCGCGAGGATGGACGTGACGCGCACGACGCGCAACTCGTCGTCGGCGTGCGCTTCTGGTTCTGATCAACCGACGCGGACCGACGTCATCGAGATTGTGCTCTGCACGACGTCGTTGAAAATCTGCACGCCGTCGCCGTCGCGTTTTGCACCGAGCACATAGAGCAGTGGCAAAAAATGTTCGGGTGTCGGCACCGCGCGCGCTACATCGAGGCCGAGCGTCTGCAATGCGGCCAGTGAAGCAAAATCGCCAGCGAGAACGCGTTCCCGCACGAGCGTGTCCGCACGCAGCGCGAAGTCGGCGGGCGCGGGATTGCGAACGTCGAAGAGCCGCAGGTTGTGCACGATATTGCCGCTGCCGAGAATCAGTACGCCTTCGTCGCGCAACGCCGAAAGTTCGTGACCTAGCCGCAGATGGAAATCGCCGGGTTGGGTCATGTCGAGACTGAGTTGCAACGTCGGCACATCCGCGTTCGGATACATGATGCGTAGCACGCTCCACGCGCCGTGATCGAGGCCTTGCGACGGGTCGATCGCAATGTCGGCGCTGACGAGTTGCGTGATCCGTCGCGCCAGCGCGGGGTCGCCGGGCGGTTCGTAGCGCACGTCGAACAGCGGTTGCGGGAATCCGTAAAAATCGTGAATGGTTTGCGGGTGTTCCGCACCGCTGACGAAAGTTCCGCGCGTCGTCCAGTGCGCGGAAATGCACAGGATCGCACGCGGTTTTTCGAACGATGTGGCCATCCCACGCCAGGCGCGGGTGAAGCCGTTATCTTCGATGGCGTTCATCGGCGAACCGTGGCCGACGAACAAAGCAGGCAGGCGAGTCATGGCGCGGAAGATGGATGCGCGCGCGGGCAAATCAATGCCATCGCGTGACTTCTGCCATTGGACCGACCGGCGCGGCTTGCTAAAGTCGCACTTTCGTCTTCAGGGAACGCTATGAAACGCTTGCTGAAATGGCTGTCCGGCTTGATCCTGCTCGTCGTCGTGCTGGCCGGCGCATTTTTCGTACACGTCTGGTATTTCAAACCGTACAAGATCGACTGGTTCTACACGCGTGTGTTCGGCCAGTTCGCGGTGCAAAGTCCGGAGATGATGAGCGGTTTGCGCGTGCTGCCCTCGTGGATGGATTTCTACAGCAGCAAGCTCGACGACGCTTCGCCGAAACACGACGAAGACCTCGCGAAGATCTTCCACGACGCGCACGACACATTGATGAAATACGACCGCAGCGCGATGGACAAACGCGGCCAGCTTTCCTTCGACGTGATGGAATATTTCCTGCGTATCCAGAACGACGGGGATGCGTTTCGCTATTACGATTTCCCGGTCAATCAGATGTTCGGTGTGCAATCGGCATTGCCGAATTTCATGGCGCAGACCCATCAGGTCACCGATGCGAGCGAGGCGAAAAGCTACATCGAGCGTCTGCACAAGTTTCCGAAGAAATTCGACGAGGTCATCGAAAGCCTGAAATTGCGCGAGAGCAAGAATCTGATCCCGCCGCAGTTCATGGTGGAGGACGTGCTCAAGCAGATGGACGGCTTTACGTCTTCACCGCCAAAACAAAATCCGCTGTATGTCAGCTTCAAGGAAAAGCTCGACAAGATTCCGGTGGACAAGATGGACCAGCCGTCGAAGGACAAATATCTTGCCGATGTGGAAGCGTCGGTGCAGAACGAAGTGTATCCGTCGTACAAGAAGCTTTCCGACTACTTCAAGGCCCTGCAGCCGAAAGCGCAGGGCAACTATGGCGCGTGGCATCTTCCGAACGGTGATGCGTATTACGCATGGTGCGTGCGTCAGCATACGACGACCGACATGACGCCCGAACAGGTGCATCAGCTCGGACTTTCCGAGGTTGCGCGCGTGACGCAGGAGATGGACGCGATCCTGAAAGACCAAGGTCTCAGCGAAGGCACGATCGGGGTGCGCGTGCAGCAGCTTGCGCACAATCCGGACAGCGTCTATCCGAACACGCCCGACGGCAAGCAGGCGATGCTCAAACAATACCAGGCGATCCTCGACGAAGTGAACGCCGGTTTAGGTAGCGCGTTCGACATGCGTCCGAAACTCGGCGTCGAAGTGAAACCGGTCCCGGAATTCGCTCAGGCCAATGCGCCGGGCGCGTACTACGAAGGCGGTTCGTTCGACGGCACGCGGCCGGGTGTTTTCTACGCCAACATGCGCGACACCGACGAAACGCCGAAGTGGGCGATGCGCACGCTCGCCTACCACGAAGGTATCCCGGGTCATCATTTCCAGATCTCGGTAGCGCAGGAAATGAAAGACCTGCCGTTCTTCCAGCGCATTCTTCCGTTCACGGCGTACCAGGAAGGTTGGGCGCTGTATGCCGAACATCTCGCGTGGGAACTCGGCTTCGAGAAGAATCCGCTCGACAACCTCGGTCGTCTACGCGACGAGATGATGCGCGCGGTGCGGCTGGTCGTCGACACCGGCATCCACTACAAGCATTGGACGCGCGAGCAGGCGATCCAGTACATGATGGACAACACCGGCATGGCGGAGAGCGATGTCACCGCCGAGATCGAGCGTTACTTCGTCGATCCGGGGCAGGCGTTGGCGTACAAAGTTGGGATGCTGAAGATTCTTGAGTTGCGTGAGAAAGCCAAAGCGGAGCTTGGTGAGCAGTTCAGTCTTGCGCAGTTTCATGATCAGGTTTTGCGCAACGGGGCGTTGCCGCTGGAGTTGTTGGAGCGGTCGATTAATGATTGGGTTTTGGCGATGAAGTCGAAGACTTGAGGGCAGCTTTCTTTGGGATTGATGAAGCGATCTGTTTGGGGTGTCTGAGGATCACGAGCTTCCGCTCTTGCGGCGGAAGCCTTGCTAACCAAACCCCGAGCAGAAAAGGTCGATCAGACACCAAGCGAAACCATCGCCAATGCAAATCCAATCAATGAAGCAGCAACCACATCACTCGGATAATGCAACCCCAACACCACCCGCGACATCCCCACCAGCACCATAAACGGAATCAACACCACCGCGAGAACCGGAAAATACGCCAGCGCCACGACCGTAAACGACACCGCATGCAGTGTATGCCCCGATGGAAAACTGAATTCGTCGAGCGGTGCCACCGGCGTGACGATCTGGCTATGCGACCGAAACGGCCGTGGCCGACGCGTCCAGCGTTTCAAGTAGCGATACATCGCCGCCGCTGCCACTCCGGTGATCGCCATCCGCAGCGCGCAGTGACGACCCAGTTCGCCGCCGAACATCGCGATGGCGATCATCAGCGAATACCAGAACACGCCGTCGCCGAGTCGGCTGATCAATCCAAAGAAAGTCGCGATACTCGAATGACCGACCCAGCGGTTGCAAGCCACGCATAGGCGCCATTCGCCACTATACATTTCCACATTGCGCCAAAGCCGTATCGCGGTCATGCCGCGCTCTCCGGCTTGAGGCCGCCGAGCAATGCGGCGAAATTGGCGCAAACGTGCGATGGCTCGAGCGCCGCCACGGCGTTGCGTGCGAGCGTACGCATCGGGTGACGGGCGACGTCGTCGCGCGCGAGTTCGACGGCGGCGGCGATGAAAGCGGCGGCGTCGTTGTACGGAATGCGGCGGCCGCAGTCGTCGCGCAGGTGTTCGCGCGCGGCGCCGTAGTCGAACGCCACCGCTGGCACACCGCTGGCCATCGCTTCGAGCGTAACGTTGCCGAACGTCTCGTGCAGGCTCGGGAATAGGAACACGTCGCCGCTCGCATAATGGGTAGC
>CAZZYA010000080.1:3128-13701 GCA_964658115.1 uncultured Rudaea sp. | reverse complement strand
GCTCCATGCAGCTTGCCCTACGTGCGGATTCAGTCACCGCAAAGTGCGTATATGGGTGGCCCGAAGTTACGGCACGAACGAGAGAGTAAAACGTGTTCCTGGATTCGCCGATTCCCATTTCGCGGTTCCATTGAGCTGGCGCGCGAGCGAGGAAATCACCTTCATGCCAAGTCCATTGGAGGGACCCGCCTCGGGCAAACCAACGCCATGATCGACGACCTCTAAACACAAACGATCGCCGTCGTGCGGGGTGATATCGAGCGACAGCGGCCCACCGTCGGCATAAGCATATTTATAGACATTCGTGATCAGCTCATTAGCCAGTAGACCCAACGTTACAGCGCGGTCGGCGGAAATCAGGACGGGTGCCACCTGCCACGTCAGTTGATGCTGCGGGCCGACTTCGGAAAAGCGTTGGCAGAGGTCCCCGATGAACTCATCGAGGCGAACTTGGCGATTACCGCGCTGCCAGAGACGGTTGTGAACCTCGGCGATGGTATGCACTCTGGCTTCGGCATCGTCGAGCGCGCGTTTCATTTCGGGATGCTGCGCTGCTCGGCTCTGCATGCTGAGCAAACCCGCGACGAGCGCCAAACTGTTTTTGACGCGATGATCGATCTCTTGCGCAAGCAACTTCTGTTCGGTTAGCGCTTGCTCTAAAAGCTGCTTTTGTTTGCTGAGTTCTTGTTCAAGGCGATGTCGCTCGATCGCGACGCCAAGCAGATCGGCAAAGCCTTGAAGAAAAGCAGTGTCTTCAGCGGTGAAGTGCTCGATGTGGGAACTATCGACCTCCAAAATCCCGAACGGCGGATCGCTTCCTCGGATGAGCACATTGATCGCCGCTTCAATGCCGTGCTCGACACAGATTTTGGGTGTGCGAAATCGCGCGTCGGCGGCAAGGCGGTTGGAGATGACCGCTTCCCCCGTCTTAAAGGCGAACCCCGTGGGGCTTGCCAAGTCGGCGCCCACTCGGGCGACGCCGACGATGCCGGGCCGCCAGCCCACGCCGGCGACAATAAAAAACTCGTCTTCGGCAGGAAGATATTCCAGCACTTTGCAAAACTTCGATCGAAGACCCTCAGCGCAGGCGCGTGTGGCTTCTTGAAGTAAAGCGGAAATATCGTGCGTGCTGAGTGCGAATCGTCCGAAGTCGGCCGCCAACTTAAATTGATGCAAACGGTTGGCAAAGCCATCCGGTAATGCATCATCATCCAAACGGTGCGATCCGCCGTTACTCATTTACTCAGCCACTCTTTTCAAGTCCCTTGCATTCCTTGGACCTTGGCAAGCGCGAAAGGTCATCGTCGGGTTCTACCGGATGTCCGAGTCTAGCCCCTTTGCCTTCCTCAGAGTGACTTGCTAACGTCGCGTCGAGACCCCATCAGCGATTTAAGCAGGGGCCGTCACATGGATGGGTGCATCGCTCGAAGAGCCCTGTTGGACGTGATGACTCTTTTGCGAATAGCGCCACGAGTCGGCGCACATGTCGGCCAGTCCGCGTTTTGCTTTCCAGTTCAGCCACACTTCGGCGGACAACGAATCTGCAAAACTCGTGGGGACGTCGCCCTCGCGACGATTCTCATAGCTGTGACCCAGCGCGAAGCCGCACGCGTGTTCATATGCGCGCAGCACCTCAAGAACGGAATGGCCGCAGCCCGTTCCTAGGTTGACCGCGTGATAACCCGGCTTGGCCATGATCGCATCCAGTGCCCGTTCGTGGGCGTCGGCCAAGTCCATCACGTGGATATAGTCGCGCACGGCCGTACCGTCCCTCGTGTCATAGTCGCTTCCGAATATCTTTAACTGCGCGCGGCGTCCGGCGGCAACTTGGGCGATGAACGGGAATAGGTTATTGGGGACGCCACGCGGGTTCTCGCCGAGCAAACCACTGCAATGTGCGCCTGCCGGATTGAAGTAGCGCAATGCGGCAACACTCCACAGCGGGTCGGACGCATGAATATCTTCCAGCATCTGTTCGACGACATTCTTTGTGCGCCCATACGGATTGTTTGGAAGCCGCGAGTGGGTTTCTCGCAGCGGCACGCGCGTCGGTTCTCCGTAAACGGTCGCCGACGAGCTGAAGACCACAGTCTTGATGGACGCGTGGTGCATGGCTTTGAATAACGCAAGGCTCCCGCCGACATTGACATCGTAGTATTCGATCGGCTGGGCGGAAGAGTCAGCAACGGCCTTGAGTCCGGCACAGTGGACGACCGCGTCAATCCTCGTGTGCGCAAAAAGATCGGCCAATACGATCGAATCGCGGATGTCGCCGAGTGTGCACCTGATTCTTGCGCCGCCGACCTTTTCGATGTGCGCATGCACGCTTTGTTCGCTGTTGGCGAGATTATCGAGAATGGACACACAGTAGCCTGCTCGCACTAACTGCACTGCGATGTGCGAGCCGACATAACCGAGTCCGCCCGTGACCAATACATGCCGGCGCTTGGAACCGCGATCTTCCGCCGCACCCGACATCATGCGATGAGGCTCATCGCGTTTTTGCGCGCGCGTTGAATAGATTCTGCGGCCTTCTTGCCGGCAACGAACGCGTGATCGGAGTTGTAGTATTCCCATTCGCTGTAACGACCGGCCAGCACAATGTCCTGCTCCGATAACCATCCCCGAACGCACGCGACATTGCGGGCGCGCGCGTGGTCGTAAACGACATACGCATACGGCATGTCGACTTGCGAAGCCGACAAGATCGGATCGTCCTCCTTGATCATGCCGACACGGACGCAGTCGGCGATGCAGCGGTCGATCAGCGCATCGCCATCGACGGGCAGCGGCTTCGTCGGCGAATAAGAAATCTCGCACGTCAATCCAAATCCGTCCGGCGGGTTGCAGTGCGGGCTGGCATTTCCCTGCAAGAAAATGCGGTGAAAGATCGTGTCTTCCGGATAATAGATCCAGTGCTTGTCAGTGATTGCCGCACGCCCGATGCCGAGGTTCACGCAGCGCACGGAGACATGTCGCAATCCTTCAGCGGCCTCGCGCACTGCGCGTGGTGCTTCTTCGCCACACAGGGCGACAAGGGTGGGCAACGGCATGGTGTTGATCAAATGATCGTATCGAACGACTGAGCCATCATCAAAGGTGACCGAATGCTGTGATGGCCGAACGCGCACGACGCGGCGACTCAGCAATAACTCGCCGCGCAAATGCGGAAGAAAACCATCCATCAAGGCTTGGAAGCCACCGCGCAACGGATAGCCAAAACGAGCGTTCGGCCCCATCGGTTTCGCGACGGGACTGAGCGCGCCTTCAATCATCTGCTCCAGGTTGGGAAGCGGCACGCGGCTACCGAGCCACGAGGTTTCCATCTCCGCGAGCGGCACAGTCCATAACTTGGTGTTGTAGGGAATCGCAAAATGCTTGGCGACGCCAGCACCCCAAACTCGATGGATGAACTCTTCGAAGTTCGCGGGGGCGGAGACGCCTTCATTTCGAGCAACGGTCAGCTTGGCGACACGCGATTGGGTTCCGCCAAGACCAACGCCGTCGCCACAGCAGTCGGTCTTTTCATCGGACGCTTGGCGTTCGAGCGCCGCGTCCTCCGATGCAGGTTTCAGCGTCCCAAATCGCGCCTCGATCGCGCCAATCAAACAATCTTTGAGCACGTCTGGCGGCAGACCATGGAGTGCGCCCTGAAACGGATAACGCGTGTATACATTTTTACTATAGACCCAAGCCTCTCGATCCTGCCAATGGATGTTGTCTCCTAAGAGCATTTCGTAAAGCGAATGCACATACGGATCGTTGGAAAACATGATGTGTCCGGCATAGTCGAACTGAAAGCCGTTGTCCGTATACGAGCGACACCATCCTCCCACACGATCATTGGCCTCGACGAGCAGACTGCCTTCGCCCAAATGATAGGCGGCCGAAAGTCCCGTGGGACCGGCACCGACAATGAGCGTCGCCACTTCGCGGGTGGGGGCGCCGAGCAACCCCGCGAGATAATGTTGGGCAGCGGCCGTCAAGCCTTGGGCAGCAACGCTGCGAAGAATGGTTGCCATCGCAGTCGCCGTGCGATCCCACGATGTGCGCGCAAGCGCCTGATCAATTGCAGTACGTCGCGTTTCGCTCAACGACTGAAGTGCCAATTCGCAAGCCTCGACGAAGCTATCGACGTCATCTGCAATGTGGACGCAGTCGCCATAGAGCGTTGCGACATCGCGAATCGAGGTGCTGACGACCGGTTTGCCGGCCGCCAAATATTCAAGTGTCTTGGTTGGGCTGATGAAGGCGGTCGATTCGTTTCGGGCAAACGGCATCAGACAGATGTCCCATTCGGCAAGAAGCCAGGGTAGGGCGTCGTATGACTGCTGCGGCAGGTAGTGGATGTTGGGCGCTTGCGGCAGCGTGGCCGGGTCGATCTTGACCACTGGGCCCACGTAGCAGAAGCGCCAGTTCGGACGTGCCGCGGCAATCCCAGCGACAAGCTCCAAGTCGAGTCGCTCGTCTATCACCCCGTAAAAGCCGAGCGTCGGTGTTTCTGCTGCATCCGTCCGCATGTCGATATTTTTGGCAGTCGCGAAATGCGCGACATCGACGCTGCTCGAGAAACAATGCGTTTGTGCGTTGGCGTTTCGCTTGGCCTCATAGAGGCTGGGGCCGCCAGTGAATACGGCGTTCGCCATCTTCAACAGTTGGGTCTCGAAGGCAAGCATATTCGCCGGTGCATTCTTGAAGGCACTGAGTTCATCCATGCAGTCGTAAACGATGGCACGTGGAGCGCTGAGGGCGAGCAGGGGTAGCGCCATCGGTGTGTAGAACCATGCCACGAAATCGGCAATGCCGTTTTCCTCAAGGTGGTCCCGAACCATGCGCCCAATGGATTCCCGGTGTGTCGCATCGAATCCTTTCGCTGGACGCGTCGTGTGCAAACGAAGTACTTCAAGATTCGGGTAAGGAGTCAGGACCTCGACACCGTCTTGTTCGCCGCCCATCGGTTCTTCGACAAACACCACGCGTGTATGCGCGGCAAGACGAGTCATTAAGTGCTGCGGGCGTTGAAACACGAAATCCCAACGAAGGTGTGAATAGACGATCAATGTCATGAAACTCTCCTGGTGTTCATTGTCGTTGCGGGATTTTTGTGATCCCGACAACAACGCTTGTGCTTCAAAAAAACTGCGGGCAAATGCGGCGTTTAACGAGCGGGGCAAGGTGGGAATGCGAGTGTTCACATCCCACAATCCGCATTCGTGCCAGCGCGATGGGTCCTGCCAATCGGGACGATCGACGACGGGATACAGACACACGCCTTCAATGCGAACGCCGCGGTCTTGCGCATCGCGAAGTTCGCGCGCTATCTGCGACATCCATCGAGCGCGACCGAGTCCTACATGACCGGTTTCCGCGATAAAAACCGGTTTCCCTGTGCGCGCGATTGTGCGCTCAATCAGGGCTGACAGGGTTTCTCTTCGTGCGTCACTGAGATGCCAGTGAAGCCGCCGGTCGGTGAGCAGTTCCCACTGGTTACTGTGGTAGTAGTTCAGTCCGACCGCATCGATGAGTGAAGGATGCCCGCCCAATCCGGCGTCGCGGTGACCGAGGACAAGGTCCAACGCATCGTATTGCGCGAGCACCGTATCGTTCGCGCGCATTTGCGCCGCTTCGTCGGCCTCGAACGGTGCGACGACGTGAATCAATGGATCGATGTGCGCAAAGCGCGCGGCCGGCATGACGGCGCGAATGGCTCGAATCGCGCGGATAGAAGCATCCGCAAAATGCCGTTTGATCCGATCCGCATCTTGCGGGAATAACGGGAAACCGGAACTTGAGATCAGCTTCGTTTCGCAAAGCGCCCACACCAGAAAAGACGGCTCGTTAATGGGGACAAAGATCCGCGGCAAATCGGTGACGACGTTGCCAAGCGCCGTTGCAAATGCCGCGCAGAAATCCGCGAACCGAACAGGGAGCTCGGGCGATCCATAGTCGAGGTCATCCGGAATTCCGTAATGCCAAATCGTCCAGACGATCTGCAAGCCGTAGTGACGCGCGGCTTGCTCGCGCGCGATGGCTTTTGAAAAATCATAGCGCCCGTTCTTTTCGCAAAGACGCCAGCCCACACTTTCTCGAATCGTGCGGATGCCGAACTCACCTAGCCCTGCGTAATCGGTTTCGACATGACGATCGTGCCCGCTACTTTCGCTAAGCGCCAGTGGTTGCCCGTGTCCATTGATGTGGTCGGCCCCTTCATATCCTGCTTGCCAGAAGGACGCGAAGAATCGGGGTCTGGTTTCGCTGGGATCGTTGATCACAGCGCCGGCTGCCGAAGCAGCCAAGCGACTCGCGTGATTGTGCGCGCGCAACGCGCGTTATAAGTGTCCGACGGCATATTCATTCGTAGTTCCCTGTTGTCGAGGAACGGCTGCACGGGAAATGCCAAAAAAATCATGCAATCTGAGCGAGCGAACGATAGATGAAGAAGTGAATGCAAAACTGCTTTGGCTTCGTCCTTGAGCGACGCGCTACACGATTCCACGTGCCACGATGGCGCGCCGTTCTCGCTGCAATAAAAACCAGCCTGCGAAAATCATTGCGACTCACCAGAGTAAAAATTCCAGATCCACACCCGCCATTGCGATAGAGGAACTCACCCATTAACGTGATGAATGCCGGTTCCCGCCAGCGTATCCGTGGGATCGATGCTGCTCACCCTGTGATGCCACTGAAGAACCTGATGCAGAAAAATGCCGTCGAAAAATCCGCCGAGGCCGAGTCCAAGCAAGATCCTAGCGGCGGGCGGAAAGCGACGGGGACCAAATCGGTAAGGTGTGTGTTCCAGCGTGACAAGCAGCACGGCGTATGGCACGCAGCGCTCGTTCGCCTAGATCGCTCCAAGCGGCGTGCGCTGCTCTGTCGTAAGTTCACGTTGCAGCTACTCCTGGGCAGCGACGGTCGCACGTGCGGCGTTCGCGACAGTCACCACTGCGGTCGCGGTGCTTTTGGAGCAAAGAGCGTGTGGGGCTTCCGCTGTGTTGATCGGGCAAATCACCGGTCGAATCTATTGAGTCTTCGTCGCCCGTCACGCTCTATGTTCGGTCTCAATGCCCTAAGCGAAAGAAATGGTGGTGCAAGCTGCATGAATTGAGCGACGTGCGTGTGGCTGATTCGTCTCAGGAGGCGAGACCGACACGGCGCACCATAGGTGACACATGTGCGTGAATCGGAGTGCAGCATGAATCGAACGGTGGAAAATCCGAGGGTGTTATTTCGTTTGGATTTCGCTTTGCGCGGTCATGCCGCTTACACGCAGCCGCTTTCGTTGGAGCGATTGGTTGAGCTCGTCGAACAAACGCGCGCTCGGCTAGGTGGCCCCTTGCTGCCATCGAACGAAGTCAACTCCGAGTCGAACGAGGAACGTGTGCTGATGGCACCGCGCGAAGCGGCGGGGACAGTCATTGAATGTAAATCCAGGTTCGCCATCAGGGAAGAGGCAGTCTAAGCCGACTAACACGGCGAGTTCTTGTGCCTCGTTCTCCCATGGTGAAGCAACAGCATGGTTTAACGAGCCGCTCGCGTCGACCTGTTGACATGTCTCACGCAGTTCCACAGGTCTCAAGGAGACACGCTGACGTCCAACCTCGCTATGCCTTGTTGGGAGTTCGCCGTGCGCGGCGCTATTTGCTACCTCGGCGTTCTTCTACTTTTGCGCTTGACCGGTAAGCGGGCGTTCGGTGACATGTCGTCGTTTGATATCGTGGTTGATCATCATTGGCGGCATGCTTCGTCCGGCCGTTACGGGTGACGATCATTCGTTGCTGGGACCTTTCATCAGCATCGTCACCATCCTCGCGCTTGATAAGTTACTGAGCAAACTCGCCGCGCTGTACACAATTGCTGCTAGCGAAAGCAGACGGGCTGACGCTGGCCTAACTTGCGACGGAGGGTGCTATGCCGCCATCCGATATTCGTAAGGGGGCTCGTGCGATCATCGAGAATCGCGTGCGGCGTAGCGAACTTACGGCCTCTTTCGGACATTCGTCGGACTGTGCATGTTAAAAGTTTCAGAAACCAGTCATTCTAAAGACGCCGCGACGGCAACCATTTCTGAAGCATCCATAAGGCCGAATTATGAGCTGGGGAAACCACCGACCAAAATCGGATATTTATACCCTCGACAGCGGCGTGCTGGATGACGCCTGCGTAGCCATGTTGAAAGCGGTGCGTGTGGATCGTGTCCACGACGTTCCGTATGTTGGCTCCTGCAGTCTCGACGGCAAGACTATCTATATCGATTACCAGCTGCCGACACATTTCTCCTACAGAGGGAAACGGTTCGACATCGATCGCTACATCGTTATGCACGAAGTCGTCGAGATGTTGTTCGAGCACCATCTTCATTTTTCCTACGAAGACGCCCATCAAATCGCTCTCCATTCCGAGCGCGCTTTGGTTGTCTCCGACGGACTTTCATGGGCAGCCTATAATCGATTTTGCGCCCGATGGATCAAGGTGATCGCGCAGCGCAAGCACTATCCCAATCCGCCAGCCGACATCGATCTTCAACCCGAGCGTGACTGTAAAGATCGGCAGACCCTACGTCGCATGAACTTGCCTGCGAAAACGAAAGCGTGGCCGAAAACACCGACCAAGCGGCGAAGTCGCGACACAGAGTGACAGAACTCTTCGCGCGGCCATCGAGATCCCGTCGGTCGCTTCACCTTTTCGCGCGTACTCAGCGTTCAAATGCAGTGCTGGCTCTGGTTCGCTCCAGACACCCGAAGGCACCGTCTGCCCGAGTGCGGTCGCTCGACCATTGACTACACGAGATACCGCGTCGACAGCGAAGTGGAGAGAAAATGCCTCTGATCTGAACCAGATGGCGATTTTTACATTCCGTTTGTCCGCTTCGCCCGGTAGTCGTCGTATTGCCAGTACGACGATCACTTAGGGAAACGCCGTGACAACCATTCAAACTTTTGAGCGCGACGTCTGTCTCACCGCTGCGCTAATTATCGGAGCCACGATGTCGGTCTTTGCGCATGCTGAGTATGTGCAGCTGTGCGCATCAACTTCCGAGCAACTTCAAACGGATCTCGCGGACGCCTCGAATGGCGGGAAATACAGTGGCGATGACGTAAGAATCTATTTAGTGAGCGGGATCTATCGCGTCGGCAGCGCAACCCATAATGGGCCGTTTACCTATGCATCGTCAGCCGCAACTGGGTTCTTAGATGTCGAAGGCGGCTACGATTCGCAGTGCCAAAACCGCACAGCGGGTCCCGAATCGACAATTCTGGACGGTGAAAGCTTGTCCCAAGTACTCACCATCAGCAATCGACATGCATTTGTCGACGTGATTGGGCTTTCGATCCGAAATGGCAACTCCACCAGTGATGATGGCGGAGGTATGGTCGTCAATTCGTCAGGGTCGGGAAACACGATCCAGATTATTGGTGACATATTCTCCAACAACAAATGCACCGGTTGCCAAGGCGGGGGACTGGTCGTCTACAGCTCCGATGATTCAGCTACTGTCCAAGTGCTCAACAACGTGTTTGTCGGTAACTCAGCGCTGGTTTACGGTGCGGCACTTGTCAGCGCAGGCGATATGGTCCCGTCGGTCCAGGTTTGGGGAAATACTGTTTATGGAAATCATGCCACTTCAGCCAATGGCGTTGGCGGCTTAGCGTGCTGCGGCGCCGGCGTCCAGAGCGGCGTGAATGTGTTCGCAAATATTTTTTGGCAAAATTCAAATTACGGACTGTATTTGTTTGGGCCCGCTCCGGTGTATCTGGATTACAACGATTACGGCACGCGGAGCGGTGGACCGCCTTTCGAGGAAACCGGTACATTCAACGGCGATCCTCAATTCGTCGATGCTGCAAATAATAATTTTCATCTAAGCGCAGGTTCGCCGTTGATTGGCCACACGCCAGCAAATGCCAACGTGGATAACGACGGTGACATCGACGGAAATTCCCGCCCGTATTTAAGTGTGAGCGACACAGGCGCCTATGAAGACACTATTTTTTCCGGCGGCCTCGAGGCTAACTAGAAGCTAGCATTGGTCTTGACGTCTGCAGCACGATTAGCCCCAAAAACGGGCGAGATCGCGATCAACCAGACGAGCCTCGATCTCTTCGGCCCTGGCGCGGACGAATTGAATATCACAGCTAAATATGTCGGCATGGTTGTGACCCGGCATTGCGCAATCTCGTCGCGACGGTGGAGTACAATCGTGACGACCATCCATCGAGTGATTCGTTATGACCGATCCGCGCAATATCCAACACGATAAAAAAGTTCAGCACGATAAAAAGAATCATGGTGAGGCGCTTCCGACAGACACCGAGCACGTCCCGCAGCCGGGCAAGAAACCCCACCAAAAACACGAAAAACCGATGGAACCTGACGAGGGAACGTCAAATAGCGGCTAGTGGATATTTATGTGCTACTCGGCCCAAATTGAACGCGACTGGCGCAAGTACCTTCGGGTCTTGGGAACTGAGGCGACCCTTGGGCTCGAAGATTTCATCAGGAAGTATTGGTGGCGTCAGCACGAGTTTCCGTCGATGAAGATTCCCAAGGCCGTTGATGCGTGGTTTGCAAATCC
>CAZZYA010000080.1:0-3028 GCA_964658115.1 uncultured Rudaea sp. | reverse complement strand
GCTCGAAACGTTCAATGCGCGTCGCGACAATCTCGGCGGTACGTTTTGGAAACCGCTGTTCGGCTACAGCCACGGCATCATGATCGTCAACTCGTTCTTCGAGAAGGTCAGCAAGGCCAAACTGGAAGGGCGCCAGCTAAAGGAAGGTGACGACGATGCGTCGGTAACGCTGGAGTTTCACCCGAAGCCGACGCAGGAGATGTACGTTGCGTGCTTGTGGTCGCACTGGGAGGAAAGCGGAGAATCGCTCGACTCATTCGCGGCAATCACTGATGAGCCGCCGGCAGAGGTCGTTGCGGCCGGTCACGATCGCTGCATCATTCCAATCAAGGAAGAGAACATCGGGGCGTGGCTCAATCCGGAGGCCAGCAAGCTCGACGCGCTGCACGCGATCCTCGACGATCGAGCGAGGCCGTATTACGAACATCGGATGGCAGCTTGAGGTGGCGAGTGCGCGCCTGCAATGCCGTTCTTTTTTCACTGGGCGCCGTGTTCATATTTAGCGCACCATTCTTTCTTCACGTCGGGCGGAAACCGTAACCGTCGCGATTTCGCGCTTTTCGAACCCGTTGCCACATCGCGATCCAGCCAAGAGCGGATCCGCCGACGGCGTTCGTCGTGGTTGTCGGATGCGCCCAACATCTGGCGTGCTGTAACAAATATGCCATCGCAGTTTTTCGATTCATACGCCGGCACAAATCCCATAAAAAAACAAGTAAGAGAATCTACGCATATCTTTTCTGGGTATGGCGTACCTAGACTCGCGTGGCTCTGAGGGGAAATTCAATCATGACTGTCCGTTTTGCAAGCGCTCTTTTGGCTGCCGGCTTGTTGCTAGGTGTCGGTGCCGTTTCGGAAACCCGAGCACTGGCAACGCCTACCTTCACTATCGATTGGCATTTGATCAGTTCCGGCGGCACCACGTTGGTCGGGGGAACTTCACGTTCAAGCTGCTTCATCGTAAGCGGTACGGTAGGTCAGCCCGCTCCCGGTTATTCCAGCGGAGGTTTGTATTCGGTATACGCGGGTTTCTGGACCGTGGCGCCGACGATGCGAACCGACGAAATCTTCTTTGATGGCTTTGAGGGGTGTACACCATGAAACGCAACCGCTTACATGCGGTCATCGCTGCGTCGCTCCTGGCGACCGGCGTGCTCCAAACGACCGCCTTCGCACAGGCACAGACGCAACCGCAGACCACCGCTTTCACTTACCAAGGTCAGCTCAACGCCAGCGGTGCCTATCCAAGCGGCAATTACCTATTTACGTTTACGCTTTACGACGCGTCCACCAATGGCACTCCTATTGGTTCAGCCATTTCCGAAAATGTCCAGGTCATCAATGGATTGTTCACCGTCGACCTCGATTTCCAGGAAGTCTTTGGTCCGACACAATACTGGCTCGAGATTTCGGTCAACGGGCAAGTGCTGGAAAATCGTCAACGCATCAACTCGGTACCGGTTGCTGACTACGCATTGAATGGAAACCCGGGTCCAACGGGACCGGCCGGAGCTACCGGTGCAACGGGCCCTACGGGCGCGGATTCGACCGTCGTTGGCCCGACCGGCGCAACTGGATCGACCGGTGCTACCGGCGCTGACTCTACGGTAGCTGGTCCGCCAGGTCCCATCGGGCCGGCGGGCGCGGTGGGTGCAATTGGCCCGCAGGGCAGCGCCGGACCGAAGGGCGACACAGGCTCCGCCGGTAGTGAGGGCCCTCAGGGTGCGGCGGGCCCACAAGGTCAAACTGGCCCTCAAGGTGCGGTTGGCTCACAAGGTCCCGCTGGCCCGCAGGGTTCCGCTGGTGCCACAGGGGCGGCCGGCGCTTCGAGCGTTGTGAAAGACGCGAACGGTAATCCGCTCGGTGCGCTCATCTCTTTCTTTGGCAGCGGCGTCACCGTGTCCAGCCAAGGCTACATTATCAACCTCGGTTTGGATGGTCTTTTCCTTACGTCACAGATTTGGTGGACCGCTTCGGGAAGTTGCACCGGCACCGCCTATCTCAACGACGGTTTCGGCGGCTCTGGCGGACAGCCGATCTACTACCGCAGCGTTCAATACTCCGGCGCTGCGAATAGCCTCTTGGTTCCGTCGGGGACTGCTGTCAAAGACATCGTGACTTCGGTCGGCGCAGGCAGCTCTAACCATAGTATTGAAAACAGTGGCGCGGCAAACGGTTCCTCGGACTGCAGCACCAATCAGGGTGCAAATGGATTTGGCGGATGGCCGCTCAAGACATTTGATGCCGCGGCCACGCTAGGTTGGTCACTATCGAACACCTGCACGTCGGAATTGAACGGCGGCACCTCCAATAACCGCCTCTGTGTTGCGGGACCTTTACAATTGCCATAGCGCTTTGTTTCTTCGTCTGGAAAAAAAGGGCTGCGAGTAATTGCAGCCCTTTTTTATTGCTTCGATGATTTTTCGACGATCACAACGACGTATGGCGTCCGACGCGCTCTAGTGATCGTCGCCCTTTGCTTAGAGCCTGCGCCGTTGCACGCAGAGGATTCTCGTTTGTGAGTAGGTAGGCGGAAGTTGATGTTGAATACATCTTCTATTCAAAACATTCGAACTCTATTACTGTTAAAGCATGTACTGTTAAAGCACGGTTTCGACGTTCAAAGTCAAGCGGAATAGCCCGCACTTGTATGCGCAATTTGCGCGTTTCGCTCGACTGTTGGAAAGGCCCTTCAAATGAAAACTCGCAAAAATGGGATATCCGTAACAGCGTCGCGAGTGTTGTGGATACTACTGGCAATCGTGATTGACCTGGATGCGGTTGCCTCAACCAACTCGACATCGAGCCCCTTTTACTTGAATTGCGAAACGGATGTTCTTTTCGATAACGGATTCGATTCCCCGTCAGCGCCGCTCGCTTTGACGACATTTTCTTTGTCGGGCGATGAACAAAATATCATTCCACCTGGAACCGCAGGGCTTGAGTTCGCTCCTGATTTGCACATGACGTTCCTTCAGCAAACCGTGGGCTCCTTCAACCTTTGGCTATCCGCCGGCGGCACGTTTGG
>CAZZYA010000079.1:0-13884 GCA_964658115.1 uncultured Rudaea sp. | reverse complement strand
CCGCTCGCGCTGAAAGGCAGAGACGTAGCCGGTCAAGCGCAAACCGGCACCGGGAAGACCGGCGCGTTCCTCGTTGCCGTGCTCAATCGATTGCTCACGCAACCCGCGTTGCCTGAGCGCGGTTCGCACGATCCGCGCGCGCTGATCATCGCGCCGACGCGTGAACTCGCCATTCAGATCGACAAGGACTTCAAGAACATCGGTCGCAATACCGGTCTGCGCTCCGCGCTGATCTATGGCGGCGTCGATTACGACAAACAGCGCCAGCAACTGCGCGATGGTGTCGATATCATCATCGCTACGCCCGGTCGTTTGATCGACTATTTCAAGCAACACGTCTTTTCGTTCCGCGCCGTCGAAGCGATGGTGATCGACGAAGCCGATCGCATGTTCGATCTGGGCTTCATCAAAGATGTGCGTTTCCTGCTCCGCCGCCTGCCCGAACGCGAGCGCCGGCAATGCCTGTTGTTCTCGGCGACGTTGAGCCATCGCGTGCTCGAACTCGCCTACGAACACATGAACGAAGCGACCAAGCTCACCGTCGAAACCGAAAACGTGACGGCGGACCGCGTTCGCCAGGTCGTGTATTTCCCGGCGACGGAAGAAAAGCTGCCGTTGCTGATCGGCTTGCTGTCGCGCACCGACGCGCAACGCAGCATGGTGTTCGTGAACATGAAAGTCGCGGCGGAAAAAGTTGCGCGCCGCCTGGAAAAGCAAGGATTCTCGGTCGGCATGCTGTCCGGCGATGTGCCGCAGAAGAAACGCCAAAGCCTGCTCGGCAAGTTCCAGCGCGGCGAAATCGAAGTGCTCATCGCTACCGATGTGGCCGCACGCGGCCTGCACATTCCTGACGTCAGCCACGTCTTCAACTACGACTTGCCGCAAGATGCCGAAGATTATGTGCACCGCATCGGCCGCACCGCGCGCCTCGGCGCCGAAGGCGATGCGGTCAGCTTTGCCTGCGACATGTATGCGCAAGGTTTGCCGGATATCGAGGCATACATCGGTCAGAAGATTCCGACCTTGCGCGTCGAACCCGAAATGCTGATCGCACCACCGCCGCGTCCACGGTCGACGGCGGTTTTCGTCGAAGAAGAAGACGATGGTTCGATCCCGACCGCGCCGCCACCATCGAAGCGTGCACGCAGCGGCACGCGTCGTCCGGAAGGACCGCGCAGTCGCAGTACACCGAGCGCGCCGCGTCCGGCGCCGCCGCGCGTCGAAACGCCGGCTCCTTCAACGCCCACTGCGGCAACCGCCGATGCGCCGAAGCGTCGCCGCCGTGGTGGACGTGGCCGTCATCGCCCGGACGGCGAACAACCGGTGCATACCGATAGCGTCGCGCACAAACCGGCTGGTCGTGAGCCCGCGCGGGTCACCGCTGAAATTCCGGTGCCTAAAGCGGTTGGAAAAAAACCCGGTTTCTTCAAGCGCATCGGCAATCTGTTCCGCCGCTCGCAATAAGTCTGCGCTCGCCAAGCTTCGTTTCGCGTTCCTGTTAATGGATTTAACGCGCCGTCCTGTTACAGTCCGCGCGTGGGGAGTTTGCGAGCCATCGACGCATGTTGAATGCGATGTCCAATGCCGATCAGGCGCGCGTTTCGCGGCTGGGCGCTTTCGGCGTTACTGCCGTTGCCGCGCTGATCTGTCTTTGGGCCGTGGTGAAGATCGTCTGGCTCGCCATGCCGCAATCGAACGACACCGCAGGCGCGATCAGCGCTGCGCCCACGGCAATGAGCACGCCGCCGACATCGATCGCCAAATGGCATCTGTTCGGCAACTCGCAAGGTTTCGTCGCCGCGCAACTCGCGCGTAACGCGCCTGCGACCACACTGAAATTCACGCTTCGCGGCACGTTGGCGTTGCCTGATCCGGCGCAAGGCATCGCCATGGTCGCCGACGAACACGGCGCCGAGAATGCGTACAAGGTCGGCGAAGACATCGCCGATCGCGCCAAGCTCACCGAGGTGTACACCGATCATATCGTGCTGACGCATGAAGGCGTGCCCGAAACGCTGACGCTGCCGCGCCCCGAAGAACACGCGCCGGCCGCCGACACGAATTTGCGCAACACCGCGACATCGAACGGCCGCGCCTCGAGTGTTCCGCCGACGTACGTGCCGCCGCAGATGGCGAACGGCGCTGTCGATTGGAACAAAGCCACGCACGACATGCAGATGGATCCGGCCAAACTCGCGCAACAGGTTCACGTCGATCCGGTCTTCGAAAACGGCAAGATTGCCGGCGCGCGTTTATCCGGCAGCGGCGATGTGGCGTTGCTGATGAGCAAGGCAGGACTGAAATCCACCGACGTCGTCACCGCGATCAACGGCAAGCCGGTGACGAGTCTGACCACCGACACGCGTTTCGTGGACAATCTGAAGAATGCGTCGAATCTGCAAGTCACTGTGCTGCGCGATGGGAAACCCGCGACGTTGACGGTGAGCCTGCACTGATGAAATCTGTCCGAGATCTCCGCCACATGATTGGTATTCGCACCGTTCTCGCTTTCGTTCTCGTTTCGCTCGCCGGCATCGTCGCGGCGCAACCCGGATCCAAAAATACGACCGCGCAAGCCGCGCCGCCTGCGAATCCGCCAGGCACGCACACGCTCAACATGAAGGACGCCGACATCGAAGCGCTGATCGCGACGGTATCGGAAATCACGGGTAAGAATTTCATCATCGCGCCGAACGTGCAGGGCAAAGTCACAGTCGTTTCCAACAAGCCGATGAAGCCTGACGAGCTCTACGACACGTTCCTGTCGGTGCTGCGCGTGCATGGTTACGCGGCGATTCCGTCCGGCAACATGATCAAGATCGTGCCCGAGGCGATGGCGCAGCAGGACGGTTCCGGCGGACTCAACGGCACGCGCGGTCACGAACCGGACGAACTCGTCACGCAGATCATTCCCGTCAAGCACGTCGCCGCGAGCGAACTGGTTCCGATTCTGCGTCCGCTCATTCCGCAAGGTGCGCAGCTGATTGCGCATCCGGGATCGAATTCGCTGGTAATTTCCGATCGCGCCGGCAATGTCGCGCGCGTCGTCAGCATCATCGAACGCATCGACATGGAGTCGGATGCGGGTGTCGAAGTCATTCCGTTGCAGCACGCGAGTGCGGCGGAAGTCGCGCGCACGTTGACGCAGATGGTCGACGTGAAAAATTCAGCCGAAAGTTTGACCGAGCAGCCGAAAATTTTCGCCGACGAACGCACCAATTCGATTCTGCTTTCGGGCGGAAAGAGCGGACGTTTGCGCATGCGCGCGCTGATCACGCATCTCGACACGCCAATGAACAACGGCGGCGATACGCAGGTCATTTACCTGAGCTACGCCAGCGCGAAAGATCTCGTGCCGATCCTGCAGGGTGTTGCGGCAACGCTCACCGGCGAAGCGCCTCCAGGAAAACCAGCGGCGGGCGCGCCGACGGGCGGCGCCGCTGCAGCGGGACCATCCACCGCGACGATTCAAGCGCACGAAGACGACAACGCACTCATCATCAGCGCACCGCCGGCGGTATTCCGTTCGCTCGCGGCGGTCGTCCGTCAGCTCGACATCCGCCGCGCCACCGTGCTGATCGAAGCGGTGATCGCCGAAGTTTCGTCGGAAACCGCACAAGAACTCGGCGTGCAATGGCAATTTCCCATCGGCAACGGCAACAATCATTTCGCCGGCGGCACCAATTTCACCGGCACCTCGACGGGCAACAACATCATCACTGCGACGGAGGGGCTGAATTCATCGACGCCGGGACTCACCGTCGGCAACGGTTTGCAGCTCGGCTATTTCGACACGATCAGCGTCAACGGAAAACCCATCGTCAACATTGGCGCGCTGCTGTCGGCACTGCAAGGCAATACGTCGAACAACGTGCTGTCCACGCCGTCGGTGATGACACTCGACAATCAGGAAGCGATGATCAAAGTCGCCGAAGAAGTTCCGTTCGTCACCGGTTCGTACACCACATCGACTTCAGGCACGACGGCCGGCACCGGCACCACCACATCCGGCATCGGCAATCCGTTCCAGACCATCCAGCGCAAGGACGTCGGCCTCACGCTCACCGTCACGCCGCACGTTACGTTCGGCACCGACGTGCGTCTGGATATCCATCAGGAAGTATCGAATCTGCTGCCGCCGGTACAGGGCGCGGTCGACCTGGTCACTAGCAAACGCGAAGTGAAGACGACGGTGTTGGTCAAGGACGATTCGCTGCTCGTACTCGGCGGACTCATCTCCGACAACATCAAGGATCAGGTGCAGAAAGTGCCCGCGCTCGGCGACATTCCGCTGATCGGCAATCTGTTTCGTTACCGCAGCAACGATCACGCGAAATCCGACCTGATGGTGTTCCTGCATCCGCGCGTGCTGCACGATGCCGCCACGCAAGCCGCGGTTTCGCAGGAAAAGTATAATTTTATACGGTCCGACCAAGTGCAGATGCGCGAGAATCCGGAAACGATGACGCCGCGTTCGGAACAGCCGATGCTGCCGCCCGTGCACGACTTCCTCGCCAGCCCCGCGCTCGATGTCGCGCCGAAAGAAGTGTTGCCGCAGCGTCCGAATCCGTGAGCACCCACGTTCGTCCCGCACGGCCGAATTTCGGCTTCGCGCGCCGCAACGGCGCGACGCTCACCGCATGGCACGACGATCGCGCCGACGTCGCCTATCGCGACGGCGTGCGTCCGGAAGCGTTGTCGGAATTGCGCCGCTATCTCGGCGTTCCGCTAACGCTGCATCGCCACGACGCCGCCGGATTCGAGCGCCTGCTGCGCACGTTGTACGAACAAGGCGACGATGCGCGCGCGATGGTCGCGGACTTCGACGACGAACTCGATTTGAAAACGCTCGCCGACGAACTCCCCGAGCCTGAAGACCTGCTCGAATCCGAAGACGATGCGCCGATCATCCGGCTCATCAACGCGCTGCTCACCGAAGCCGTGAAAGAAGGCGCGAGCGACATCCACATCGAACCGTTCGAAAATCGTCTCGTCGTGCGCTTCCGCATCGACGGCGTGCTGCGCGAAGTGTTGAGTCCGCAAAAGGCGATCGCGAATGCGGTCGTGTCGCGCATCAAGGTGATGGCGAAACTCGACATCGCGGAGAAACGTCTGCCGCAGGACGGACGCATCGGTCTGCGCATCGCGGGTCGGCCGGTCGACGTGCGCGTTTCGACGATTCCCGCCGGTCACGGCGAACGCGTCGTGCTGCGTTTGCTCGACAAGCAGGCGGGCAAACTCGATTTGCGTCAACTCGGCATGGCGCAAAGCACGCTCGAAAGTTTGAGCGAGACCATCGAACGTCCACACGGCATTTTGCTCGTCACCGGCCCGACCGGTTCCGGCAAATCGACGACGCTGTACGCCTCGCTGCTGCAGCTCAACGACAGCAGCCGCAACATCATGACCGTGGAGGATCCGATCGAGTACTACATCGACGGCGTCGGGCAGACGCAGGTCAATACGAAAGTGGAGATGACTTTCGCGCGCGGTTTGCGCGCGATCCTGCGTCAGGATCCGGATGTCGTGATGGTCGGCGAAATCCGCGATCTCGACACCGCGCAGATCGCCGTGCAAGCATCGCTGACGGGTCACCTTGTGTTGTCGACACTGCATACGAATTCCGCCGTCGGCGCCATCACGCGTTTGCGCGACATGGGCATCGAACCGTTTTTGTTGTCGTCGTCGCTGATCGGATTGTTGGCGCAGCGACTGGTGCGCGTGCTCGATCCCGATCAACGCGAAGCGTATGCGGCGACCGCGCGCGATCTCGCCGCGTTCGGCAAACAACCCGACACGAAAGCAACGTTGTATCGCACGCCATCGAACGCGATCGGCCGTCATGCCGGTTATCGCGGCCGCACCGGTATCTACGAATACATTCCGGTCGACGAAGAATTCCGCCGCCTCATCCACGGCGTTTCGTCGGAAGCCGAACTCGAACGCCGCGCACGCACGCGCACGTCGAGCATCCTCGACGATGGCTGGCAGAAATGCATCGCGGGAATCACGACTACCGAGGAAGTGTTGCGCGTCACGCGCGAAGAATGATCCGCGACGCGCACGAAGACGACTTCGAGCACATCCTGGCGCTGAATGCGGAGTCCGTGCATTTTCTGAGCGCGCTCGATGCGCCGCGCCTTCGGCATTTGCACGCGCAGTCCGCTTATCACCGCGTCGTCGACGACAACGGAACGATCAGCGCGTTCCTGCTGGCCTTGCGCGAAGGCGCGGAGTACGACAGTCCGAACTACCGCTGGTTCGCGCGCGAATATCCGGCATTTCTCTACATCGACCGCATTGTCGTCGCGGCCGCCGCGCGCGGACGCGGAGTCGGCGCGAAACTTTACGACGACATTCTGCGCTTCGCCGCCGCGACGCGGGTCGCTAGACTGACCTGCGAATTCGACATCGATCCGCCGAATCCCACATCGGCGAAATTGCACGCGCGATTCGGCTTTCGCGAAGTGGGTCGACAGCACATCGGTGGCGGCAAGAAAGAAGTGTCGTTGCAAGCGCGCGCCGTCTGATCGATGCTGCGATGCGATCCGGTATGATCGAGGCATTGCGTTTCATCCAGGGAAAAGCATGAGCTTAATCGCGCAATTCACGCGCCACAAATCGGTCGAGAGTCTGCAGGCCGAACTCGGCACGCGGCAGGATTTCCGGCGTGTACTCGGCATGTGGCAACTGACCGCGATCGGTCTCGGCGGAATTATCGGCGTCGGCATCTTCGTGCTCGCCGGTCAGCAGGCGGCGACGAACGCGGGCCCTGCGGTCGCGCTGTCTTTCATTCTCGCTGGAATCGCGAGCGCCGCCGCCGCGCTGTGCTACGCGGAATTCGCCGGACTGATTCCCGTGACCGGCAGCGCGTACACCTACGGTTATGCCGTACTCGGCGAAGGCGTGGCGTGGTTCATCGGTTGGGATTTGCTGCTCGAATACGCGCTGATCGTCGCGGCGGTCGCGAGCGGATGGTCGGGGTATGTGCTCAATCTGCTCGACGCGTTCGGCATCCATGTGCCCGAAGCGTTACGCGGCGCGCCGAATTCCGAACCCGGACGTTATTTCAATCTCGTCGCCGCCGTCGTCGCGATGGGCGTAGCGGTTCTGTTGACGATGCGCACGGAGTGGGGCGCGCGGGCGAACACAGTGATCGTCGCGGTGAAAATCGTCGCGGTCGTCATCGTTATCGGCGTCGGTGTTTTTTACGTCGATCCGGCGAACTGGCATCCGTTCGTGCCGGAGCGCACCATCGATGCGAACGGTGTCGGACATTTCGGTTGGCCCGGCGTCGTAACGGCGGCGGCGGTGGTGTTCTTCGCGGTGTTCGGTTACGACACGCTGACGACAGCGGCCGAGGAAGCGAAAAATCCGCAGCGCGATTTGCCGCGCGCGATTTTGCTCTCGCTCGGCTTGTCGATGGTGCTTTACATCGCAATCACGCTCGTCATCACCGGCATGGTGTCGTACACGCAGCTCGGCAACGACGCGCCGGTATCGCACGCGTTTCAAGCGCTCGGAATGAAATGGATAGGCGCCGCGATTTCGGCGACGGCGGTCGCGAGCATTCTCAGTGTGATATTCGCTTTCATGCTCGCCGCCGCGCGCATCTGGTTCGCACTTTCGCGCGACGGATTGCTGCCGGCGTGGTTCGCCAAAGTGCATCCGCGCTACGGCACGCCGTATCGGCCGACGCTTGCGCTCGGGGTTTTCACGGCGGTTGTCGCTGGATTTTTCCCGCTCGGCGAAGTGGCGAAGCTGGTGAACATCGGTGTGCTGTCGGCCTTCATCATCATCTGCGCGTCGGTTTGGGTATTGCGCGTGCGCAAACCCGAACTTCCGCGCACGTTCCGCACGCCGTGGGTGCCGGTCATCCCGATCGTCGGCATCCTGTTTTCGGTCTGGCTGTTGTCCGAACTCGCGCTGATAACGTGGTGCGTGTTTCTGGTGTGGATCGCGCTCGGCCTGATCGTGTATCTGCTGTACGGCCGGCGCCACAGCAAGTTGGCCGGCACGACGAACTGACCGATAAAAACAATGCCCGCTTTCGCCTATCAGGCTCTCGACTCGTCCGGCAAAACGCAGCGTGGCGTGATGCAAGGCGAGACCGCACGCGCCGTGCGCGCGTCGTTGCGCGAGCGCGGGATGAATCCGATGGACGTCGCGCCGGTGGCGGAGACGACGCAACGCACGTCGTTTTTCCATCGTGAATTGTCGGCTGCGCAACTCGCGTTACTCACGCGTCAGCTCGCGACGTTGCTCAAGGCCGGATTGCCGGTCGACGAAGCGCTGGCCGCGCTGTCCGAACAGAATGACGATCAGCGTGTTCGCACGCTCGTCGTGTCGTTGCGTTCGCGCGTGATGGAAGGTTCCGGCCTGGCGGCGGCGCTGGACGAATCGCAGAGTTTTCCGGAAATCTATCGTGCGTCGATTGCGGCGGGCGAGCAATCCGGCCGGCTCGACGAAGTGCTGGCGCGCCTGGCTGATTACACCGAGGCGCGCGATGCGCTGCGACAAAAAGTATGGGCCGCGCTCGCGTATCCGATCTTGTTGACGCTGGTCGCCGTCGCAGTTGTGGCCGGTCTGCTGGTGTACGTGGTGCCGCAAATCGTCGGCGTGTTCACGCAGATGCATCAGGCGCTGCCGTGGCCGACGCGTGCGCTGTTGTGGCTGAGCGCGTTTCTGCAAGCATGGGGCTGGCTGATTTTGATCCTGCTTATCGCGGCCGCCGTGAGTGGACGCCTCGCGCTGCGCGCCGAACAAGTTCGCTACCGTTGGCACGAATTCCTGCTCAAGATTCCGTTTGTCGGTCGGCTGATTCGCGCGGCGAATACGGCGCGCTGCACGCGCACGTTGTCGTTGCTCACGGCGAGCGCCGTGCCGCTGCTCGATTCGCTGTCCATCGGCGCGCAAGTGATGCCGAATCTGCCGATGCGCGCGGCGGTGAAAAAAGCCGCGCTGAAAGTACGCGAAGGCAATAGCTTCTCGCGTGCGCTCGGCGACAGCGGTTATTTTCCGCCGGTTGCGTTGCGCTTGATCGCCAGCGGCGAACGCGCCGGCGAACTGGAACGCATGCTCGATGAAGCGGCCAATCATCAAAGCCGTGAACTCGATCGCTGGATGGCGACCATTACCGCGATCATCGGACCGCTGGTGATTCTCGCCGTCGGCGCCATGGTGTTGTTCATCGTGCTGGCGATTCTGCTGCCGATCTTCGAAATGAATCAGATGGTCAAATGATTCGCTTCGAGCACGTCAGCAAACGTTATTCCGCACATCACGATGCGTTGATCGAATTGAACTTCGAACTCGGCGCAGGCGAGATGGCATTCATCACCGGACATTCGGGCGCTGGCAAAAGCACGTTGCTCAAACTCGTCGCGCTGCTCGAGCGTCCGACGCGCGGAAAAGTCGTGGTGAACGGACACGATCACGGCAAGTTGCGGCGCGCTCGAATTCCGCACGCGCGGCGCGGTATCGGCATGGTATTCCAGGATCATCGACTGCTGATGGATCGCAGTGTGTTCGACAACGTCGCGTTGCCATTGCTGATCGCCGGAACCTCGCGCGACGAAACGGCCAAACGCGTGCGTGCGTCGCTCGACAAAGTCGGATTGCTCGGGCGTGAAGCCGATCCGCCGGTTAATCTATCGACCGGCGAGCAGCAACGCGTCGGCATCGCGCGTGCGATCGTCGCGAAGCCGCCGGTGCTGATCGCCGACGAGCCAACCGGAAACCTCGATCCGCAGTTGTCCGCGGAAATCATGACATTGTTCGCCGAATTCCAGCAGGTCGGAACGACGGTGCTGATCGCCAGTCATGATCTGCCGCTGGTGAAACGCATGGGCAAGCGCGTGCTCGTGCTCGATCACGGCAAACTCATCGATGATTTCAAGCCGGATTCCAGACTTGCATGAATCGTCGCGTCGTCTCGAAAACGGAAATCGTCGCGGAGGTGAAACCGCCAAAGAAATCGCGGTTATCGATGCGTGCGTGGCGTGAGCAGCATCTATACAGTTTTTTTTCGAGTCTCGGCCGATTGTCGGCGCGGCCGGTGGCGACGACGCTCACGCTCGCCGTGCTCAGTCTTGCGCTGGCGTTTCCTCTGCTGTTCTGGCTGCTGCTCGACAACGCGCGCGGCTTGAGCGGCACGGTGGAGGATGCGCGTTCGATCAGCGTGTTTCTCAAAGTCGGCACGGAGATGCCGGCTGTCAATGCGATGGCCGAGAAACTTCGCCATCACCCCGACGTAACCGCGGTCGAGGTGAAATCGCCCGAGCAGGGACTCGAGGAATTTCGCGCCCATTCGGGCTTTGCCGATGCGCTGAACGTTTTGCACTACAATCCTTTGCCGGCGTTGCTGATCGTCGATCCGCGCGCGGCGAACCCAGGCGACGCAGATCCGGCGCCCGTGCTGGTCGAGGAATTCAGGCGCGATCCGGCGGTCGATCAGGTGCAGTACGATGCGCAATGGAAGCAGCGGTTGAATGCGATCCTGCAACTGGCTCGACGCGGTGCGGCGGTGTTGGCGGCGTTACTGGGGCTCGCGGCGTTGCTGGTGATCGGCAACACGGTGCGCTTGGACATTCAGGGTCGCGCCGATGAGATTGCGGTGATGCAATTGCTCGGCGCTGACAATGGTTTCGTGCGCCGGCCGTTTCTTTACATCGGATTTTGGTACGGCGCGTTGGCGGGAGTGGCGAGTTTGATACTGATCGGTTTCGTGGAGTGGGCATTGGCGGCGCCGTTGACCGCGCTTGCGTCCAGCTACGATCATCGTTTCGATGTGCACGGTCTATCGATAGCGCAGATGGGGATCGTGCTCGTCGCCAGCGCCGCGCTCGGTTGGCTGGGCGCGTGGATCGCCGCGTCGCGTCACATCGCGTTGGGTCAGCCAACGTGATCAGGGTGAACATCTAAATGGAACAAGCACTCGCTCGACATATCACCAGCGAGACGCCGCGCGTCATGGTCGTCGACGGCTCGAAAGTCGTGCGTCGGCTGATCGAGCAATTGCTGAAAGCCGATCTGACCGGCGTCACGGTGTTGTCCTGTGAAACCGGCGCGGAGGCACAGCGGCATCTCGAAACGGGCGTGGTCGATCTCGTTACCACCGCGTTGCGTCTGCCGGACATGGACGGACTCGATCTCGCCAAGTACGTGCGCGAACACGCGCCGCAGGCCTATATTCCGATCGTCATCGTTTCCGGTGACGTCAACGAACGGCTGATCAATCGCGAGTTGTCGGAATACGTGACCGACTATTTCGACAAGTCGCTGGGCTTCAACGCACTGTCGCAGTTCATTCGCGGCTATGTGCGGCCGCAGGTGCAGGTGGGCGGCGACGTGCTTTACGTCGAAGACAGCCGCGTCGTGGCGCTCGCGACGCGTCGCATGCTGGAAAAGTACGGACTCAACGTGCATCACGTGACGAGTGTCGAAGACGCCGTCGCGCTGCTCGAAACCGCGATGGCGCAAGGTCGCGTTCCGGGCGCTGACGTCGTGCTCTCCGACGTGAACCTCAAAGGCGAACTGACCGGGGGCGATCTGCTCGCGCACATTCGTACGGAATTCGGATACGGCAAAGGCGAGTTGCCGGTATTGATCATGACCGGCGACGACAATCCGCGAAATCAGGCCGAACTGTTGCGCGCCGGTGCGAACGATCTGGTGCAAAAGCCCATCGAAGAGCGTCTGCTCATCACCAAATTGCTGTTCCAGATGCGCGTGGCGCAACATCTGCGCAAGAAACGCGCACAGGCGGCGTGAGCGAACACGCGCTCAAACTCGAGCCTTCGTGGAGGGCGCGGGTCGGCGAATATTTGCAGCGTCCCGACATGCAAGCTCTGGCCGAATTTTTGCGATCGGAATTGCGCGCCGGAAAAACGATCTATCCGCCGCCGAGGAAAATCTTCACTGCCCTCGATACGCCGTTCGATGACGTAAAAGTCGTCATCATCGGCCAGGATCCGTATCACGGACCGAAACAGGCGCATGGGCTGTGTTTTTCCGTGATGCCGGGCGTGGATAATCCGCCCTCGCTGCAAAACATGCTCAAAGAGATCGCCCAGGATTTGGGTTATCCGCCGCCCGACCACGGCTGCCTGATTCCGTGGGCGCGGCAAGGCGTTCTGTTGCTGAACTCGGTTTTGACGGTGGAACACGGTCGGCCGGAGTCGCACAAAGGCAAGGGCTGGGAAGGATTCACGGATGCGGTCGTCGATCGTCTCAATCGAGAGCGCGAAAATCTCGTTTTCCTGCTTTGGGGCAGCTACGCTCAGGCCAAGGGCAAGCTGGTCGACGGCAGGCGGCACCTGGTCTTGAAAGCGCCGCATCCATCGCCGCTCTCAGCCCATCGAGGCTTTTTCGGCTGCGGTCATTTTTCCAAAACAAACAAGTGGTTAGCCGACCATTCCTTGACCCCTATCGAGTGGCAACTTCCCCCCGCCAGCACCCTTGATTTTTTCTGATCGTTCCTGTACCATCCAGTTCAGAAAATCCGGCCCGAGGGGTACTTCAGGCAGTGGGTGGCAAGCGGATTTGCCTCGAAGCTGGATTGCAACTTATACGGCGTTAAAGACTCTAATCGTAGAGTGTTTTCACGGCTGTTTAGGAGAGTTCCAAATGTCCACGGCATTAGTAGCCAACAATCTACCGATCCCCACGCTGGGCGCAATCGGCAGTCTGGACGCTTACGTCTCCGCCGTTCATCAGATTCCGGTTCTTTCGCTCGCGGAAGAGCAGGCGTTGGCGACCAGTTTCCGCAACGAGAACGATCTCGATGCGGCCAAGAAACTCGTGATGTCGCACCTGCGTTTCGTGGTTCACGTTGCGCGCAGTTATAACGGCTACGGCTTGCAGGTCGCCGATCTGATCCAGGAAGGCAACATCGGCCTCATGAAGGCGGTGAAGCGTTTCGATCCGACCGTCGGCGTGCGTCTGGTTTCGTTCGCGGTGCACTGGATTCGCGCGGAGATGCACGAATTCATCCTGCGCAACTGGCGTATCGTCAAGGTGGCCACGACCAAGGCGCAGCGCAAGCTGTTCTTTAATCTGCGCAAAAGCAAAAAGCGTTTGGGCTGGATGAATTCGACCGAAGTGAAAGCCGTCGCCAAGGATCTCGGCGTAACGGTTGCGGACGTGCTCGAAATGGAATCGCGCCTGTCCGGTCACGATATGGCGTTCGACGCCCCGCAGGATTCGGACGAAGACGAGCGGCCGGCTCCGGTCGCGTACCTCGTCGATCATGGCGCGGATCCGTATCAGACGCTGGAAGCGGAGAGCCAGGAAGATTCAGATCTCGGCTCGCTGAAAAAGGGTCTCAACAAGCTCGATGCACGTTCGCGCGACATCATCCAGCGCCGCTGGTTGCGGGACGGGGATAAGGCAACGTTGCAGGAACTGGCCGACGAATACGGTGTTTCCGCCGAACGCATCCGCCAGGTCGAAGTAAACGCGATGAAGAAAATGCGCACGCTGTTCGCGGCGTAATTTCGTAGCATCAGGCGACATCCGACGGCCCGCATTGCGGGCCGTTTCTTTTACGGATTTCAGTAAAGGTCGATCGGATCGACATCCAGCGACCACCGCACCCGGCGTGCTTCGTCGAGTGATCGCACGCGTGCTATCCATTCCGACAGGAACCCATGCAAGCGCGGCCGGTCCTCCGCGCTCAGCAGCAACTGACTTCGATGGAAGCCTGCTCGGCGCGGCATCGGCGCCGACATCGGACCGACGATCGAAATGCCGCCCGGCGTTCCGGCAACGCGCGCCGCCTGCGTCAGAAAATTTTCAGCGCCGACCACTGTTTTCGCTTCGCTGCGAAGCAATGCGAGAAACGCGAACGGCGGAAACGATGCTTCGCGTCGTTCTTCGAGCAAA
>CAZZYA010000078.1:0-14020 GCA_964658115.1 uncultured Rudaea sp. | reverse complement strand
GAAGGAGATCGGCGGCGGAGGGGATGTCGTGGATGGCGGCGCAGCCGGTTCCGGGTCTTCCGACCCTGATTTCCGCGAACCCTTATCACGATTTTGCGCGCGCGCTGGAACTCTTTTATCAGCCGCCCCGGCCCGCCCCAGGTATCCATCCCTCGGCGTCTATTGCCGCTACCGCCATCATCGGCAGGAATGCCTCTATTGGGCCCTTCGTGGCTATTGCGGAAAACGTGACAATCGGCGACGATGCGGGCCGTCGCTTGTCGCCGCATCGATGCGGTCGAGATAGCGCGTTCGCGATTCGCGACTGCGTTCGACGATGCGTTGAGTCACTCGATCGACAACGGGATGCAGGCTCATGCGATTTCTCCGTTCGTCACGGACACCAGTAAACGATTGGCGTCACGCGCGAAGCTTTCAATACGGTGCGAATCGGTGCGGTCGAATCGTCCGACGTCATCGCCTGATCGAAAACCGATTTCTTGTCCGCGCCTTCGATGTGCAGATACAGCGTATGCGTGTCGATCAGCGCGGACAGCGTCAGCGTGATGCGAGGTTCGGGTGCATCCGGCGCGCGCATCGGCAATGCGCGTGTCTTCGTATCGAGATTCGTCGCTTCGGCGAGATGATCGCCGCCGGGAAACAGCGATGCGGTGTGGCCGTCCGAACCCATGCCGAGCACGACGACATCGAACGGCAGCGCTAGGTTTGCGAGCGTCGCCTGCACGCGCGGCAATGCCGCGTTTGGATCCGGCGCATCGACATAAAGCGCCACGAATCGCGCGGCCGCCGCTTTATTGCGCAACAGCGTTTCGCGCAGCAGGCGTTCGTTGGAACGATCGCTCGTCGGCGGCACCCAGCGGTCGTCGCACAACGTGACGGTGACGCGGTTCCAGTCCAGTTCCTGATTGGAAAGATGCTTGAAGAATTCGCGCGGCGTCGATCCGCCGGACAAGCCGATCAACGCGGCGCCGCGTGCGTCGATGGCGGCGCGCAGATTCGCCGCGACGGTTTGCGCGAACGATTCCGCGAGCACGGCGTCGCTCGCGAATGTGCAATCGATGGTCGGGACGCGCATCGTCATTCCTCGTGCCACGTGCGGCCGTCGCGTTCGATCAGCGCGACCGCGGCGCTCGGTCCCCAACTGCCGGCGGTATAGGATTTCGGTTCGTTGTCGCCGCTACGCCAGGCGGCAAGGATCGGATCGATCCATTTCCATGCCGCCTCGACTTCATCGCGGCGCATGAACAACGTCTGGTTGCCGCGCACGACATCCATCAGCAGACGTTCGTAGGCATCCGGATAACGCACGCCGAAGGCTTCGGCGAAACTCATGTCGAGCGGTACGCAACGCAGCCGCAAACCGCCCGGACCCGGATACTTGATCATCAGCCACAACTTCACGCCTTCGTCGGGTTGCAGGCGCAACACGAGTTTGTTCGGCGTGACCGGACCGGCCGACGCATCGAAAATCGAATGCGGTATCGAACGGAATGCGATGACGATTTCCGACACGCGTTCGGAAAGACGTTTGCCCGTCCGCAGATAAAACGGCACGCCGGCCCAGCGCCAGTTTTTGATTTCGGCTTTCAGCGCGACGAACGTGTCGGTCGCCGTGTCTTTCAGTTTCGATTCTTCGAGATAACCGGGCACGCGGCCGTTCGGCGTCGCGCCGGCGCGATATTGGCCGCGCACGGTGAGATGGTCGGCGTTGCCCGAATTGATCGGCGCGAGCGAACGCAGCACTTTGAGTTTCTCGTCGCGGATCGCATCCGCTTCGAGCGAGGCGGGCGGTTCCATGCCGACCATGCAAAGCAACTGCAGCATGTGGTTCTGGATCATGTCGCGCAGCGCACCGGCATTCGCGTAATACGACGCGCGCGTTTCCACGCCGACCGTTTCGGCGACAGTGATCTGCACGTGATCGATGTGCTCCGCGCTCCACAACGGCTCGAACAGCGCGTTGCCGAATCGTAGCGCGAGCAGATTCTGCACCGTTTCCTTGCCGAGGTAATGATCGATGCGATACGTCTGGCCTTCGTCGAACGATTGGCCAACCGCATTGTTGATCGCCGCTGCGGTTACCGAATCGCTGCCGATCGGTTTCTCGACGACAACGCGCACTTCGCCCTGCGTCAGTCCGAGTTGCTTGAGGTGTTCGCAGATCGGCACGTAGATCGCCGCGCTGGTGGCGAGATAGAAAACGCGCACACGCTGGCCGCCTTCGTACAGGAATTTGGCGAACTCGTCCCAGCCCGAATCGTTGGTCGCATCCGTCGCGCGATAGCTGACCGTTGCGAGGAATTTCTGCGTCGTCTCGCCGTCCTTCGCGACGCCGGCGCGGCCGAGCGCATCGGCGACACGACGGCGATATTCGGCATCGTCGATCGGATCGCGCGCGGTGCCGAGTATGCGGCTGCCCGGGCGGATCTGTTCGTCGGCAAACCGTTGATACAGCGCCGGCAAAAGTTTGCGATAAGCCAGATCACCGGTGCCGCCGAAAATGACCATGTCGAAAACGTCGACCGGTGGAGAGAGTCCTGTCACTGCGTCACCTCCGAAAATCAGATCGTTGCCATAAGACCAGTTGAATACCAAGCATCGCAAAGCACCGCCTGGACTCGACAAACTTGCTAAAGTGGTATGGTACTGGTATTTTCCGTGTATGTACAGTGCGATCGCCGCCGAATACAAGCGTACCGCCAGCCACGAACGCGGGCGCTCGCTGGCGTATTTGCGTGTACGTCATTCATTACAACGGATGATCGAAAAAGGACAGCTCGCGCCAGGGCAGGCGTTGCCGAGCGAGCGTGAACTGGCCGAGCTGCTGTCGCTCTCGCGCGTGACGGTGCGCAAGGCCATTGCCGGACTCGCCGGCGACGGCCTGCTCACGCAGCGGCATGGGGCGGGAACGTTCGTGGCCGATCGCATCGTCAAATCGTTCTCCAAGCTCACCGGTTTCACCGACGACCTGCGCATTCGCGGACTCAAACCGCGCGTGCGTTTTCTCGAACGCAGCAGCGGCGAAGTGTCGCCGGAAGAAGCGCTCGCCTTGCATCTGTCGCCCGGTTCGCGCGTGATCCGGCTGCGGCGTTTGCGTTTCGCGGGAGACAAACCGCTGGCGCTGGAAAACACCGCAGTTCCGCAATCGATCCTGCGCGATCCGAAGGCGGTGAAATTATCGCTCTACGACGCACTCGAACGCATCCATTGCCGGCCGACACGCGCATTGCAGCGGCTGCGCGCGGTCGCGCTCGACACCGCGCAGGCCGTGCTGCTCGGTATGGCAGCAGGCAGTCCGGCGCTCGCGATCGAACGCCGCGCATTCCTCGACGATGGGCGCGTCGTCGAATTCACCTCGTCACTGTATCGCGGCGACGCTTACGATTTCGTTGCGGAACTGCACACGGAAAATTCGAAATGACACATGGATTGGCAAACGCGGATTCCACCAAGATGTTCGCCGAAGCGCACGAGGCCAGCGCGGCCGTCGCGCGCCAGCTCGCCGCCAACGCATCGATCGTGCGCGATCTCGCGCAACGGCTGCGCAAGCATCCGCCGCGTTTCATCGTGACCTGCGCGCGCGGCAGTTCCGACCATGCGGCGACATTCGCGAAATACGTCTTCGAGACGCAAGTCGGATTGTTCACGGCTTCCGCATCGCCATCGGTGATTTCGGTCTACGCGGCCAAGCAGAAACTGGACGGCGCGCTGTACATCGCGATTTCGCAATCCGGAAAAAGTCCCGATCTCGTGCAGCATGCGCGGTCGGCGAAGGAAGCCGGCGCGCACGTGGTCGCGCTGGTCAACGTCGAGGATTCGCCGCTTGCGCAGCTCGCGCACGACGTGATTCCATTGCGTGCGGGACCTGAACTGAGCGTCGCCGCGACGAAAAGTTATATTTGTTCACTTTCCGCCATTCTGCACATTGCCGCAACGTGGCGCGACGACGCGACATTGCGCGATGCCTTGTTCGCCGTGCCGGACTCGTTACGCAATGGTTGGAACCTGGACTGGTCGCCGCTCGTCGATGGCTTGATCGATGTGCGCAATATGTTCGTGATCGGCCGCGGTTTCGGTTTCGGCGCCGCGCTCGAAGCGGCGCTCAAGTTCAAGGAAACGTGCAGCCTGCATGCTGAAGCATTCAGTGCGGCAGAGGTGCGGCATGGTCCGATGGCCATCGTCGGTCGTGATTTTCCCGTGCTCGTCTTCGCGCAACCCGACGATACGTGGGACAGCACGCTCGCGGTTGCGCGCGAGTTCCGCGGACGCGGCGCGCGCGTGTGGGTGGCCGCGCCGGGTGAGGGCGATCTGCCGGTGCCGGCGTCCGCGCACCCGGCGTGCACACCGTTGCTGACGATCCAGAACTTCTATCGCGCGGCGAACGCGCTGTCGTTACGGCGCGGATTCAATCCGGATCTGCCACCGCATTTGCGCAAAGTAACGGAGACGGTGTAATGCGCACGGCGCTGATCAACGGTCGCGTGTTGACGGACGACGGATTGCGCGACGGTCTCACCGTTGTCATCGAGGACAAAAAGATTGTCGACGTTTCGACGTCGCGCATCGATGCTGAAAGGACGCACGATTTGCAGGGCCGCGTGCTCGCGCCGGGTTTCATCGATTGCCAGGTCAACGGTGGCGGCGGCGTGCTTTTCAACGACGAGCCGACGGTCGACGGCGTGCGCCGCATCGCGCAGGCGCATCGCCGGTTCGGCACGACGGGAATGCTGCCGACGCTGATCAGCGATGATGCAACGGTGATGCGCAAAGCGGTCGACGCCGTCGCTCACGCGATCGCGCAACGTGTGCCGGGCGTCCTCGGTATTCATCTCGAAGGTCCGTTTCTGGCCACGTCGAGGAAAGGTATTCACGACGCGGCGAAATTCCGCGTGCCCGAGGCGACCGACATAGAATTGTTTTCGGGTCCTGTGAAAATGCTGCTGACCGTAGCGCCGGAAGAAGTGCCGCCGCGCGTCATCGGCGAGCTGAGCGGACGCGGCGTGATCGTCGCGGCGGGTCATACCAATGCGACGTATGAACAGACACGCGCCGCGCTCGATGCGGGAATGCGCGGTTTTACACATCTATACAATGCGATGTCGCCGCTGCAGAGCCGGGAACCCGGCGCGGTCGGCGCGGCGCTCGACGACGATGCGAGCTGGTGCGGCATCATCGCCGACGGTCATCATGTGCACGCGGCGGCGTTGCGCATCGCGATTCGCGCCAAGCCGCGCGGCAAGATTTTCCTCGTGACGGATGCGATGCCGCCGGTCGGTTCGGACGAGCCGACCTTCCGCCTCAACGGCGAAACGATCATGTGCCGCGATGGTTTGTGCACTAATGAAGCCGGCACGCTCGCGGGATCGGCGCTCGATATGGCCACCGCGGTGCGCAATGCGATGGCGACGCTCGGTGTCGATCTCGCCGAAGCGCTGCGCATGGCGTCGCAATATCCGGCGGCGTTCATCGGGCTGGAACGTTCGCATGGACGCATCGCCAGCGGTTTCGCGGCGGATCTGGTTGCGCTCGATGACGGCGTCGTCGTGGAAACCTGGTGCGCGGGACACCACGAGCGCGCGTTCTAGCGAGCGAAAACTCTCCTCGTTCGCGTGGCGTGACTTTTAGCAGGTCATCACACTCGGGTGATACGATATATCGTATCAATTGACCTTCAAGAATCCGATCAATGAGCGGTTTTTGGGCCAGCGGCCCACGAACGAACCGATTGCGCGCGCGTGGATTGCCAGTCCTGGCGGCGTGCGCGTGCGCGGTGTTTTCGGGTTGCGCGGTCGGGCCCAACTTTCAGAAACCGGCGGCGCCCGACGTCACTGGCTACTCTCCGAAAACGCTGGTGCCGACGGATGCGGTGAGCGGCGTCGCCGGCGGCGAAGCGCAGCATTTCGGCAACGGCAAGGATATCGTCGGCGACTGGTGGACGTTGTTCCATTCCAAACAGCTCGACGATCTGATCGGACAGGCGCTCGAAAAAAACCACGATCTGAAATCGGCGGAAGCCGCGCTGAAAGTCGCGCACGAAAACGTGCTCGCGCAGCGCGGCAGTTTTTATCCGAGCGTCACGGCGGGTTTCTCGGCGTCGCGTCATCAGGATCCGCCGGGCGCGCTCGCGGCGGTGCCGGCGACGAACGCGTTTCTGTACAACTTGTATACGCCGCAAGTCAGCGTTTCGTATGTGCCCGATGTGTTCGGCTTAAACCGGCGCACGGTCGAGTCGTTGCAGGCGCAGCAGGATCAGGTGCGTTATCAGATGATCGCGACGTACAACACGCTGACGTCGAACGTCGTGGTCGCTGCGATCCAGATGGCGTCGTTGCAAATGCAAATCGACGCGACGCGCGAGATCATCGATTCGAATTCGAAAGTCGTCGAGGTTCTTCAATATCAATTCAAGAAAGGCGTGGTGAGCGGACTGGAAGTCGCCGCGCAGGAATCGCAACTCGCGCAGGCGAAGGCGGCGTTGCCGACGCTGGCGAAACAGCTCGATCAGGAACGCGATCTGCTCGCGGTGTTGTGCGGACGCTATCCGAGCGAAGCGCCGGACGACAAATTCGATTTGTCGAACCTGAAACTGCCGGACGATTTGCCGTTGAGTCTTCCGTCCGCGCTCGTGGCGCAGCGTCCGGATGTGTTGCAGGCGCAGGAAGCGATGCACGCGGCGAGCGCGCAAATCGGCATCGCCGAAGCGAACCGGTTGCCGAATCTGCTGTTGACCGGCAATGCCGGCAGCACAGCGTTGGAATTGAATCAGTTGTTCAAATCCGGAACGGGCTTCTGGAGTCTGGGCGCGGATCTGACCACGCCGATTTTCGAAGGCGGCACATTGATGCATCAGGAACGCGCCGCGAAGGCCGCGTATGTGCAGACGACGGAACAATATCGCAGCACGGTGCTGACCGCGTTTCAGAATGTCGCCGATTCACTGGCCGCACTCGAACACGATGCGGAAGGTTTGAAAGCCGCCGCGGCAGCGGCGGACGCGGCGAAAGTGACGCTCGATCTTTCGCAATATCAATGGCACGCGGGAACGGCGAATTATCTTTCGTTGCTCAGTGCGGAGCAGGCGAATCAGCAGGCGCGGATCAATCTCGTGCTCGCGCAGGCGAGCCGATACGCGGACACAGCGGCATTGTTCCAGGCGCTCGGCGGCGGCTGGTGGAATAAAGCGGACATCGCGCAGGACATCAATGGAAAATAATCCGCTTTTCAAACGCGCCACGACGGTCGTGATTGCGATCACGTTGGTGTCGCTCGCCGCGTGTTCGAAAAAGACGAACGACACCGAAACGGCGCCGGCCACGAATTCGTCCAACGTAACGCTCACGGCTGCGCAACGGCAAAACATCCGTCTGTTCACCGTCGTGGAATCCAAATTCCACAAGACGATCGACACCGCCGGTTCCGTGGATTTCGACAACGATCAGGCGACGAGTGTGCTGGCGCCGTTTTCCGGGCCGGTATCGCGCATCGTCGCTTCGCTTGGGCAGACCGTAAAGAAAGGCGATGCGCTCGCTGTCGTTGATTCGCCGGATTTCGCGACGACGATCGGCGCATACCGCAAAGCGATCGCGACTGCGAAAACGTCGCGGCAAGTCGCCGACACCGACAAGGATCTGGTGCAGCACAACGGCGTTTCGCAACGCGACGCGCAACAAGCGCAGACCGATGCGGCGAATGCCGAAGCCGATCGCGAAGCCGCGCTGCAAGCGCTCGTGTCGTTGAACGTCGATCCGAAAGTCATCAAGGACATTCAGGACGGACACGTCGTCACGCGCATCGATGGCACGCTGCGCTCGCCGATCAACGGGACGGTGGTCGAGAAACTCATCAGCCCAGGGCAGTTGCTACAGGCAGGAACGACGCCGTGTTTCACCGTCGCCGATCTTTCGCGCGTTTGGGTGACCGCGCAGGTGTTCGGTTCGAATCTCGCGTCGATCAACGTCGGCGATCAAAGCGAGGTGAGTACTGATTTCGATTCGAAAATGCTCAGCGGTAAAGTCGACAATATTTCCGCGCTGGTCGATCCGAACACGCGCGCAGTCGGCGTTCGCGTGGTCGTCGACAACCCGAACGGGTTGCTCAAAAAACAGATGTATGTGCGCGTGCTGATCCACTCGGGTCAGGAAAGCAGCGGTCTGCTCGTGCCGGTATCGGCGGTGCTGCGCGACGATGAAAACCTGCCGTTCGTTTACGTGAGTCAGCCGAACGGCGGTTTCGCGCGGTCGCACGTCACGCTCGGTTACCGCGACAACGATCGCTATGAAATCACCGAAGGTCTGCACGCCGGCGATCAGATCATCGTCGATGGCGGTTTGTTCGTTCAATTCATGCAAAGCCAGTGAGCGAACTGCCGAATCCTTCGACGCCGCCGTCGCGCACGGCGTCGATCATGAATCGCATCGTGCAGTCGTCGCTGCGGCAGCGACTGCTGGTCGTGCTGATGATGTTCGTGATGATCGGCGCGGGATGGCGTTCACTGGAGCGTTTGCCGGTCGATGCGTATCCGGATTTGTCGCCGCCGATCGTGGAAGTCATCACGCAATGGCCGGGACACTCGGCCGAGGAAGTGGAACGCCTGATCACCGTGCCGCTGGAAATCGGCATGAACGGAACGCCGAATACGACGACGGTGCGTTCGATTTCGCTGTACGGATTGTCCGATGTGATCCTCACGTTCGAGAACAAAACGGACGATTATTTCGCGCGCCAGCAGGTGCTCAACCGCTTCGGCGACGTGAGTTTGCCAAGCGGTGTGACGCCGTCGCTGTCGCCGCTGGCGTCGCCGTCGGGATTGATCTATCGCTACGTGCTGCAAAGTGCGGATCGTTCGCCGATGGAATTGAAGACGATCGAGGAATGGATCGTCGAGCCGCAATACAAATCGGTTCCTGGCGTCGCCGACGATTCGGGTTTCGGCGGCGGCACGATGCAATACCAGGTGCTGCTCGATCCGACGAAAATCGCCGGCGTCGGTTTGTCCATCGCGCAAGTGGAAGCCGCGCTCGCTGCGAATAACGGCAATGCCGGCGGCGGATTTTATTCGCAGGGCGGGCAGTTCTATTACGTGCGCGGTCTTGGCCGCATGAATACGCTAGAGGATATCGGCAACGTCGTGCTGGCCGTCAACAACGGCACGCCCGTGCTGGTGAAAGATGTCGGCCGCGTGGTCATCGGCATCGCGCCGCGTCTGGGCGAGTTCGGTTACGAAAAACAGGACGACGCGGTCGAAGGCGTGATCCTGCTGCGCACCGGCGAAAAAACACAGGACGTGCTCACACGCGTCGAAGCGAAGACGAAGGAATTGAACGAACAGATTTTGCCGAAGGACGTCAACGTCGTTCCGTTCTATGACCGCACCGATCTGATCGAGCTGACGACCGACACGGTCGAAGGCAACCTGCTACGCGGCATGTTGCTGGTCGTCGTCGTGCTGGTGTTTTTCCTGTACGACGTGCGTGCCGGATTGATCGTCGCCACGACGATTCCGCTCGCGCTGCTGTTCGCGTTCGTGTGCCTGGATTTGCAGAACGCGTCGGCAAATCTGCTGTCGATCGGTGCGATCGATTTCGGCATCCTCGTCGATGCGGCCGTCGTCATGGTCGAAAATATTTTTCGCCAGATCGCCGTGCGCAAAGGAACGTCGATCAACATCGTCGAGATCATCAAAGATGCGGCTGCCGAAGTGGACCGGCCGCTGTTTTACGCAGTCGCCGTGATCGTCGTGAGTTTTCTGCCGATCTACGTGCTGTCCGGCCCGTCAGGAACATTGTTCAAGCCGATGGCCGACACGATGGTGTTCGCGCTGGTCGGATCGCTGCTGGTCACACTGATCCTGCTGCCGGTTCTGTGCGCGTGGTTCATGCGCAACGGCGTGCGCGAACGGCGCAACGTCGCGATGGAAAAAATAAATTCGATCTATTCGCGCGGACTGGATTTCTGTCTCGCGCGTCCGTGGCTCACGACATTAGTGCCGGCCATTCTGCTGATACTCTCGATGTTGCTCGTGCCGAGCATCGGTGCCGAATTCATGCCGAAACTCGACGAAGGTGCGTTGTGGGTTCGCGCGACGATGCCGTACACGATTTCATTCGACGAAGCCGCGAAGGTCGCGCCGAAAGTTCGCGATATTCTGCGCACCTTTCCGGAAGTGACGACGGTCGCATCCGAACTCGGCCGACCCGACGACGGCACCGATTCGACCGGATTTTTCAACGCGGAGTTTTATGTCGGACTGAAGCCGTATGCGCAATGGACCGGCGCTTATCGCACCAAGTCGGCATTGACTGAAAAGATCAACGAGAAACTCGCGGCGTTTCCGGGCATCACGTTCAATTACACGCAGCCGGCTGAAGATGCCGTCGATGAAGCCGAGACGGGATTGAAGAGCGCGCTGGCCGTGAAAGTGTTCGGTGCCGATCTGAATACGCTGCAACAGAAAGGCAAAGCGATCAAACAAATCCTCGAGCGCGTTCGCGGCATTCGCGAAGTGACCCTTGTGCAGGAACTCGGGCAACCGAGCCTGACGATCAACATCGATCGCGCGAAGATCGCGCGTTATGGCGTGAATGTCGCCGACATCAACACGCTGATCCAGACCGCCGTCGGCGGCGATGTCGCGACGCAGGTCGTGCAGCAGGAAAAGCAGTTCGATCTCGTCGTGCGTCTGGAACGCGAGTATCGCGACAATCCGGAAGAGATCGGCAACATTCCTGTCGTCACGCCGGGCGGCCAGAAAATTCCGCTGAAGGAATTCGCTGACATCCAAGTGACGAATGGCGCGTCGTTTATTTATCGACAGGACAATTCGCGCTATATCGGCGTGCAGTTTTCGGTCGAAGGACGCGATCTGGCCGGTGCGGTGGAAGATGCGATCGCGCAGGTGAGAGCGAAGATCACGCTGCCGCAGGGTTATCGTCTGGATTGGGGCGGCGAATACACGGAATACACGGCGTCGCGCGCGCAGCTCACGCTCATTCTGCCGCTGACGTTGTTCCTCATTTTCCTGCTGCTGTTCGCGCTGTACAGCAACTTCAAATTCCCGTTCATCACCGTGCTCGGCGTGGTGTTGTCGGCGCCGATCGGTGGACTGTTCGCGTTGTGGATTACCGGCACGCCGTTCTCGGTGTCGTCGGGAATCGGATTCCTGGCCTTGTTCGGCGTGTCGGTGCAGACCGCGGTTGTATACATTTCCTACGTCAACGAATTGCGCGGCGCGGGCATGTCGCTGACGGAAGCGATTCGCGAGGGTGCGATATTGCGCCTGCGTCCGATCATGATGACGGCGCTGGTTGCCGCCCTCGGCTTACTTCCGGCGGCGTTGGCCACGGGTGTCGGAACGGATACGCAGCGCCCGTTCGCGCTGGTCATCGTCAGTGGACTATTCACGCGGCTGTTGATCAGCGTGTTCCTGATGCCCGCGCTCTACACGCTGGTCGCGCGGCCGGGCGATCGGCTGGAAGTCTGATTCGCTGATTTTTTCCCGCGCTTAGCGCCTGCGAGCGGGAACCGCCGGCATGAACGGACGACTGCTCGGCTGCGACGGCGTGCGGGCGAATGTCGGAAAGTGAATCTGCCAGCTTTCCGGATCGCCGATGCTCAGCGCGAATGCGTGAATCGGCTTCGGCTTCGCGCATGTCGCCGCCTCGACGCGTTCGGCGATGCGGCGCGCTTCCGGCGAGAAATAAAACGTGGTGGCTTTCGTCGACTGATTGTAGACGCTGAAAACCGCGGCGCCGTTCGCCTTGCCGCCTTGAGCGAGGCAGAGCGCGCGGAAGGATTCATCGACTTGCTTCGACGCTTCCGTGGAAGGATAGGTAAAAACTTTGCTGTACCAGGTGCTCATGCGCGTTCTCTGTAGTCAGCCTTACGGGAGGCGATGGTGTCGTCGCCGTTACTTTCACGATGCTGGCGGGACTGAAATCGGCGCCGGTCGGCGCACATCCCACGTCTCGGATATCGTGGTGGGCAGTACAGGGATCGAACCTGTGACCCCTACCATGTCAAGGTAGTGCTCTACCGCTGAGCTAACTGCCCACGAAGGGGCGGCAAGAGTACCCGACTGCCGCCCGCCAGACAAGATTTTTCGCTAGCTGATAAGGCCCAGCGCCTTCACTCGCTGCAACTCGTCGCGCACTCGCGCGGCTTCCTCGAATTCGAGATTTTGCGCGTGTTTGTACATCTTCGATTCGAGCTTCTTGAGTTCCTGCGCGAGGCGATCCGGACTGAGCGTCGCGTAATCCACAGTCGGTTCGGCGACGCGTCCGCCAGCCGACTTTTTGCCTTTGCCGCCTTTGCGTTCCGCTTCCGCATCGGCGCGCGCGCCTTCCATGATGTCGGTGATTTTCTTGACGACCGATGTCGGCGTGATGCCATGCTCTTCGTTGTACTCGACTTGCCGCGCGCGGCGTCGATCGGTTTCATCGATGGCATCTTTCATCGATCGTGTGACCGAGTCGGCGTACAGAATCGCTTTCCCGCGCAGGTTGCGTGCGGCGCGGCCGATGGTCTGGATCAGCGAACCGGTCGAACGCAGAAAGCCCTCCTTGTCGGCATCGAGGATCGCGACGAGCGACACCTCCGGCATGTCGAGACCTTCGCGCAGCAGGTTGATGCCGACGACGACATCGAACTTGCCCAGCCGCAAGTCGCGGATGATTTCCACGCGTTCGACGGTTTCGATATCGGAGTGCAGATAGCGCACGCGCACACCGTGTTCCTGCAAATAATCGGTGAGGTTTTCGGCCATGCGTTTGGTCAGCGTCGTAACGAGCACGCGATCGCCCATCGCTACACGCAGATTGATTTCGGAGAGCAGATCGTCGACCTGCGTGCGCACCGGACGAATCTCGACTTGCGGATCGACGAGTCCGGTCGGCCGCACGACGAGTTCGGTGACGCTTCCTTTCGAGTGTTCGAGTTCGTAGCGACTCGGCGTCGCGGAAACAAAAATGCTGCGCGGCGCGCGGCGTTCCCATTCCTCGAACTTGAGCGGCCGGTTGTCGAGCGCGGACGGTAGACGGAATCCGTATTCGACCAACGTTTCCTTGCGCGAGCGATCGCCTTTGTACATGCCGCCGAGTTGCGGGACGGTCACGTGCGATTCGTCGACGACGAGCAACGCGTCGGCCGGCAGATAGTCGAACAGGCACGGCGGCGGTTCGCCGGGCGCGTGGCCGGTGAGATGCCGCGAATAATTCTCGATGCCGTTGCAGTAGCCGATCTCGGCCATCATCTCGATGTCGAACTGGGTTCGCTGCTGCAGACGCTGCGCTTCGACGAGCTTGTTCGCTTGGTAGAGTTCTTCGAGCCGAACTTTCAATTCGGCCTTGATCGTTTCGATCGCTTCGAGCACGGTGCGCCGCGTGGTGACGTAATGCGATCCGGGATAAACCGTGTAGCGCGGAATGCGGCGCGTGACGGCACCGGTCAGCGGATCGAACAGCGACAGGTTTTCGACCGTGCCGTCGAACAGCTCGATGCGCACCGCTTCCATTTCGTTCTCGGCGGGGAACACGTCGATCACTTCGCCGCGCACGCGATAGCTGCCACGCTTGAGTTCGTAATCGCCGCGATCGTATTGAAGTTCGGTGAGACGACGTATCAGGTCGCGCTGATCGATGCGGTCGCCGCGCACCATGTGCAGCACCATCTTGTGATATTCGCCCGGATCGCCGAGACCATAAATTGCAGAGACGGTCGCGACGATCAGCGAATCGCGCCGTTCGATCAACGCCTTCGTCGCCGACAAACGCATCTGCTCGATATGTTCGTTGAGCGCGGAATCCTTGTCGATGAATGTGTCGCTCGACGGAATGTAGGCCTCGGGCTGGTAGTAGTCGTAATAGCTGACGAAATATTCCACCGCGTTGTGCGGAAAGAATTCCTTGAATTCCCCATAAAGCTGCGCGGCGAGTGTCTTGTTCGGCGCGAGCACGAGCGTCGGCCTTTGCACCGCTTCGACGACGTTTGCAATGGTGAACGTTTTGCCTGAGCCCGTCACGCCGAG
>CAZZYA010000077.1:0-14344 GCA_964658115.1 uncultured Rudaea sp. | reverse complement strand
CCGACGGCGGAATATAAATTCAGGTCGATGTGGAAAATGAGCAACGTCAGCAATGCGCCGAACGCGGCGGTGAGCACGCCGAACAGAATCGTCAGCGGATGAATGAAACTTTCGTACAAAATGCCCAGCACGAGATAAATCACGAATATGGCGAATAGCAGCAGCGATCCCATGCTCGAAATCGACGACTGAAACGCTTGCGCCGTTCCCTGAAACGAGCCGGTGATGGTGTCGGGAATCTTCAGTTCGTCGACGGCGCCGTCGAGCCGTTCGACGGCCTGACTCAACGACACGCCCGGCGCGAGATTGAACGACAGCGTTACCGACGGAACCTGCCCGAGATGGCTGATCGTCGCCGCGCCGACGGATTTGTCGAAACGCGCGACGGCCGACAGCGGCACTTGCTGGCCGGTGTTCGAATGAATGTAGATCTGATTGAGCACGGCCGGATCGTTCTGCCGTTTCGGATCGACCTGCATCAGCACCCAGTACTGATCGATCGACGTGTAGATGGTCGACACTTGTTGCGGGCCGAACGCGGTATACAACGCGCCTTCGATCTGGCTTGCCGTCACGCCGACGGCCGAGGCGGCGTCGCGATCGATCTTCACGTCCATCTCGGGCGTGGCGATGAGCAGGTCGCTCGTCACGTCCTGGAATCCGGGAAGTTTCGATACCGCGTCGACAAGCTTGGGCACGAACGCAAAGAGTTCTTTCGTGTCGATGTCCTGCAACGTGTATTGATACTGCGTTTTCGTGAGCTGTCCGCCGATGCGGATGATCGGAATGTTCTGTAGATACACTTTGAAGCCGGGAATGCCGTTCAATTTCGGACGCAGTTCCTGAATCACATCGTCGGGCGAGCCGCGTTCGCTGCGCGGTTTCAACGTGACGATCATGCGGCCGAGGTTGAGCGAGGCGCTGCTTCCCGATACACCGATGAACGCCATCACGCCGGCGACGGCGGGATCGTCGTGGATGATTTTCGCCGCCTCGTTGTGCTTGCGCGCCATCTCCTCGAAGCCGACGTCCTGATCCGCTTCGGTGAACACAAACAACTGTCCCGTATCGTCGCTCGGCAAAAATCCTTTCGGCACGAGAACGAACAACACACACGTCGCCGCAATGGTGGCGACGAAAAGGACGATCACCAGTGCCCGATGCCGCAACGCCGTCTGCAACGTGCGCTTGTAGAAATTCTGCATGCCGTCGAAGAAATTCTCGAAGGCCTGATACATGCGGCCGTGTTTCTCATGGCTATGCGGCTTGAGCATGCGGCTGCACAACATCGGCGTGAGACTGAGCGAAACGAAACCCGACACGAGCACGGACGCGACGATGGTCACGGCGAACTCGTGCAGCAGACGTCCGATGATGCCGCTCATGAACATGATCGGGATGAACACGGCCGCCAGCGACAACGTCATCGACACGATCGTGAATCCGATTTCCTTCGATCCGTCGAATGTCGCCTGCAGCGCCGTCTTACCCATTTCCATATGGCGCGCAATGTTTTCGAGCATCACGATCGCGTCGTCGACGACGAAACCCACGCACAACGTCAACGCCATCAGCGACAGGTTATCCAGGCTGTAACCGAACGGATACATGACGGCGAACGTGCCGACGATCGACATCGGCAACGCCAGCGACGGAATGATTGTGGCCGATAAATTTCTCAAGAAAACGAAGATGACGAGAATGACGAGGCCGAGCGCCAGCACGAGGCTGAATTCGACATCGTCCACCGACGCGCGGATGCTTTCGGTGCGATCGTAAAAGACTTTCAGCGACACGCCGGCCGGCAACTGCTTTTTGAATCCCGGCAACACCGCTTTGATCTTCTGCACGACTTCGATCGTATTGACGCCCGGCTGTTTCTGGATCGCGAGCAGCACGCCACGCTTGCCGTTGACCCACGCGGCGAGTTTGTCGTTCTGAATGCCATCGTAGATATGCCCGATGTCGCGCAGCCGCACCGGCGCGCCGTTCTGATAACTGACGATGAGATCGGCGAAGGGTTTCGCCGCTTCGAACTGACCGTTCACCATCACGTTGTACGTGCGATCGCTGCCGTACAACGTGCCCGTCGGCAGATTGACGTTGCCGTTGCCAACGGCGGCGGACACCTGATCGATGCCGAGTCCGCGCGATGCCATCGCGCCGGGATCCAGATCGATGCGCACCGCATATTTCGCCGAACCGTAGACGTTGACGAGCGCAACGCCGTCGATCATCGACAAGCGTTGCGCGAGCAGCGATTCGCCGTACTCGTCGACTTTCGAAATCGGAAGCGTGTCGGAATCCATGCCGATGAAGTAAATCGGCGCGTCGGCCGGATTGACTTTGCGGAACGTCGGCGGTGTCGTCATCGTCGGCGGCAACTGTTTCAGCGCCGCGGAAATAGCGGATTGCACATCGAGCGCCGCGTCGTCGATGTTGCGTTCGAGCGAGAACTGCAAGGTGACGGTGGTTTGTCCTATGCCGCTCACCGATGTCATCGAATCGAGCGAGGCGATCGTGGAAAACTGCTTTTCCAGTGGCGTTGCAACGGCCGACGACATCGTCTCCGGCGAACCGCCGGGCAATGTCGCCGTCACCTGGATCGTCGGGAAATCGACGTTCGGCAAATCCGACACCGGCAATAGCTTGTAGCCCACCGCGCCGAACACGAGGATGCCGACCATCACCAGCGTCGTCATCACCGGCCGGCGCACGAAGATTTCGGACATCGAACTCATTTCGCGGCCGTTTTCTCGGCGTCGCGCAGTTTGACTTTGGTGCCGTCGATGAGACGCGATTGACCATCGATCACGACCATGTCGTTTTCCGCCAAGCCGTCGGCGATCATCGCTTCGCCGTTCACCGTGCGCGTGACTTTCACCGAACGCTGTTCGGCCGTGTTGTCGGACTTGATGACGAACACATAGGTGCCGTTCGGGCCCGCCTTTACGGCCGCGTCGGGAACGACGAGCGCATTGCTGTCGGTGCCGAGCGTGAGCGTCATGTTGACGTATTCGCCCGGCCACAGGCGTTCGTCGGTGTTCGGAAAACTGGCGCGCAGCTTCACCGTGTTCGTGGTCGGATCGACGGCGTTATCGACGAACGAAAGTTCGCCGTCGATTTTGCCCTCGATGCCATCGCCGGATGCGAACGTCGGCAGCTTGCCTTTCGCTTGCGCCATGCGCACGCGTTCTACGTACATGCCGGGGATCGAAAAATTCACATAGATCGGTGAAACGCGGTTGATGGTTAGCAGCGCTTGCGTGTCGTTCGCTTTCACCAGGTTTCCGGCTTGCACCAGAATGCGGCCGGCGCGTCCGGAAATCGGCGCGAAAATATCCGTGTAACCGAGCGTGAGCCGGGTCGCGTCGAGATTGGCCTGATCCACTTTCACGCTCGCCACCGCAGCGGCGTACGTCGTGCGGTATTGCTGCATCTGGTCGGCGGAAATGAACCCTTTCGTGGCAACGGGCTCATACCGATCGAGTTGCGCTTTGGACAGATCGCGCGCGGCGACATCGCGCGCCAGTGCAGCGTCCGTTTGCGCCAGCGCAGCCTGCGCAGGACGCGGATCGATCTTGAACAGCAGTTGGCCTTTCTTTACTTCGTCGCCGTCGTTGACGTGCGCTTCGAGCAGTTGTCCATCGACGAGCGATTTCACCGCGACGGTGTCGATCGGCTCGACTGCGCCCGGCGCGCCGAGCAAATCGGGGACGGTTTTCTTCATCACTTTCGTCGTCTCGACCGGCACCGCGGCCGGTGCCGATGGCGGCGGTTTTCCCGAGCACCCCACGAGCGCGGCGATTACCGAGAACGCGCAAAAATTTCGCGCACGAAACAGCATCAGAGGATTTCTGAAAGAGACGTTCGACATGGCCGCTATTATGGCGGCACCGGAAATTTTCGTGTTCGGATGCGGCGTAAAGTCTTGTGAAGTGGCGCATCGGACATAGATCAGAAGTCATGGGCGGCGCATGTTGCACCGTCCCTCGAACGTTACAATGAACGTTTCCGCGCTGGCGCAACTGCGATCCGGCGCTGCATCCATTTCGTGAATCCATGAAACCACCCAATTTGCTCGATCCGAAATTACCGCGCGACATCAAACGGCGGGTGTACTGGACCACGCCCCCCGGCAGCGCGACCGCACTCGCACTGGCCGAAGCGGCGCGCGCGCACGACGGCATCGTCGTGGCCGTCACCCACGATACGCATGCGGCATTGACGCTCGAAGCCGAGTTGCAATTTTTCGCCGGAGACAGCATCGAAGTGCTGCATTTTCCGGACTGGGAAACATTGCCGTACGACTTGTTTCCGCCGCATCCGGACATCGTCTCGCGCCGCATCGCCGCGCTGTATCGGCTGCCCTCGCTGAAACGCGGCGTGCTGGTGGCGCCCGTGGCGACGCTGATGCAACGCCTCGCGCCGCGCAGTTTCATCGGCCGATCGAGCTTGCGACTCGCGTTGCGCCAGAAGCTCGACCTTCAGGACGAGCAACGCCGGCTTCAGTCCGCCGGATATCGCGCCGTGCCGCAAGTCGGTGAGCCGGGCGAATTCGCGGTGCGCGGTGCGCTGCTCGACATTTTTCCTATGGGCAGCGGCGAACCCTACCGCATCGAACTGTTCGATCGCGAAATCGAATCGATCCGCTGTTTCGATCCGGAAACGCAACGTTCGCTGCACAAGATCGAGAAAGTCGATCTGTTGCCCGCACGCGAATTTCCGCTGACGGAAGAATCGATCAAGGCTTTTCGCAACACCTTGCGCGAACGATTTCCGATCGACCCGCGCCGCTGTCCGATCTATCAGGATTTGAAGGAAGGCGCGACGCCGGCCGGCATCGAATATTACCTTCCGATGTTTTTCGATCACACCGAAACGCTGTTCGATTACCTCGACGACAGCACCCTGTTCGTCACCGCCGAAAACGCGCTCGATGCCGCCGAGACGTTTTGGCAACAGGCGCACGCGCGTTACGACAATCGCGCGCATGACATCGAGCGGCCGATTTTGCCAGTGGTGGAACTGTATCTGCCGCCACAGCTGTTGCGCGAACAACTCAATCAACGACTGCGTGTGGAAATGGTTGCCGCGGGCGCCAACGAACACGCCGTCGATCTCGCTGCGCTGCCTGCGCCGAACCTTTCCGCCCAAAAACGCGAAGCGCCGTTCGACGAGCTGAAACGTTACGTGGAAAAGTATACGGGCCGCATCCTCATCGCCACCGATTCCGCCGGTCGGCGCGAGGGCTTGATCGAACAGCTCGACCAGCGCGGCATGAAGTCGCACGTCGCATCGACGTGGACGCAGTTTCTCGACGAATCCGCCACCAGCCGGATCGCGGTGACGGTCGCGCAAATCGAATCCGGTTTCGCGCTCGCATCACCCGAGATCGCAGTCATCGCCGAGCGCCAGCTTTACGGCGAGCGCGCACAGCAATCACGACGACGCAAACTCGCAACGCGCGATCCCGAATCGATTCTGCGCGATTTGTCCGAACTGCAAATCGGATCGCCGATCGTGCACGTCGATCACGGCGTCGGCCGTTATCAGGGATTGGTGAAACTCGATCTCGGCAACGGTGGCGAATTCCTCAGCATCGAATACGCCAACGGCGATAAATTGTATGTTCCGGTCGCGCAGTTACATCTGGTGTCGCGCTATTCGGGGGTTTCCGACGACATGGCGCCGCTGCATTCGCTTGGCGGCGAAGCGTGGGAGCGCGCCAAGAAACGCGCCGCGCAGAAAGTGCGCGACGTCGCCGCCGAACTGCTCGCGTTGTACGCGCAACGCGCCGCCCGGCCCGGCACCGTTTTCAAATACGACCGCGCGATGTACGAACAATTCGCCAACGCGTTTCCGTTCGAGGAAACGCCCGATCAGCAGCGCGCCATCGAAGCCGTGATCGATGATCTGGCGACGGGCAAATCGATGGATCGCGTCGTCTGCGGCGATGTTGGGTTCGGCAAAACCGAAGTCGCGTTGCGTGCGGCATTCGTCGCCGCGACGGCCGGCAAGCAAGTGGCGCTGCTCGTGCCGACAACGCTGCTCGCGCAACAGCACTACCAGAATTTCCGCGATCGCTTCGCCGACTGGCCGATTCGCGTGGAAGTGCTGTCGCGTTTCAAATCGAAAAAAGAAATTGCGGCGGAACTCGATCGACTGCGCGAAGGCACGATCGACGTCATCATCGGCACGCATCGCCTGCTGCAGCCTGACGTGAAATTCAAGGATCTCGGTCTCGTCATCGTCGACGAAGAACAGCGTTTCGGCGTTCGACAAAAAGAACAGCTCAAAAAACTGCGCGCGGAAGTGGATCTGCTTACGCTCACCGCCACGCCGATTCCGCGCACGCTCAATATGGCGATGGCGGGATTGCGCGATCTGTCCATCATCGCGACGCCGCCCGAACACCGTTTGGCCGTAAAGACGTTCGTTGCGCCGTACGATCCGGCCGTGATCCGCGAAGCGTTCCAGCGCGAAATCGCGCGCGGCGGACAAGTCTATTATCTGCACAATCAAGTCGAATCGATCGATCGCACCGCGCGCGAATTGCAGGCGCTTATTCCCGACGCGCGCGTTCGCATCGCGCACGGACAGATGCCCGAACGCGAACTCGAGCAAGTCATGCTCGATTTTTATCGGCAGCGTTTCAATGTGCTGGTGTGCACGACGATCATCGAATCCGGCATCGACGTGCCGAGCGCGAACACGATCGTCATCGATCGTGCGGATCGTTTCGGTCTGGCGCAGTTACATCAATTGCGCGGACGCGTCGGGCGTTCGCACCATCGCGCCTATGCGTATCTGATCGTGCCCGATCGCCGCTCGATCAGTGCGGATGCCGAGAAACGACTTGACGCGATCGCGTCGATGGAAGAACTCGGCGCGGGCTTCACGCTGGCCACGCACGATCTGGAAATTCGCGGCGCTGGCGAATTGCTCGGCGAGGAACAAAGCGGGCAGATGCAGGAAATCGGTTTTTCGCTGTACAGCGAGCTGCTCGAACGCGCCGTGCGTGCGCTCAAGAGCGGCAAGACACCGGATTTCGATCTGATCAACGAACACGAAGCGGATGTCGAATTGCATCTGGCGGCGCTGATTCCCGATACGTATTTGTCGGATGTCAACGCGCGACTCACGTTGTACAAACGGATTTCCGGCGCGAAGAATTCCGAACAGTTGCGCGAACTGCAAGTGGAGATGATCGATCGCTTTGGTCTGTTGCCCGATCAGGTGAAGAACCTTTTTGCAGTCGCTGGCATCAAGCTCGCTGCGAATGCGATCGGGATTCGCAAGCTGGAGCTTGGCGATAAGGGTGGGCGCGTGCAGTTCAAGGAGAAACCTAATGTCGATCCGGCGACGATCATCAGGATGATTCAGGCGCAACCGAAGGTTTATTCGCTGGATGGGCAGGATAAGTTGCGGGTGAGAATGGAGTTGGCGGGGGCAGCCGAGCGTTTGGGGGCGGCGATGACGCTCGTCAGTGGTTTGGCGCAGGGGCGCGCGGATTTGAACCAAAAGCTTCCGCTGTAATCGGGTAATTTCGATTTTGGAAAAAAGCTTCCGCTGCAAGCAGCGAGCGGAAGCTCGCGCTCTAATACAAACTAACGCACCAAATCGCAACGGAAGCTGCCCACCACTTGCAGCGACAGCTTCCGCGCATTCAAAATCAAATCGAAATGCCTGGCTATTCCAAAACACCACTAGCAAATAAACTCGGCATAAAGCCTGACAGCGTCGTCTTGGTCGTTAACGCCCCAACCAATTATCACGAACTTCTCGGCAACATCGAAACGACATTCGCCTCGCGCTTGGGCAAAGACGTCTCCCTCGTCCACTTATTCACAACGCACAAAAACGAACTCGCAAAGTCACTGAAGACCTACCGCGAAAAACTTTCGCCAAATGCGGTCGTATGGATTTCCTGGCCCAAGAAAGCGTCGAAAGTCCCGACCGACATCACCGAAAACACCATCCGCGACATCGCATTGCCAATGGGCTGGGTCGACATCAAAGTGTGCGCCGTGACCGATGTTTGGTCCGGCCTCAAACTCGTCGTGCGCAAATCATTGCGCTGAACCGCCGAGTTTTCCCATGAACTGCCGGTAATAGCGCAATTCGTCGATCGAATCGCGAACGTCGCTCAACGCGGTGTGCGCCGAATCTTTGGCGAACCCTTTTTGCAACTCGGGCGCCCAGCGTCGCGCGAGTTCCTTGATCGTCGACACGTCGAGGTTGCGGTAATGGAAGTAACGCTCCAGCCGTGGCATAAGGCGATATAAAAATCGGCGATCCTGGCAAATCGAATTGCCACACATAGGCGATCTGCCCGGAGGCACGAAGCGCGACAGGAAGTCGACCGTCTCGGCTTCCGCGCGCGCCATCTCCACCGACGACGACACCACGCGCTCCCATAATCCGGATTTCCTGTGCTGATTCCGGTTCCAGTCGTCCATCGTCACCAGCCGGGCTTCTTCATGCCGAATGGCGAACTCCGGCCCTTCGGCGAGGATATTCAACGCCTTGTCGGTCACTATTACGGCGATTTCTAGGATGGAATCGGAGTTGGTATCCAGACCCGTCATCTCGCAGTCGATCCAGATCAGGTTGTCGTCACTCGGCACGGACGAGTTCATGGGGTAAAGTTCAGTGTAGGGAGTCGGTCGATGACGATAGCATCCGTCGGCGGTCCGCGGGGAGCGGGTCAACGAATGGATGATGGCATCGTCCGTGCTTACCTTGTTCAATAGCGGAGCGTTCGTAGGGGAAGAACACCTTGGATCGCGTGCTGTTGCTGGAAACATCGACGACCCGTCGCCGGGCGATGCATACGTTGCTCGCCTCGAGGGGTTTTCACGTCACGGAATTGCCGGACTACGCCGAAGCGCTGCCGATCCTTGAAAGTCTCGGCAGTAACGCGGCGGGTTATCGCGGCATCGTCATCGGCTGGCCGGATTATCACGACGCGCACGCCGAACGCGTGTTCGCGCATCTGCGCTCCGACGAATACGAGCACGTCGCCGTGCTGCTGCTCGCCGACAGCAACGATGGCGCCGCCGTGAACTGGATGATGAAGCGTCCGAGCACGGCGCTGTTGCTGTGGAGCGATTACAGCGAATGCGCCGATGCATTGAGCAAGCTCATCAATCCGCCATCGGCTTTGTTGCCTGATCTCGATGTCGGCGGACAATCGCATCTGCGCGTGCTGTTCGTCGACGACTCGGCGACTGTTCGCGTCGCTTTCCGACGGTTGTTGATGAAACACGGCTATCTGGTCGAGACGGCCGAGAACGTCGAAGCCGGCTGGAACCTCGCGAGCAACGCGCCGTTCGATATGGCCATCATCGACTACTTCATGCCGGGCGATCCGGGCAGCGTGCTCGTGCAGCGCATGAAGAATGATCCGCGCACACGCAGCATTCTTTCCGCGATCATCACCGGCACGTATTCCGAACGCGTGATCAACGAATCACTCGCTGCCGGCGCACTGGAATGCCTGTTCAAGAGCGAACCGCGCGAACTGTTCATGGCGCGCCTGAGTTCGCTTGCGCGCGCCGTGCAGGATCGCAAATCGGTCGACGCGGAGCGGCGCCGGCTGAGCAGCATTCTCAACTCCGTCGGCGACGGTGTGTACGGCGTCAACGAACGTGGCGTCATCCAGTTCATCAATCCCGCGGCGCTCGATCTGCTCGGCTACAACGAAGAAAAGGAACTGATCGGCCGCTCCGCATTTCAAGTATTCCATCACAGTTACGAAGACGGTACGCCCGTTCCGCGCAGTGCCGATTTTCTTTCGCAGTGTTATGCGAAGGGCGGACAGATTCCCGGATGGCAAACCGTATTCTGGACCGCCACGCGCCGTTCGATTCCGGTCGAGTGCACCGTTTATCCGATGCAGATCGACGGGCAGCGCGAAGGTTCCGTCGTCGCTTTCCGCGACATCTCCGCGCGCCGCATGCTCGAAGAGGAATTGCGCTGGCAGGCCGGGCACGACGCGCTGACCAGCCTGCACAACCGCGCGTGGTTCGAAGTGCAGCTCGAGCAGGACATCACGCGGCTGAAAAACACCGAAAACATTTCGCTGCTGATGTTCCTCGACCTGGACCGCTTCAAATACATCAACGACACCGCCGGGCACACTGCGGGCGATCAGTTGCTGATCGAAATCGGCCGCCGACTCGCATCGCGCCTGCGCGCGAGCGATCACATCGCGCGCATGGGCGGCGACGAATACGCCGTGATTCTGCGCAACGTCAACCGTAGCGATTCCGCGCCGATCGCCGACGAATTCCGCAAGGCACTAAGCTCCCTGCCCTTCACGTACGGCGGCAAGTCGTATCGCGTCGGCGTGTCCATCGGCGTGACCAAGCTCGACAAGAACACACCGTCGCGCAGCGACGCGATGGCCGCCGCGGACGTCGCGCTGCATGTCGCCAAACGCAACGGACGCGATCAGGTGCACGTGTTCACCGCCGACAGCGACCAGCGCAGCCGTATGGACATGGAACTCGGCTGGACCGCGCGTCTGGAAACCGCGCTGAAGGAACAAGGCTTCCTGCTGTTCTTCCAGCCGATCCTGCCGCTGGCGAATCTTGCTTTCGACGATTTGCCCGAACAGCAAGGCGCGTTGTGGACGCGGCATTTCCGCAAGCAGATGAATCCCGGTCAGCGCGTTTTTTACGAAACGCTGATCCGCCTCCGCAACACGGAAGGGAACGTGGTCGAGCCCGGCGCATTCCTGCCCGCCGCCGAACGTTTCAACCTCATCGCCGACATCGATCGCTGGGTGATCCGCAACGCATTCGATGCCTTGCGCGAACATCAAGGCCCGGTGCCGGTGGGCTTGTCGATCAATCTGTCGCCAAGTTCGCTGACCGCGGGCGACATGGGTCGTTTCATCACCGACTGCCTGGTCGAATTCAACGTCGATCCGCGCGCGGTCGTGTTCGAATTCACCGAGGCCGGCGCGCTCAACCACATCGAAGCCGTGCGCCACCTCATCCAGGAATTGCGCCCGTTCGGCTGCCGTTTCGCGCTTGACGATTTCGGCGTCGGCTTCTCCTCGTTCGGCCATCTGAAACATCTCAACGTCGATTTCCTCAAGATCGATGGATCGTTCATCCAGGATTTGCTCAACGAACCGGTCGACCGCGCCGTGATCACCTCGATCACCAGCATTGCGCGTTCGATCGGCAAGACCACCATCGCCGAACACGTCGACCGTCCCGAAATCCTTCGCGCACTGCACAGTTGCGGCGTCGATCAGGCGCAGGGTTATTACATCGCGCGGCCGCGTTCGAGTTTGCGCGCCGCCAACAGCCAGATCGATCTCGTGTCCGACAACGAGCCGCCAAACGTCGCGGTGCGCAACGGCTGACCGAACAGGCGCGTGATAATCTGCGCCCATGCGCGCAGCGACTTTTTTCTGGCACGACTACGAAACCTTCGGCATCGATTCGCGACGCGATCGGCCGTCGCAATTCGCCGGCATCCGCACCACGCTCGAGCTCGAACCGATCGGCGAACCGCTGTCGTTTTATTGCAAACTGCCGCCGGACATACTGCCTCGCGCCGTATCGTGTCTCATCACCGGCATCACCCCACGCAAGACCGAACGCGACGGCGTGAACGAAGCCGAGTTCGCCAGTCGCGTACACGACGAACTCGCGATGCCCGGCACGTGCGGCGTCGGTTTCAATTCCATTCGCTTCGACGACGAGTTCACGCGCAATCTTCTGTACCGAAATTTTTACGATCCCTATGAACGCGAGTGGAAGGACGGCAACTCGCGCTGGGACATCATCGACCTCGCGCGCATGGCGTACGCGCTGCGCCCGGAAGGCATCGAATGGCCGCGCCGCGACGACGGATCGCCGAGTTTTCGCTTGGAAGATCTGTCCGCCGCCAATGGCCTCGCACATGCGCGCGCGCACGATGCGTTGTCCGACGTGCATGCCACGCTCGGCCTGGCGCGTCTGCTGAAACACAAACAACCGCGTCTCTGGGATTTCTATTTTGGCCTGCGGCAGAAACAGCGCGTGCTCGATCTGCTCGACTGGACGCATTTCAGTCCCGTGCTGCACATCTCCTCGCGCTACGCGGCCGACCGCGGCTGCATCGCGATGGTGGCGCCGCTTACCGTGCATCCGGATCAGCGGAACAAGGTCATCGTCTACGACCTCGATATCGATCCCACGCCATTGATCGAACTCGATTCGGCCGACATCGCCGATCGCGTGTTCACCTCGCGCGACGCCCTGCCGGAAGGCATCGAACGCATTCCACTGAAGGCGATATCGATCAACAAATCGCCCGCGCTCGCGCCAATGTCGGTTTTGCGCGACGGCGATCTCACGCGCGTGCGTCTGGATCGCGAACGCTGCGGTCGTCATCTCGATATGTTGCGCCAGGCACCGCACGTCGCCGAGAAATGCGGCAAGGTTTTCGCCACGTTGCGCGGCGAAACCGAACGGCTCGATCCGGAACTGGCCATCTATTCCGGATTTGCGTGCGACGCTGATCGCAAAGCGTTTCCGAAAGTCCGCGGCACGCCGCCGCACGCGCTCGGCGCGGCGGATTTCGGATTCAAGGACGCACGCTGCGCCGAGCTTCTGTTCCGCTATCGCGCGCGCAACTATCCCGACTCGCTGAATCCGGACGAACGCGAACGCTGGGAAACCTTCCGCCGTACGCGTCTCACAGAGTCCACGCCGCTCACGACCGTGACGCTCGACATGTTTTTCGCGGAAATCGAGCAAGCGCGCCTTGATTCCACGCCGTTCGCCAACAAATCTGAAATTCTCGACGAACTCGACGACTGGGGCCGCGAACTCGCCCGTGAACTGGCGCCCGAAACCTTCGCATGAACAAAGTATACTTTTCCAAGAAAACCTTCGACTTCCTGCGCGCGCTCGGTCGCAACAACAACCGCACGTGGTTCAACGATCACAAGAACGAGTACGAACGCCACGTGCGCGAACCGTATCTGCAACTGATCGCCGACCTGCAAACGCCGCTCGCGAAAATCAGCACGCGCTATCGCGCCGATCCGAAACGAAGCGGCGGTTCGCTGTTCCGAATCTATCGCGACACGCGTTTTGCCAATGACAAAACGCCCTATAAAACGTGGGCTGCCGCGCGCTTCTTTCACGAACGCCGGCACGAAATGCCCGCGCCGTCGTTCTACATGCACATTCAACCCAGCGATTGCTTCGCCGGCGGCGGCATTTGGCATCCGGAATCGCCAACGCTAAAAAAAATTCGCGACTTCCTCTACGAAAACCCGGCGACGTGGAAAAAAGCCACGCACGGCAAGAAATTCCGCGAGACGTTCACGTTCTGGGGCGAAACGCTCACTCGTCCGCCGCGCGGATATGACGCGAACCACGAACTGATCGAAGACCTCAAACGCAAGAATTTCGCGGCCGGCGTCGAATTCAACGATGCGATCGCGATGTCGAGCGAACTGATGCCCACCGTCGTCGCCACCTTCAAACAAGCCGCGCCGATGATCGACTATCTGTGCGCCGCGCTGGAACTCGAATTTTGACGACCCAGGCCAATTCCCGTGCACTGCGCGTCATCGCAGTATACAAATTCATCAAAGCCGCCGGACTGATCATCCTCGCCTGCGTCGTATTCGGTTTCCTGCACACACCGTTTCTCGACGATGTTGCGCATTGGGTCGAGCACCTGCCGATCCAGAACGGCCGCAACATTCTGCAGCATTGGGTCGATGCGCTCATCGGCATGACGCCACGCCGCTTCATTGTCGTCGGCACCGCGGCATGTTGTTACGCGGTTCTGTTCGTCATCGAAGGTTTCGGTCTCTGGACCGGCAAACGTTGGGCCGAATATCTGACCACCATCGCTACGGCCTCGCTGATACCTTTCGAGATCTACGAACTCGTGCTGCACGCAACGCTGGCGAAAGCGCTCGTGCTGATTGCCAACGTCGCCATCGTTGTTTATCTGATCTACCTGTTACGACGCGGCCAATACCGGCTGAGAGGCGAACCGCCCAGCGTGGATCACTCGAAACCGTCGTAAAAAAACTCGCCACGGTTGCCGGGGCAGGCGTCGCCACAAAATACCGGACCCAGTGTTCCCGAGCGAATGAACGACCAATACACCGTACCGACCGGCGTGCCGGCGCGATTGTCGCCGCCCCATTTTTTGTACAGCGTTGCGCTGCCGCTCGCTTAGTAATACGTGACGAATGCGTGCGCGGACGATGCGCAGAGCGAAAATAAAACTATCGCCACGATGGCGCGCATCACGCGTCTCCGAACGGGAACGCCAGCACATCGGCGATATCTTCGGTCTGCATCATCGCCAT
>CAZZYA010000076.1:0-14503 GCA_964658115.1 uncultured Rudaea sp. | reverse complement strand
CGCGGCCATGTTGACCGAGCAGAACCCGCCGTGCGCCGCGTAGTTGACCGTACCGAACTGCTGCGCCCACCAGCCCGTCAGCGCTTGCGACTGGTCGCGCCCGGTGAAGAACGCGAGCTTGTCGGGGTTCGTCGCGCGAATGTCGCCGAGCCATTGCGTGGCGATGGACAGCGCTTCATCCCATTCGATTTCGCGGAATTCGCCCGCGCCCCGTTCGCCGACGCGCACCAATGGTTTCGTCAGTTTCGCTGGCGAATACTGCTGCATGATGCCGGCCGATCCCTTCGCGCACAGCACGCCTTTGTTGACCGGATGATCTTGGTTGCCCTGGATGTATCGAACGCGACCATCTTTCATGTGCACTTTGATGCCGCAGCGGCATGCGCACATGTAACAGGTCGTCGTCTTGACCTCGTCGCCGACCGGCGCATTCGTGTTGAGAGTCGCGTGGGACATGCGAAGCATCATAACGGATGCGGTTGAGCGACCGCTTCGCGTAGCATAGGCGCATGGACCGTTACGAACGCATTCTTTCGCTGCATCGCATGTTGAAGACGGCGCGGCGGCCCGTGCCTTTGTCGCGCATCATGGACGATCTGAGTTGCTCGCGCGCGACCGCGTATCGCGACATCGCCTTTCTGCGCGACGCACTCGGCGCACCCATCGACAGCGACGGCGATCAGGCCGCGTTCCACTACGTGCCCGACGAAGCCGAACGTTTCGAATTGCCGGGCTTGTGGCTGACCAGCGAGGAATTGCAGGCGCTGCTCGCGCTCAACGAACTGGTCGGCCGCACGGGGCCGGGCATTCTCGCCACCGCGCTGGCGCCGTTTCGCTCGCGCATTGATCGTCTGTTGTCGAACCAGACCGACGGGAAAAGTTTTCCGATCGAGCGTATCCGCGTGATCGGCAGCGGGACGCGCAGCGTCGACGAATCGACGTTTCGTCACGTCGCCAGCGCCGTGCTCGGTCGGCGCAAACTCAAGTTCGACTATCGCGCACGCTCGACCGACGAAGGCACCACGCGCACCGTTTCGCCGCAACGCCTCACGCATTATCGCGACAACTGGTATCTCGACGCGTGGGATCACGGCCGCGACGGACTGCGTAGCTTCGCGCTCGATCGTATCGTGCACGCGCACGTCATCGACGAAGCGCCCGAGGATCGCGACGAAGGCGAACTGAACCAGCATCTCGCATCGAGCTACGGCATTTTTTCCGGACCGCCGAAAGCGTGGGCAACGATTCGATTCTCGCCGCATGCCGCGCGCTGGGTCGCCGACGAACATTGGCATTCACAACAGCAAGGTCAATGGCTCACCGACGGCCGCTACGAACTGAAGGTGCCGTACAGCAACTCGCGCGAGCTGCTGATGGACGTGCTCAAGTACGGGCCGGATGCGGAGGTCGTCGCGCCGATCTCGCTGCGTGAGGAAATGAAAATCATGTTGCAGTTGGCGGTTGGGGCGTATCAATGATTAAGCGGTTGACAGCTGTAACGGCCAGGATCCTCTTTATTCATCTCGTCGGCGAATTTCAGACAAACCTTCATGTCATCGCCAAAGCCAAACACCGCAGCGACCAATTCGTGTCGATCAGCAAACAACCCAAAATCTGCTGAATAACCTATTTCGTGATCGCTAAAGAATTTCTGTACATCGGCCTCTTCAAATGAATTACTGCAGGCACCGACGAATAAGATAAGAGTTGCTGCCAATGCGAATCGCATCGTCGTGGTTCCTTTCGAAAGGAACGCGAATTAGATCATCGAGTAGGCGGGATGAGAATGTTTATGAAGTTTAGGGACTCTTCCTGTCTCAATCGGCGCTCATTTCTGGGCGCAATCGCGAGTGTCGCCACCGTGACAGCCTTTGATCGTGGGGCAATAGGGCAGTCCGCGAGCGGATGGCAAACCTTCGAAACCGCACGCGACAGCAGCCATCGCCTTGCAACTATCGATACGTCGGTAGCGTCGGGCGAAGCAACGCTCAGCGTGGCAGGAAACTTTGTCGGTCCACCGATCGTCGGCTTCGGTGGCGCATTGACCGACAGCGCCGCGCGCGTGCTCGCGCAGCTGCCGAAGGAAAAACGTCAGCAGGTTTTGCGCAGCTATTTCGATCCGAAAGACGGCATCGGCTACACGATGGCGCGCACGCACATGACGGCGTGCGATTTCTCGCAGCCGAACTGGTCGTGCGACGACAATGCCGGCGACACGTCGCTGCGCAAATTCTCGCTGAAGCCGCTGCGCGACAAGCAATTGCCGTTGATCAAGGATGTGCAGAAGCTTGTCGGTGTGGATCGGTTCAAACTCGTCGCATCGCCGTGGAGTCCGCCGGCGTGGATGAAAACGAATGGCGAGATGGCGGGCGGCGGTAGTTTGCGCGATGAGCTGGCGGATGCGTGGGCGAATTACTACGTGCGTTTTGTCCAGGCGATGCGCGATGACGAAAAAGTTCCGGTCTGGGCGCTCACGGTGCAGAACGAACCCGACGCCGCGCAGCCGTGGGAATCGTGTCTGTATTCGCCGACCGAGGAACGCGATTTCATCGCCGAACATCTCGGTCCCGCGCTCGAAAACGCGCGGTTGTCCGATGTGAAACTGTTCGGATGGGATCACAACCGCAGCGGCATCGTCGAACGCGCGGGTGTATTGCTCGGCAATCCGCGCAGCGCGAAATATCTGGCCGGACTCGCGCTGCATTGGTATCAGCAGGAAGATTTCGCGGCGACCGCGCAGGTTCTGAAACGTTTTCCGGGCAAGCAAGTTCTGTTTACGGAAGGCTGCGCCGAAGGCGGACCGCATTTCAACGAATGGGCGCCGGCGGAGCGTTACGCACGCAATATGATCGGCGATTTCACGAGTGGCATCTGCGGATTCATCGACTGGAACATCGCGCTCGATACACAGGGTGGCCCGAATCACGTCGGCAATTTCTGCCATGCGCCGGTGCTGGTCGACACGAAATCCGGCGAGGCGCACGTGCAGCCATCGTTCTATTACATCGCGCACTTCAGCAGGTTCGTCGCCGCGGGTGCGCGCCGGATCGCATCGACCAATCGCGACGACACGCTGCAATCGATCGCGTTCGGCAATCCGGATGGAAGTCGTGTCGTCATCGTCGCCAATCCCACCGATTCGGCACGCGACATCACGCTATCGGTCGGCGATCGATCGCGCGCGACGACGTTGCCGGCGCACGCGATCCAGACGCACGTCGTCGCTTAACCCTGCGCGGGTGCGACGTCGCCGGGCGCCGTTGGCGGATTGATGCGGGCCCGCTCGCTCAGTTCGCGGAATTTTCCGGATACCGATTCGAGTTTGGCCGTCCATTGCGGATTCGGTTGCTGGCCGGCGGTGATCTTGTCGTACACCTGGATCAAAGCGATCGTGGCGAACGGATCGATCAGCGCGGCCTTGATGCTGAGCGCGGCGATGAGCGCGAGCACCAGCGTCCAGATGCCCGCCTGCATGTGGAAGAAATGCACGGCGGCGGCGATCGGTGCGCCGACGCCGAGCCAGAGCAGCAGCGTCAGCGTCCACACGGTGAACGTCAGAAACACGGCGTTCTTCAGCACGCCTTTGTAATTCTGCGCGTACAGCACGGTGCTGTCGCGCGCGATGGCCCACGGATTGTCGGAGTGGCGGCGCAGGATCTGCGCGAGAATCACCATGTCGAGATTCGCCAGACTCGTGCTGATGATTTTATCGATGAGTCTGACGAGCACATCGAGCCCGGGAATCGGCAGCCATGAGGCAATACTGATCGTCACGCGATTGAAGACGTTGAGCACGCCGCGCACGAGCTGATGCAAACCGAACAGGATCGACGCCGTCGCGAAGTGCTGTTTGACGATGTTCGTGCCGTAAGTGATCTGATTCGATCCGGCCGGAACCTCTTTGCCGTCGAGCATCTCGACCAGCACGGCGACGTGTCCGGCGTTCACGAGATACAGCAGATAGCGTCGCGCCCAGAACAAAATGCCGCTCACGATGACGAAACCGATGATGCCGCCGAATCCCGCACCGCCGCCCGTGTTGCCGCCGATTCTTCCGAACAATGCGCCGAGTCCGCCGCCGATGCCGACGGCGAGCACATACGCGAGCGTGATACCGACATAAACAGCAATCCGTAACAGCAGAAATGGCACGGTACGCAGAAGCAAGCCGAAAATCTGGCCGGTGCGGAAATCGAACATGATGGTCTCCATGAAAAGCAGCGAGCTATGGTAATCGGGCGATCGACGTTGAAGAATATATAGCGTGATCGATCGCAACGTTTGCTTTCTTACGACGAATCGCGCTTGCGCATGACACCGACCACGATTTCACTGGTGCTCGGCTCGGGCGGCGCGCGCGGCTATGCGCACATTGGCGCGATCGAGGAATTGTGCGCGCAGGGTTTCGACATCCGCAGCGTATCCGGAGCTCGATGGGCGCGCTGATCGGCGGTATATACGCCGCCGGCAAGCTCGATATCTATCGCGACTGGGTCAAGGCGCTGCAGCGATTCGTTGTGCTGCGTCTGCTCGACTGGACCTTTCGCGGCGGGCTGATCGCAGCCGCCGGATCTGGTGATTCCGATTGCGCGCAACGCGTGCGCGTTCTATGAGTTTCATCGTGCGGAGGAAATGATCGAACTCGGTCGCGAGCGCACGCGCGCGGTATTAAAAGAATTTCATGCGCCGGGGAAACGCTGACGCTTTTCTCAAAACGGTTTGGCCATCCATTTGCTATAATTCGTCTTTGCGCGGTTGCACGCGTCCGAGATTCGAAATGAACGCCGCTTCATCGATTGCGCGCAACAACGCCGGCACCGTGCTCACCGTATTGGGCGCGGTCAGTTTCTGCCATTTCCTGAATGATCTGATCCAATAGCTACTGCCGGCGATCTATCCGCTGCTGCGCGACAATTATCATCTCGACTACGGTCAGATCGGTTTGATCACGCTCGTGTTCCAGCTCACCGCTTCGCTACTGCAGCCGGTGGTCGGCACGTATACCGATCGCAAGCCGATGCCTTATTCACTCGCCATCGGCATGGGCTTCACGCTGATCGGATTGCTGCTGCTTTCGCGCGTGGGTTATCCGTGGCTGCTGCTCGCGGCGGCGCTGGTTGGAACCGGTTCGTCAGTGTTTCATCCGGAATCCTCGCGCATCGCGCGGCTCGCGTCGGGCGGGCGTCATGGATTCGCGCAATCGTTTTTTCAGGTCGGCGGCAATCTCGGTTCCGCGCTGGGTCCGCTGCTTGCGGCGTTCGTCGTGTTGCCGCATGGGCAGGGAAGCGTGGCGTGGTTTTCAGTCGCGGCGCTGCTGGCGATCGTGGTGCTGATCCAGATCGGCGGCTGGTATGGACGCAACCGCGTTTCGCGCGCCAACGTTCGCACGAGTGCGGGTGATGTCGCGCTGCCGCGCGGCAAAATCGTGCTCGCCATCGCGATTCTCCTCGTGCTGATCTTCTCGAAATATTTCTATCTGGCGAGTCTCAACACGTATCTCACGTTTTACCTGATGGAAAAATTCCACATCACCGCGCAAAACGCGCAGATTCATCTGTTTTATTTCCTCGGCGCCGTCGCACTCGGCACGCTGGTCGGCGGACCGATCGGCGACCGCTTCGGCCGTAAATACGTGATCTGGTTTTCGATCCTCGGCGCGTTGCCATTCACGCTGCTGCTGCCGCACGTCGATCTGTTTTGGACCAGCGTGCTGATAGTAGTGATCGGTCTGATTTTGTCGTCGGCGTTTTCTGCCATTCTGGTTTATGCGCAGGAATTGATTCCGGGCAAAGTCGGAACGATCGCCGGTTTGTTCTTCGGTTTCGCCTTCGGCATGGGCGGTCTCGGCGCGGCGTTGCTCGGACAGCTCGCGGATGCGAAAGGCATCGAATACGTCTACGCGGTATGCGCGTATCTGCCGGCGCTCGGATTGCTGACGGTGCTGTTGCCGAATTTGCACAAGCGCAACGAAGCTGTCGCCGCCTGAATCATTCGGGCTCTTCGATCGTATAACCCATCGCGCGAAGGCGTGCGAGCGGGCCTTTGACGGTTTCGTCGTCGACCAGCAGATTCTCCAGCGGAATCACCGCGAGCGTGCTCGTGTTGGCGCCGAGCGCACGCTCGGCTTCCGTCGTCCACGCGGTGAACATCTTGTCGATGGCGGTGTTCATCGTCGCGGAAAGATGCGCGTTGGCGCGGATCGCATCGGCGCAGCGATCGCGAACCTGCTGGATGGGCGACGACTTCAGCATCTGCATATCGCCCACCGCCCACGCATTGGCGCGTTCCTGCATGAGGTGCATGTCGTTTTCGAAGCGCGACATCGTGGTGCGCAAACAGGCGGCATCGAGATCGCCGCTGGTCGTTTTGAATTCGCGGATCATCTGACCCGGATCGTCGATGGGAATGCTCGCCGTCGGCTCGACGATGCGCACATGGTTTTTCTTCGCCGTCGCTTCAACTTTTTCCCACACCCTGCCGTTACCGGCGAGATGGAGTTTGTCCATCGCTTTCTTGTTCAATTCCTGCGCGGCGAGCATCGGGCGTTTGCGTTCGACGCCATCGTCGTGGCCGATGTATTTTTCCTTGAGCGTCGTCCAGCGCGCGTAGTCGGTGGGCGAGAGAACGTCCTTGAGCGTTTTGCCGTCCGCATTTTTTTCCGCCGACATCAACGACGGCAGCAGCGTGAGCTTGTGAAAGAAACTGATCTCCGGATCGCCGGTGACGTTCGCCATCACTTCCTGCGATTGCGCGACGACGTCGTCGACCTGTTTGGATTCCCACGTCATGTTTTTCGGAAGCGGATAAACCGTCGTCAGAATCCAAAGTACGTGATCCCCCTTCGACACTTTCCACATGCCCGGACCCGGCTGTTCGCCGGTGACGGTAACGGTATCGAGCGTGGTCGCGTCGCCCGGCGAATCGGCGTGGGCGAAGGAAACGCTGGCCAGCGCAGTCAAAAGCAGCGGGAACATTTTTTTCATTGCGCCAACGTACGCAGCGTTCGATGAAAGCAGGCTGAAAATGCGACGCCGCTATATCTTGTATCCGCGATGGATCGCCACAATGCCGGCGCTCAGGTTGCGCACGTCGGTGTTCTCGAAGCCGGCTTTTTCCATCATCGCCTTCAACGTGGCCTGATCCGGATGTTTGCGGATCGATTCGGCCAGGTATTGATAGCTGTCGGCGTCGTTCGCGATCAAACGACCGAGGCGCGGCAGCACCTTGAACGAATGAAAGTCATACAACGGTTTCAACAGCTCGGACTGCACTGTCGAAAATTCGAGGATCAATGCGCGGCCGCCGACACGCAGCACGCGATACATTTCGCGCAACGCGGCATCTTTGTCGGTGACGTTGCGCAAGCCGAACGCGATAGTAACCGCATCGAAACTTTTATCGGGAAACGGTAGCGCTTCGGCGTTGACCTGCGCGTAATCGAGGTTGCGCACGAAACCGCGATCGAGCATGCGATCGCGTCCGGTGCGCAGCATGGCGGCGTTGATGTCGCCCAGAACGACGCGGCCTTGATCGCCGACGCGCGGCAGCAGTAACGCGGCGACGTCGCCCGTGCCGCCAGCGAGATCGAGCACCGCATCGCCCGCACGCACACCGCTCGTCGCGACGAACCAGCGTTTCCACAGTCGATGCACGCCGAACGACATCAGGTCGTTCATGACGTCGTACTTGTCGGCCACCGACGTGAAGACGTGGCCGACGAGTTTTTCCTTTTCGTCGACCGGTACGTCGCGGTAGCCGAAATGCGTGGTCTTCTCGTCCATGCGCCTATCGTAACGCTCCAACCTTAAAAAAGATCGGGATCGAACGTGCCGAAGTAGATTTCGTCGAGCGCCTTGAACGCGGATTGAATCGTCCAGCCAGGATTTCCGCCGGCGCGGTATGCGCCGATATCGACATGACCCGATCGCGGATGGCCGTTGAAATCGTCCGCGGGTTCGTCGGTCGCTTCGCCGGTACCAACGAGCAGCGCGCCTTTCGGAATCAGGTTTTGCGGCGGCACGCCGCTGAGGGTGGCGAGCACGAAATCGTTTGCGACATTGCCGCTGTCGGCGAACGTTCCGCCCACACCGTTCAATGTTCCCTGCCCCGCGTTCGCGACGAGCGTGACGCCGGTTGTCGTACCGGACGCGTGCACCGCATCGCCGTTCGGCGCGTAGATCGCATTATTGGCGATCAGCACGGATCCCGTAACGCCGTTGAGGCGGATGCCATCCCCTTGCGGCATCACGAACGTATTGTTGACGATGGTGAGATTGTTCGCGCTGCCGCTGTCGATATTGTTCGAGAAAAACGCATTGTTCGCCGCGCCGAGCACGATGTTGTTGCGCACGATCGCATCGGCTGTGATTTGTATTCCGCTGTCGTGCGAATTCCAGACGATATTGCGTTCGATCAGGTTCGGCGCGCCATGGCCGTTCACGTCGTACATCGTGATGCCGGGATAGTTCACGTCGCGAATCACGTTGTCGCGCACGATGTTGGCGTAGCTGCCTTTCTTGATCTCGATGCCGTCGCCTTGCGAGATGTTCGAATTGTCGAGATCGTGAATGTAATTGTTGGCGACGATCGAATCGTGGATGCGGCACGCATCGCCGTTGCAGCCGAGATAAAACCCTTCGCCGGTATCGCCGGTGTTGTAGATCTCGTTATGCAGGAACTGGAATCGCGCGTAGTCCTCGCCGTCGTCGTTCGCGCTGATCGCGTTCGCGGCCGTGTCGTGAATGATGCAATTGCGGACGGTGTCGTCGCTGCCGCCGATGAAGCGCAAGCCGCGCGATCCCCCGCTGAACTCGATGCCGTCGACGATCAGAAACGTGGTATCGCTGAAGTTGACGATGTTCTGCGACGTGCCGCTGAAGTGAATGAGCGGCCGCGTGCCGGCCTTGGCCACGATGGTGATCGGCGACGTGCTCGTGCCGGTCAGCGACAGCGAGAAATAGCGGGTGAGCGTGTACGTTCCCGCGTCGAGGATCAGCGTGTCGCCGGCCTGCAGCGTTTGCATGGCCGTGCGGAAATCGGCGGCGGGACCGATCTCGATCGTCGCCGCGCCGGCGCTGCCGCATCCTGCGGTCAGAATGACGGCAGCGACGTGCTTGATCACCCCAAAAATGCCCAGCCGAAGAATCCGCAGCCGATCACGCCGAGTAGCGCCGATCCGACCCACACGAGACGCTTGCGCGTCAGCGCGGCCACCGCGCCCAATGCGATCGACACCTGCAGCAACGCGACCGATTGCGCATAAAAATGGTGATGATGCATGAGGTGTTCGGCTTCTTCGCTCTTTTCGTCGCGCTGCTTTTCGAACTCCTCGGCTTTCTCGCGGCTGGCTTTCTGATCCTCGGTATACTTTTCGAGCGACGTCGCCAGTTCCGCCGGCGCGGGTTTGTCGAGCGCGGTCCAACTGTTCTTCGACAGTTCCGTGACCGTGGCCTTCAGGCCCTTCGCCTGATAGTACGCCCATTGGTCGGACGCCTTCGCCTGCAGCACCGCTGCTTCGGTCTTGAGAATGAGCGCCTCGTTCACCGTCCCGCCGGCTTCCAGCGAGGCGATCGCCGCCACCGCGGCGAACAGCGCCGTGGTCAACGCGATGGTGCGCAGTAATGCGCCGCCTTCTTTTTCGATTTCCTCATCGATCGCTTCGCGCAGTTTGTCGGTATCGATTTCAGGACCTTCAGGCATCGTCGTCGCTCCCCGTTGAAGAGTGCGCATTATCGCGCATCCCTCGTTGTGCCATTCGAAACATTGCGCAGGCGAACATTCGGCGCGACGTCAGCGACTCAGACCGGCATTGCGCAATGCGTCGAGGTATTCCGCCCAGTTTGTCGCCTGGTTTTTTCCGAGGTCGTACAACACCGACCACGAATAAATGCCGGTGTCGTGACCGTCGTCGAATTTCAGGATCACGCCGTAGTTGCCGACCGGGTGGATCGCGGCGATGTTCACATTCTGCTTGCCGTGTTGCAGGATTTTCTGACTCGCCGAGTGACCCTGCACTTCCGCGCTCGGCGAGTTCACGCGCAGATATTCGCACGGCAGACGAAACGTCTCGCCGGTGTCGAACTCCACTTCCAGAATGTGCGACGACCGATGCAGCGTGATGCCGACGGGCCGCGGTGCGGCGATCACACCGAGAATTCGCTCGTCGGCACCGGTACCGGCGGCCTGCCCGCGACTTGCGCGAGCAGATGCATGTATTGCGTGCCGAAACTGATCGAACCGATGCCGGCAAATTCGTATTCGCCCGTGTCCGGATACCACTTCGCGTTCGGATCGACTTCCTGCAGCACGAGCGCATCGTGCACGGTGCCGGTCAGACGGCCGATGTAACTCACTTCGCCGTCACCCTCGTCGAGCATGTTGAGCGAGATCAGTGGATTTTCCGTCGCCGCGGATTTCGCGATGTTCGCCCATTCGTCCAGAACGAGATGAGGCAATGCCGGCAATTTTTCGCCGTTGAGTTCGAGTGCCTTTTCGACGAACGCGCGGCCCGGATCGTGTTCGACCGTGGTCACGTCGCTTGCGGCGACGACGACGAAACCGTCGAAACGCATCGCTTCGCTCACTTCGGCGACCACGCAGAATTCGGCCGACATGGCGATCACGAATCCGTGCACCCACGCATCGGACAACTGCTCGCGCGCCACGCGCACCGGCGCGCGCGATTCCATCGCCTCGCGCAATTGCGCGCGTGCGCCGCGTCCGCGGAACTGGACGACGTTACCTTCGCGGTGATGATTCGGGGGCGTCATATCGAACGCGTAGTGTACCGCGCCATCGTTCAGAGAATGTAGCGGCTCAAGTCCTGATCCTGCACCAGTGCGGCGAGATGCTGGTCGACATAGCCCGCGTCGATGACATATCGCTGACCGCGCTCATCCGGCGCGTCGTACGAAATCGTGTCGAGCAAGCGCTCCAGCACCGTATGCAGACGCCGCGCACCGATGTTCTCGGTGCGTTCGTTCACTTGGAACGCGATCGCGGCGAGCCGTTTCACGCCGTCGTCGGAGAACGAGAGTTCCACGCCTTCCGTGTTGAGCAGCGCGCTGTACTGTTTGGTCAGCGCATTGTTCGGTTCGGTGAGGATGCGCGCGAAATCGTCCGCGCTCAGCGCCGAAAGTTCGACGCGAATAGGAAAACGGCCCTGCAATTCCGGAATGAGATCCGATGGTTTCGCCTGCGCGAACGCGCCAGAGGCGATAAACAAAATGTGATCGGTATTGACGATGCCGTATTTGGTCGACACCGATGAACCTTCGACGAGCGGCAGCAGATCGCGCTGCACGCCTTCGCGGCTCACGCCGGCGCCGTGCCAGTCGCCGCGTTGCGCGACCTTGTCGATCTCGTCGATGAAGACGATGCCGTTCTGCTCGCACGCCTGGATCGCACTCTCGGTGACTTCATCGTTGTTGACCAGCTTCGACGCTTCTTCTTCGAGCAACAACGGACGCGCCGCCGCGATCGTGAGTTTGCGCTTCTGCGTTTTCTGTCCGCCCAGCGACGAGAACATGCCGCGCAGTTGCTGTGTCATTTCCTCCATACCCGGAGGCGCGACGATATCGACGCCGATGTTCACCGCCGTCTCGATTTCGATTTCGCGATCGTCGAGCGTGCCTTCGCGATAGTGCTTGCGCATTTTCTGGCGCGTGTCGGAGTCGGTTTGATCCGGCTGTCCGGCTTCGCCCATGAATCCGTGAAACTGGCGCTTGGGGATCAAAGCGTCGAGGATGCGTTCTTCCACGCGATCTTCCGCCTGCGATTTCACGTTCGCCTTCGCCTGGTCGCGAAACATTTTCACCGACGTATCGGCGAGATCGCGCACGATCTGCTCGACGTCTTTGCCGACGTAACCGACTTCCGTGAACTTGGTCGCCTCGACCTTGATGAAGGGCGCGTTCGCGAGATTCGCCAGACGACGCGCGATTTCCGTTTTGCCGACGCCGGTCGGACCGATCATCAGGATATTTTTCGGCGTCACTTCATCACGTAATGCCGGTTCGAGCTGCATGCGACGCCAGCGATTACGCAGTGCGATCGCGACCGCGCGCTTGGCCGCATGCTGGCCGATGATGTAACGATCGAGTTCGTGGACGATTTCGCGCGGCGTCAAATCGGACATGGGACGTTCCGTCGTGGTGAGTGCGTCCGGACTCGACACGAGTTCGGCATTGCGATTATCCAGCCCCATCACAGTTCCTCAATCGTAATGTTGTGATTGGTATAAATGCAGATGTCGCCGGCGATCTTCAACGCCTTCGCGACGATCTCGCGCGACGATAGCGCGCTGTTCTCCAGCAACGCCTTCGCTGCGGATTGCGCGTAGGGTCCGCCGGAGCCGATCGCGATCAAGCCATGCTCGGGTTCGAGCACATCGCCATTGCCCGATATCAGCAGCGACACATCCTTGTCGGCGACGGCGAGCATCGCTTCGAGCCGACCGAGTCGGCGATCCGTACGCCAGTCTTTCGCCAGTTCGACCGCCGCGCGCGTGAGATTGTTGCCGTGTTTTTCGAGTTTCAGTTCGAACAGTTCGAACAGCGTGAACGCGTCGGCCGTCGCGCCCGCGAAACCGGCGAGCACATTGCCGTCCTTGCCAAGACGCCGGATCTTGCGCGCGTTGGCTTTGACGATGGTGTTGCCCAGCGTGACCTGGCCATCGCCGCCGATGACGACGTTGCCGTCGCGGCGCACGGACACAATGGTTGTTGCATGGAAGGTATCGGACATTGGGTCACCGATTTGGTCAGCACCATACGGTGGGGATTGTCGTCGTCAAACGCAAGCAGCTCTGAGAGGCGATGCGGACAGCCGTGGGACATTCCGAATTCGACGACGAATTGCCGCAACGCCAGTGATACTCTAGTATCACTCAATGCGGACAGAATTAGTGACGACACTCAAGCGGCGAGCGACTGAGCTTCTCGACGAAGTCGAGCGCGAAAAACAGCCGATGCTGATCACGCATCACGGGATGCCGAGCGTTTACATCGTTGACGTCGAGACTTACGAAGCCCAGCAACGCAGAATCGCGCTGCTGGAGGGCATCGCGCGCGGCGAGCGCGCCATCGATGACGGCCGTGTATTGACGCACGCGCAAGCCAGAAAACGCATGGCGCGATGGCTGAAGTAATCTGGACGGAACCCGCGCTGGCGGAACTGGATGCCATTGCGGACTTCATCGCCATCGACAATCCTGTCGCCGCACGTCGGCTAGTGGATCGGGTTTTCAAGCATGCGGAACACTTGGCAACGCATCCGCGCAGCGGGGCGTATCTGCGCGAAGTAAGTGGAGAGCGTTATCGCCAAATCATCGAACCGCCGTGCCGCGTCGTCTATCGGTTGAGCGACGACACAGTATTCGTCGTGCTCGTCATCCGAACCGAGCAACGGTTACGGGTCACCAAGCTCGCACGGAGTGCGCCAGTAAAACGCAGAAAACGCTAAACCTTCCGCCGCGCACGCGGATGCGCCGCATCGTACACGCGCGCCAGATGCTGAAAATCCAGATGGGTATAAATCTGCGTCGTGCCGATGTCGGCATGGCCGAGCAGTTCCTGCACGGCGCGCAGATCGCCGGATGATTCGAGCACGTGGCTCGCGCAGGAATGCCGCAGCAGATGCGGATACACGCGTTTCCACACACCCTGATCTTTCGCGCGCCGTTTCAAGCGCAGCCGCACCGCGCTCGGCGTGAGTGGCCGGCCGAGGCGGCCGTGCACGAGCGGATCGTCGTCACCCGGCGCATCCTGTTCGCGCAGCGCGATCAACGCATCGCGCGCGCGGCTGCCGACGGGAACGATACGGGTCTTGCTGCCTTTGCCGGTGACGCGAATCAGCCCTTCGTGCAGATCGAGATCGCGCCAGCGAACGGAGGTTAGTTCCGACACGCGCAGTCCGCTCGAATACAGAAGTTCCAGCAGCGCGCGATCGCGCACGGCTTCCGGATCGTTGGCCGGAAAATCGAGCAGCGCCGCAACTTCATCGACATCGAGCACTTGCGGCAACTTGCGCGGGGATTTCGGCGAACGCACGCCGACCGCCGGATTGTTCGCCGCGATGCCTTCGCGTGCGAGGTAGCGATAGAAACTGCGATACGCCGACAGCATGTCGCGCAGCGATCCGGGCGACAGTCCGCCGCGATGCGACTTCGCGATCAGCGCCTGGATCTGATCGGTGTGCACGTCGCGCCAACGCCGCACGTTCATTGCGACGGCGTACTCGTGGAACACGTTCAGCGAGCGCGAATAATTCGCGATGGTGGCTGGCGAATAGCGTCGCTCGTTGCGCAGATAGTCGACGAAATTGTCGATCGCGCCGGCGAGCGGTTCGGCATCCATCTCAGGCGAAACGTCCGATCGCGGCGGCAACCGCCTCGGCGATGAGTTTCAAAAAAACCGTGCCCATACCCGGGTGGAAACGGTTCGCGTCGCTGCTGCCGATCGCGAGCATGCCGATACCGTCGATCGGCACGAGCACGGCGGATTTC
>CAZZYA010000075.1:7168-14764 GCA_964658115.1 uncultured Rudaea sp. | reverse complement strand
TGTATACATGTTGCGAAATGCACGCGCAGCCGATGAGTAAGCGCATAGTCGTCGCAGAGGACATCGACGAATCGGCGCTCACGGAACTGGCGAGGAAACTGTCCGGCGTCGTCGGCGAAGGCGGGGTTATCTATCTCGCCGGCCCGCTAGGCGCGGGCAAGACGACGTTCGCCCGCGCTTTGCTCACGGCGCTCGGTGTCGGTTCGCGCGTGAAGAGTCCGACCTATGCACTGATTGAGTCGTATGCCGTCGGTGATCTTGGCGTGCAACATCTCGATCTGTATCGCATCGCCGACTCGGAAGAAGTCGAATGGCTGGGCTTGCGCGATTTCGCCGGACCGCAGCTATGGCTGATCGAATGGCCGGAACGTGTGCGCGACGGGATTCCCAAGCCCGACCTCGTCATTTCGCTGGTGCACTCAGGTATCGTTCGGGGCGCGCGATTTGACGCCGAGACGCAGCGTGGGTCGGCGTGGCTCGCCGCGCTGTCCGAGAACGCTAAGTCAGCGGTTTAGGCGGCATTCCTGTCTCAACATTCATGTTCATCGCATAAACTTGCGATTTATATGAAGAAATGGTTGAATCGCGCCTAATTTCCAATACCCACGCGCGAATGAGGGGAACCGCCGCTTCAACGTGTGCGCAGAACGCGGGTCGTTGTCTCGCAGCGGCTGCGTGCCTGTTTGCATTTCCTGCGCTAGCGGTGGATGTCAAAGCTATGCACGTCGTGGACTCGTCCGAGACCACGCGCATCACGTTCGACTTGAGCGGCCCGGCGGACTACAAGTTGTTCCGCATCGCCAATCCGGATCGCGTCGTCATCGATCTGCACGCGTGCGCTTTCATGCCCGGTTTCGTTTCGACAGCGGGCGATGGCGGGTTGCTGAAAGCGGTGCGTACAGGCCAGCGCGACAAAAGCGATTCGCGCGTCGTGCTCGATCTGGAATCCGGCGTGAATCCAAAAAGTTTCCTGGTGTCGCCCGGAAAGGGCAAAGGCGAGGGCGACTATCGCCTCGTTGTGGATTTGTATAAAAAGGGAAAAAGCGGCACGCAGGTCGTGAAAAGCGTGAAATCGATCGAGATCAAGCCGCGCAACGTCGTCGTCGCGATCGACGCGGGTCACGGCGGCGTCGATCCCGGCGCGACCGGCAGCAGCGGCACGCACGAGAAGGACATTACACTCGCCGTCGCGCGCGAACTCAAACGCCTGATCGACAAGCAGGACGGGATGAGTGCTGTGCTCACCCGCGATGGAGATTCTTTCATTCCGTTGCAGGAACGCTTCCAGAAAGCGCGTTCGGCCAAGGCCGACCTGTTCGTTTCGATTCACGCCGACGCCTACAACAGCGGCGATGCGCGCGGCTCTTCGGTGTGGATGCTCTCCTCGCGAGGCGCGACGAGCGAAGCGGCACGCTGGCTGGCCGATCGTGAAAACCGCGCGGATCTGGTCGGCGGCGTGTCGCTCGGCAGTAAGGACAACACGCTGGCGGCGGTGCTGCTCGATCTTTCGCAAGGCGCCACGCTCGAAGCGAGTGGCGTCGTCGCGGATCAGGTGTTGAAATCGCTGTCGAAAATTGGACCGACGCATCGCGGTTATGTCGAGAAGGCGAACTTCGTCGTGCTGCGTTCGCCGGATGTACCGTCGATTCTTGTGGAAACGGCGTTCATCACCAATCCGGCCGAGGAGCGCAAACTGACCAATCCGGCGCAGCGTGAAAAACTCGTCGGGGCGATCCTCGACGGCGTGCGCAACTATTTCCACAACGCGCCACCGCCAGGAAGCTGGTTCGCGGTGAACGCGCGCAAGGACAAAGCGAAAATCGCGTCGCGCTCAACGCGAATAGACGATGACGAAATCGAATCCGCGTCTGACAGCCGCGTCGCGCGCTCGCCGAATTCGTGATCCTGAATTGTTGAGTTCGAATTCCTGAGTACGGCGGGATTCGTTATGATGCGCGGCGTAACCTTGCCGTCGAGCGGGCCATGCCGCGCATCCGTCCGCTTTCTCCCGAACTGATCAACCAGATCGCCGCAGGCGAAGTGGTCGAAAGGCCGTCGTCCGTGGTCAAGGAACTGGTCGAGAACAGTCTTGACGCCGGTGCGAACCGGATCGAAGTCGACATCGAGGATGGCGGAGCGCGTCTGATTCGCGTGCGCGACGACGGCACCGGCATCGCGGTTGACGAACTGCCGTTCGCGATCGCCGCGCATGCGACGAGCAAGATCACGTCGATGGACGATCTCGAGCGCGTGCGCACGCTCGGTTTTCGCGGCGAAGCGTTGGCGTCGATCGCATCGATTTCGCGCTTCGCGCTCACCTCGCGGCAGGCGGACGCAAACGAAGCATGGCGCATCAGCAGCGAAAACGGCGCGATCGCGGATCCGCGTCCGGCGCAACATCCGCGCGGCAGCACGGTCGAAGTGCGCGACATTTTCCACAATGTACCTGCGCGACGGAAATTCCTGCGCGCCGAACGCACCGAGTTCGGACACATCGACGACCTGATCAAAGCGATCGCGCTTGCGCAACCGCGCGTCGAGTTTCGCCTCAGCAACAACACGAAACCATCGCGGCTGCTGCGGCCGGCGACGAACGATCAGGAACTGGCTGCGCGCGTTGCCGAGATACTCGGCGCAGAATTTCCGCGGCAGAGTTTGCGCATCGATCACGCAGCAGCCGGATTGGGATTGACGGGTTGGGTCGGCCTGCCGACCGCCTCGCGTGCACAGGCGGATCAACAGTATTTCTATGTCAATGGCCGCCTCGTGCGCGATCGCGTCGTCACGCACGCAGTTCGACAAGCGTATGCGGATGTGCTGTTCCACGGACGTCATCCCGCGTACGCGCTGTTCCTCGAGATCGCGCCGGAAACGGTCGATGTGAACGTGCACCCGGCGAAGTCCGAAGTGCGTTTTCGCGAGAGCCGGCTCGTGCACGATTTTCTCTATCGCACATTGAACGAAGCGCTGGCGCAAACGCGGGCGGGTCAGCAGCCGGTAACCGTCGCGGTGACGCAGATACCAGCGAATGGTGCGTGGCATCGGCAGGACGGTTTACGTCTCGGCGTGCGCGAGCCGGTGGTCAATTCTTACGCCGCACTGTTTTCCAGTGAGCCGCAAGCGTCGGTATCGACATCGGTGATGCCGCGTATCGACACCGCGTTGGATGCAACGGCGAACCCTGACGTTCCGCCGCTCGGCTACGCACTCGCGCAACTCGCCGGCGTGTATGTATTGGCGGAAAACGCGAACGGTCTTGTGCTCGTGGACATGCACGCCGCGCACGAACGGATCACGTACGAAAAACTGAAAGCGGCGCAAACGCACGATGGAATCCGCGCGCAGTTGCTGCTCGTGCCGCTGCCGCTCGCGGTCAGCGAAAACGAAGCCGTCGCTGCCGAAGAACACGCCGACACGCTCGCGGAACTCGGTTTCGATATCGTGCGCAGCGGTCGCGACAGCGTGATCGTCAAACGCTATCCGGGGTTGCTCGAAGGCGCGGACGTGGCAGCACTCGTGCGCGACGTTCTCGGCGATCTTCGCTTGCACGGAAGTTCACGCCGGCTCGAAGAAGCCCACAACGACGTGTTGTCGACGATGGCCTGTCATGGATCAGTGCGTGCGCATCGCCGCTTGACGTTGCCGGAAATGAACGCACTTCTGCGGGACATGGAAGCGACCGAACGTTCCGGCCAATGCAATCACGGTCGTCCGACGTGGGTCCAATTACCGATGGCTGAGCTCGATCGCTTGTTCATGCGCGGTCGGTGACAATCACTTGAACGGAGTATCACGATGCAATTGTATGGATGGATTCTTGGCGTGGCGTTGGTCAGCGGCGTAGGCGTGACGACGTCGGGCGTGCACAACGACGACACATATCGTCAGCAACTCGAAGCATCGCGCAAGGCGCGCGTCGAGCGGTTGACGGCCCCGATGGGCTGGTTGTCGCTGGTCGGTCTGGATTGGTTGAAGGACGGCAAGAACACGGTCGGCAGCGCGAAAGACAACGACATCGTCATCGACAAGTTGCCGCCGCATTTTTGCGCCGTCACGCTGGTCGGTAGCAAGGCGATGCTGCGCATGCTGCCGGGCAGCGATGCTCAGGGCATCGACACGAAAAACGGGCCGGTCCAGTTGCTCGACGACTCGCACGAAAAACCCACCACCGTTTCGAACAAGACCGTCAGCTTCTATCTCGTCGAGCGCAATGGCCGCTACGGACTTCGCGTCAAGGATTCCGATGCATCGACGCGCACGAATTTCCTCGGCATCGACTATTTCGACGTCGATCCCAGCTGGCGCGTGGAAGCGAAATGGGAAGCGTACGATCCGCCGCGCGAAGTCGAGGAACCGAACATTCTTGGCAAGGTCGACAAGGTGATCGTGCCCGGCGCTGCGGTATTCACGCGCGATGGAAAAACATATCGCGTGGAACCGGTTATCGAAACGCCGGGCGACAAAAATCTGTTCCTCGTGTTCGCCGACAAAACGAGTGGGCACGAAACCTATGGCGCTGCCCGTTTTCTGTATACCGAGCCGCCGAAAGACGGCAAGGTGATCCTCGACTTCAACACCGCATACAACCCTCCGTGCGCATTCACGCCGTACGCGACGTGTCCGTTGCCCACGGCGCAGAATCGTCTCGCCGTGCGTGTGACGGCTGGCGAGAAAAAATACCGCGGCGGTCACGAAGAGGCGGCAACGGCATCTGCGAAATAGTCAGTTCTTGGCTGGATGCGGCCGGACTGGTTTTCCGACCGCCGTTCAGGTGGCAGAGGGGTTTGCGGCCGGTATTTACTGGCCCGATAACGACGTGTCGGGTAAGATGGCCCGCTTTTCGTGGCAACCCATTTTCGTCTTTCGTTGGTTCGTCTTTCGTCGACTCGTCTTTACGTCGGCGTCCATTCGGCGGCGACGATTCCACGACCATATTCTCGTTTCGGAGGTTTTGCATGATTTTGTCTCGCTCCATTCTTGCGGTGGCGTTGCTTTCCACCGGCGTCGCCTTCGCGCAGAGCGGCGGCGGTACAGCCGGCGGCGCGCAGCAGGGCCAGCAGCAAGCGCCGCAGCAGCCACCCGCGCCGCTCACGCCCGCCGACAAGCCGAACCTGTCGTACGCCATCGGCTTCCAGATCGGCAACGATTTCCAGGAGCGCAAGCTCGACATCGACATCAACACCGTCATCAAGGCGATGCAGGACGGTTACGCCAAGCGCAATCCGACCGTGACCGAAGAACAGATGCGCGATCTGCTAGGCCGCATGCAGTACCAGTTGTACTCGAAGGCCAAGGGCGAATTCGACAAGCTCGCCGCCGACAACAAGGTCAAGAGCACGAAGTTCATGGCCGACAACAAGACCAAGAAGGGCATCGTCTCGCTGCCGTCGGGTCTGCAATACCGCATCATCGAAGACGGCACGGGCGCGCGGCATCCGACCGCGCAAACCGAAGTCGACGTGCATTATCGCGGCTCGCTTTCGAACGGTCTGGAATTCGACAGCTCGTTCGCGCGCGGCGAACCGGCTCACTTCAAGGTGGGCGACGTGATCAAAGGCTGGCAGGAAATCCTTCCGCTCATGCGCGAAGGCGATCATTGGCAGGTCTTCATACCGCCCGATCTCGCTTATGGCGAACGCGGCCAGCCGCCGCGCATCGGACCGAACGAAGCGTTGGTGTTCGAGCTGAAGCTCGTCAAGGTGAAGTAAGAAATAGAAACGCGTGAAACACGACGCCGCGCATGTCGCGGCGTTTTGTTTTAGGCGAGCTTCGTTTCGTTGAAACCGACGCCCATCGACTGCAGTTCTTCCATCGCGCGTTCCATGTCCACTTTTATACGATTGAGCAGTCGGCGCGCTGATTCGTTGCCCGAGGTGAGACTGCTGATGTCGTTGCCGTTCGAATTGATCAGCGCGGCTTCTTCATCCGGAACGAACTGCGCGAGATAGACATAACCACGTGCGAGACTTTCCTTGATCGCGGTCTGTTCCGCATCCAGATTCTCGAGCAGCATGAGGATTGCGCCGCGGATCTGTTGCTTGGAATGTGGCAATAGGGATTCCGGCAAACCGTGCAGGCCCGGCTGAACCTGAGCGAGCACCTTGCCATAATCGGTCAGCACTTTAGTGGCCAATGCCAGCATGCGATGAAATACGTTTTCCCCGACAACGAAATTGACTGTAGCAAGAATATCCGGCAAATCCCAATGTCCATCCCGGCATCGAAAGCGCTACTCACGCCATGCATCGGCATCTGTCGGCTCGGTGTGGACGGATTGTGCGAAGGTTGTTTGCGCACATCCGATGAGATCGCGCGCTGGATGACCATGAGCGATGACGAACGCACACGATTGATGTTCGACGAGTTGCCTCGCCGTGGCGCGAACGGAAACGCCGCGTGACGCGCGAGGACTTGCATCGGCGTCTTCATCTGGCCGTGCGCTCGCTGGACGATCCGCCGCAGCCGCCTGGATGGAATCATCGCGAGCTGCACGACATCCTGCCCGACGTTCCGCTACGCGCCGCTGCCGTGCTGGTCGGCATCGTCGAACGCTGCGATGGTCCGACCGTACTGCTAACCCAGCGCACCGAACATCTCACTAATCACGCCGGACAAATCAGTTTTCCTGGTGGCAGCGCGGAACCCGACGACATCGATTCGATCGCCACCGCCGTGCGCGAAACGCGCGAGGAAGTCGGTATCGGCGCCGAGTCGATCACGCCGTTCGGCTATCTCGATGGTCTCGACACCGTGAGCGGCTTCAACGTCACGCCCGTCGTCGCGGATATCGATCCGGCCTACGTCGCCACACCCGATCCGCGCGAAGTGGCGAACGTATTCGAAGTGCCGCTCGCATTTTTCGTCGATCCGGCGAATCTTGGGTTTCGTCGCATGGAATACCGTGGTCGCGCGCGCGATATCGTTGAATTCCACTTCGGCGACCGGAATATCTGGGGCGCGACGGCGGCAATGTTGCTGAGCCTCGTCCGCCGCATGGAGGCCGTGAGATGAAGACGCTTATTTCCGCCAACGAACTGCACGCAGCCGATCGCGATGGCGTGCTGATCGTCGACTGCCGTTTCGATTTGGCGGATCCCGATCGCGGTGCACGCGATTACGCGCAAGCGCATATACCCGGCGCGGTGTACGCCGATCTGAATCGCGATCTGTCGGATTTGTCGAAGCAAGGTCTAGGCCGACATCCGCTGCCGAATATCGATGCGTTTTCAGGCGTGTTGAGCCGCTGGGGTTGGACGCCGCAGACGTTCGTCGTTGCGTACGACGACGCGGGTGGCGCATTGGCTGCGGCGCGATTGTGGTGGATGTTGCGATTGATCGGCGGCAACGCCGCGGTGCTCGATGGTGGCATCAAAGCGTGGACCATGGCGGGTTTCGAACTGACGGACTCGGTGACATCGCGAATGCCATCGAACGTCGATGCCGTGTTCGATGCATCGCAAATCGTGATGACGGATGAACTGCAACGCTTGCGCAACGACGATCACATGATCCTTCTCGATGCTCGCGCCGCGCCGCGAGATGAGCGCGCAGGACCTCGGCGACGAGCAGAGCGGCCTCGGAGCCGTCCACCCACGC
>CAZZYA010000075.1:5522-7158 GCA_964658115.1 uncultured Rudaea sp. | reverse complement strand
CGCCCGTTTTCCGAAAATCTTGGCGGCGGCGGAACGTTTAAGGCCGCGGCGGATTTACGCAGTGAATTTGCCGCGGCGATCGGCGGACGCACGGCGCGCGATGTCGTGCACATGTGCGGCTCGGCCGTCACCGCCTGTCACAATTTGCTCGCGATGGAACACGCCGGACTGACCGGCTCACGCATTTACGCGCCGTCGTGGAGCGGATGGATTGCCGAAGATACGCGCGACGTTGCCGTTGGCGCGGACTGAACTATTTCTTCAGTTTCGCGACCAGCGCTTTTAGCGTCGTTTGCGTTTCGCTACCGAACCAAGAATCGGCGAAATCGTCGAGTTCGAGGTTTTCCGGATATTCGAAAATCTTCGCCAGATCGCGTCGCGCAATCTGACGGGTGCCGAGCATGGCGAGTTGCGGAGACTTGTACAAATCGCGCAACCATTCGATCGAGCGATCGACAACATCACCGGCATCCACGATTTCGTCGATAAGGCCAACCGCCAGCGCATCTTCGGGCTTCAGCATGGCGCCGGCGATAAGCAACCGCTCGGCTCGATACGCGCCGACCAATCGTTGCAATCCCAGTTGAATCACGGTCGGCACGGTGAGACCGACCTGCACTTCGTTGAGCCCGACGCGAAACGGTTTTGTCGCATCGGCGCTGCGCGCCATGATGCGGTAGTCGCAGAAAATACCGAGCACCGCGCCGCCCGCCGGGCTGTGACCGGTGATCGCCGCGACGACGGGAATCGGCGACGTCGCGATCGCGCCGCACAGTCCGAAAAAGTCACGGAAAAACGCCATGAGTTCCGGACGTTTGAGTTGCAACAATGCGGGAACGTCGAGGCCGGCGGAAAACATGCCGCTGCGGCCGGACAGGATGATGCCGCGCGCACCGAGTGCCGGCGCGGATTCGACGGCGGTGCGGAGTTGTCGCACCAAGTCTGCGTCCAGCGCGTTGACCGGCGGCCGCGCCAGCCGCAGCTCAACCACGGCTTCGTGACGATGTGTTTCAAGCATGGATTTTTTCTCGCTTTATTGGAAGAAAAACTCCGGTGCGGATCTTTTAGAAAACTTGTCCGCTGCCGTCTGCGGCGCCGATCACATCGCCACGCACACCGCTCGCTCGGCGTGCAGTTCGACCGTTCGCTTCATCGAACATTACACGATCGTCACGCGCGACGTTTGACGTCGGGCGCATAATCGTGTGGAACGGGCTAAGCCGAACGAATCATAAGGCAAACCGATGAAAGCGACTATGCGCACGACGATGTCGGCGCTGGCACTGTTGACGACGAACGCGTTCGCAGCGGGACATTTGGTGATCGAGAACGCGTGGATCCGCAACGTGCCGTCAGGCACCGCGATGATGGCGGGATACGGTGTGCTGCATAACATCGGCGACGCGCCGATCACGGTTACTGGCGCGGACAGCGCGGATTTCGCGAGCACCTCACTGCACAAAAGCACGAACAGCAATGGCATGGAACATATGCAGGCGCTAGGCGAAATCACGATCGCGCCGGGACAGCGTGTGACGTTCGCGCCGGGCGGAAACCACATCATGTTGATGCAGCCGAAAAAAGATTTGCGGCTCGACGAATCCGTGCCGATCCACATCGTCACGAAAGATTCCGA
>CAZZYA010000075.1:0-5512 GCA_964658115.1 uncultured Rudaea sp. | reverse complement strand
CACGGTCGGAATCTTCGTGGTTCGCGACGCGGCGCCGGCGGGCTAGGCCGCTTTCTTCTTTTTGCCGGCGTCGAGCATGCGGGCGAGGAATCGTCCGGTGTGCGAAGTCGGCACTTTGGCGATCTGCTCGGGCGTGCCGGTCGCGATGATGTAGCCGCCGCGATCGCCGCCTTCGGGTCCGAGATCGATCACCCAATCCGCGGTCTTGATCACATCGAGGTTGTGCTCGATCACGACGACCGTGTTGCCGTCGTCGCGCAGGCGATGCAGCACTTTCAGCAATTGTTCGATGTCGTGGAAATGCAGGCCGGTGGTCGGCTCATCAAGTATGTAAAGCGTGCGGCCGGTGTCGCGCTTGGACAATTCGCGCGAAAGTTTTACGCGTTGCGCTTCGCCGCCGGAAAGTGTCGTCGCGCTTTGGCCGAGTTTGATGTAGCTCAGTCCGACATCCATCAGCGTTTCGAGTTTGCGCGCGAGCGCGGGGATCGGCTCGAAAAGTTTCAGCGCGTCTTCGACGGTCATCTCGAGCACGTCGGAGATCGTGTGACCTTTGTAATGGATTTCGAGCGTCTCGCGGTTATAGCGCTTGCCATGGCAAACGTCGCAAGGCACGTATACGTCGGGTAGGAAGTGCATTTCGACCTTGATGAGGCCGTCGCCTTCGCACGCTTCGCAGCGGCCGCCTTTCACGTTGAACGAGAAACGCCCCGGCTGATAACCACGTGCGCGCGATTCGGGAACCTGCGAATACAATTCACGCAGTGGTGTGAACAAACCCGTGTACGTCGCGGGATTCGATCGTGGCGTGCGGCCGATCGGCGATTGGTCGATGTCGACGACCTTGTCGAACAGTTCGAGGTTTTCAACCTTGTTGAACGGTGCCGGTTTTTCGTTCGCGCCGTTGAGTTCCGCAGCGGTGTGGCGAAACAGCGTGTCGTTGATCAGCGTCGATTTTCCCGAACCCGACACACCCGTAATGCAGGTGAACAGGCCGGCCGGGATTTCCAAATCGACGTCTTTCAAATTGTTGCCGGAAGCGCCGAGCAATCTCAGCATGCGTTCCTGATCGGGTGGTGTGCGTTTTTTCGGCACGGCGATGCTGCGCTTGCCCGAAAGATATTGCCCGGTCAGCGAACGCGGTGCGGCGAGCAGGTCTTTGAGTTTGCCTTGCGCAACGACTTCGCCGCCGTGCACGCCCGCGCCCGGACCGATGTCGACGACATGATCGGCCATGCGGATCGCATCTTCATCGTGTTCGACGACGATCACGGTGTTGCCGAGATCGCGCAAACGCGTGAGTGTGCCGAGCAGGCGTTCGTTGTCGCGCTGATGCAAGCCGATCGACGGTTCGTCCAGCACGTACATCACGCCGACGAGTCCTGCGCCGATCTGACTCGCCAAGCGAATACGTTGGGCTTCGCCGCCGGAAAGCGAATCGGCTTGACGATCGAGCGTTAGGTAATCCAGACCCACGTCGACGAGGAATCGCAAACGCTCGCGAATCTCCTTCACGATCTTGGTCGCGATTTCGCCGCGCCAACCTGCGAGTTGCAGGCCGCTGAAAAACTGCATCGTTTGATCGATCGGCAATGCGGTCAGTTTCGGCAAGCTCGCCTCGGCGACGAATACATTGCGCGCGCTGCGATTCAAACGTTCGCCGTGGCAATCCGGACACGGCCGCTCGGTGATGAATTTCGCGAGTTCTTCGCGCACCGCGGGTGATTCGGTTTCGCGATAACGCCGTTCCAGATTCGGCACGATGCCTTCGAAACGGTGTTTGCGCGTGACGTTGCCGCCGGTCTCGGTGAGGTAGCGGAATCCAATTATTTCATCGCCGGAGCCTGACAGGATCGCGTGACGGATCGCTTCGGGCAATTGTTCCCACGGCGTGTCGATGTCGAACTTGTAATGACGCGCCAGCGACAGAATCAACTGGAAGTAATACATGTTGCGCCGGTCCCAGCCGCGAACAGCACCTGCGGCCAGACTCAGATTCGGATGCACCACGACGCGCGTCGGATCGAACACTTGCGTGACGCCGAGACCATCGCACGTTCCGCACGCGCCAACCGGGGAGTTGAACGAGAACAGACGCGGCTCGAGTTCCGGCAGCGAGTAATCGCAGATCGGGCACGAGAAACGCGACGATAAAACCATCAGTTGCGCTTTATCGTCGTCCATGTCGACCAGTTGCGCGATGCCGTCGCCGAGACGTAGGGCAGTCTCGAACGATTCGGCCAAACGCTGTTTGATATCGGCGGCAGGCCGGAAACGATCGATGACTGCTTCGATCGTGTGTTTCTGACGCAATGCGAGCGGCGGAACCGCATCGAGTTCGTACAAAACGCCATCGACGCGCGCACGCACGAAACCTTGCGCACGCAACTGATCGAACACTTGCAGATGTTCGCCTTTTCGTTCGCGGATCACCGGCGCGAGCAACATGAACCGTTTTTGCGGATCGAGCGCCAGCGCGGCGTCGACCATCTGGCTGACCGTCTGCGCCTGCAACGGAATATTGTGATCCGGACAACGCGGTGTGCCGACGCGCGCGAACAGCAAGCGCAGGTAGTCGTAGATTTCGGTGATCGTGCCGACGGTCGAACGCGGATTGTGCGACGTCGATTTCTGTTCGATCGAAATGGCGGGACTCAAACCTTCGATGTGATCGACATCGGGTTTTTCCATCACCGACAAAAATTGACGCGCGTACGACGACAGCGATTCGACGTAGCGTCGTTGGCCTTCCGCATAAATCGTGTCGAACGCGAGCGAGGATTTACCCGAGCCCGACAATCCGGTGATCACGATCAGGCTGTCGCGCGGCAATTCCAGATCGATGTTCTTCAGATTGTGCGTGCGAGCGCCGCGGATGCGAATGGAATCCATCGTTCCCTTTTTTGATATCGATTTAAGCATGGCGAAAAAAAGGTAAGTAGTCACTATAGCGCGCCGGTGAAGCACCGGCACGCGTGCAGTTTGCAAGGATTGAACGAACCGGTCTCGTTACCTGAGACTGGCGATGTCGATCACGAAACGGTAACGAACGTCGCCTTTCACCATGCGCTCGTAGGCATCATTTATTTGGTCGATTTTGATCAATTCAATGTCGGATGCGACATCGTGCTTCGCGCAGAAATCGAGCATCTCCTGCGTTTCCTTGATGCCGCCGATCAGCGAGCCGGCGAGGCGGCGGCGGCCCATGATCAGCGGACCGGCCGACAGTGGTGTCGGATCCGGTAAACCGACCAGGCACATCGTTCCGTCGCGCTTGAGCAATCCCAAGTAAGCGTTGTAATCGTGTTGCGCGGAGACGGTATCGAGAATGAAATCGAACGCGCCGGCGTTTTCCGTGAAGACATCCGCATCCTTGGTTGCAATGAACTCATCGGCGCCGAGTTTAAGCGCGTCTTCACGCTTGCTCGGCGAGTGGCTGAGCACCGTCACATGCGCGCCCATCGCGTGCGCAAGTTTCACGCCCATGTGGCCCAAACCGCCCAGACCGACGATCGCAACTTTGTCGCCTTTCTTCACGCCGAAATGCCGCAGCGGCGAATACGTGGTAATGCCGGCGCACAGTAGCGGTGCGGCACGATCGAGCGGAATGCCATCAGGAATTCGCAGCACATAATCTTCGTTGACCGTGATCCGCGTCGAATAGCCGCCGTAAGTCGGTCTGGATTTGTCGATGCCGTTCGGACCGCGCTCGTAACCGTTATAGGTCACGCTCATGCCGTTGGAACAGAATTGCTCCTCGCCGGATTTGCAGGCCTCGCATTCGCGGCACGAATCGACGAAACAACCGATGCCGACGGTGTCGCCGGACTTCCACTTCTTCACCTCGCTGCCGACCTTGGCGACTGTGCCGACGATTTCGTGTCCCGGCACCATCGGGAAAATCGAATTGCCCCATTCGTCGCGGGCCTGATGGATATCGGAATGGCAAACACCACAATAGGCAATGTCGATCAATACTTCGTGCCGCCCTGGCTCGCGGCGCTGAATCGAAAAAGGAGCGAGTTTGGATTTGGCGTTCTGGGTAGCGTAGGCGGGAGTTGCAAGCACGTCGAAGCTCCATTTTCGTGTGGCGAAGCGCTTTGGATGCGCCCGTTCCCGCGCAAATCAACCGTCATGGGCGTGAATCAAATTTGGTTTGACCCGATTTCGACGCTTCGCTTATAATGCGCGGCTATCTTGTTGATTTTGCTCTACCGCACCAGAAACACCCAGAATAACTACAGAAGGAAAGACCCAATGTACGCAATCATCCGAACGGGCGGTCGCCAGTTCCGCGTGATGGAGGGCGAAACCCTCCGTGTGGAAAAACTCGAAGGCGATGTCGGCTCCGCCGTGAAATTCGAAGAAATCCTGATGGTCGGCGCGGGCGACAGCATCGACATCGGCGCTCCGCTGGTTTCCGGCGCCAGCGTCGCGGCCACGATTAAATCGCATGGCCGCGCAGACAAAATCCGCATCATCAAATTCCGTCGCCGTAAACACCATATGAAGCAGATGGGCCATCGCCAGCATTACACCGAGATCGAAATCACCGGCATCTCCGGCGCGGGCGAGAAGAAATCGGCCAAGAAAGCAGCGGACAAGGAGTAATCGACCATGGCACACAAAAAAGCTGGCGGCAGTACCCGTAACGGCCGCGACTCAAATCCCAAATACCTCGGCATCAAGATCTACGGCGGACAAGCCGTGGAAGCCGGCAACATCATCGTGCGTCAGCGCGGCACCCAGTTCCATCCGGGCGCGGGCGTCGGCCTCGGGCGCGATCACACGTTGTTTGCGCTGGTCAACGGCAAAGTCGAGTTCAGCGTGAAAGGCGGAGCGAATCGCCGCACGGTGAGCGTCGCTAAAGCGTAAATTTCGTTCGTCAGATTTTCGTCAGAGTCCCGCCCCGCGCGGGACTCTTCGTTTTGGCCTACTGAATTACGCGAACGATGCGCGTTCGGAAGCTCGCCGTTGCCGCGAATTGCGCGCCGATGAAAGCGAGCGTCGCGGGAACGTAGATTGCCAGCTCGAACGGAACGAAGCCGTTCAAGCCACCCAGGGCGTAAATAAACGGCACGAGCAGGAGCGCCGCGACCGCAGAATAGATCGGCAAACGCAGACCGAACCCGCTGTGTGGAAATTGCGCGCGCTGATTCGTCGTGATCCACGCCGCATATCCTGCCGCGATAACGGCAAATGGACCGAAAAACAAAATGGCACCGAGAATGCCGAGACTGGCTCCCACCGACGATCCCTGGCCGGGATGATGTTCCGCGAACTGCGCCAATGCGATCATCGCGAGGATGGAAAGGACAACATGCGCCGTCGCAAACTTCAGGAAGTGGATGGTTCTCTTCGACATCGTCGCTCCGTGGACCGCCGATAGCCGATAAACTTAGTGCAGCGCTGCTTAAAGAACCGTTATGAAATTTGTCGACGAAGCCGAAATCACTGTCCACGCCGGCAACGGCGGCAACGGCTGCGTCAGTTTCCGGCGCGAGAAATCCATTCC
>CAZZYA010000074.1:0-14895 GCA_964658115.1 uncultured Rudaea sp. | reverse complement strand
TGTTTTGTGGTGACTTTTTGCCACCCAACAAAAAGTTACCCGCTGCCCGCAGGACGGCGGAAGCTTTTGCCCGAAACGACGTTTTGCACACACATCATCGCGTGTAAAATGTCACCATTCATTCGACCGCCCAACAAAAGGAATGCCCCGCCATGATCGAAATCCCCGGCGATCTGAAATTCATGAAGTCCCACGAGTGGGCGCGTGTCGAAGACAACGGCACAGTGACCGTCGGAATTTCCGATCACGCGCAGGGACTGTTGGGCGATCTCGTTTACGTCGAACTGCCGAGCGTCGGCGACGACGTGCAGGCCGGCAACGCATCGGCCGTGGTCGAATCGGTGAAGGCCGCTTCCGACGTGTATGCGCCGGTGTCCGGCAAGATCACCGCGGTGAACAGCGCGCTCGCCGACAAACCCGAGACGATCAACGAGGATGCATACGGCGAAGGCTGGATTTTCGTCGTCAAGCCGTCGAACCTCGCCGAAGAGCAGGAAGAGCTGCTCGATCCGGATGCGTATTCCGAACTGATCGAAAACGAAGAACACTAAGCGGCAAACCGCACGTGCCTCGCGATCCGGCGTGCACGCGCCGGTTCGCCGATCCGTCCCTCCAGTCCGGTTGTTCCGATGCCTTTCATTCCTCATTCCGAATCCGACGTCCGCGAAATGCTGAAAGTGATCGGCGCCGCGAAGCTCGATGACCTGTTCGACGAGATTCCGGATTCGCTGAAAATCGATCAGCTCAAACAAGTTCCGCCTGGACTCAGCGAAATGGCGGTCACGCGCCTGATGAAAGATCGCGCCGCGCAGGACGGCACGCCGCTCAACTTCTGCGGCGCCGGCGCCTACGAGCATCACATTCCCGCGGCGGTTTGGGCGATCGTTTCGCGCGGTGAATTCTATTCCGCCTACACGCCGTATCAGGCAGAGGCGAGTCAAGGCACGCTGCAACTCATCTACGAATACCAGTCGATGATGACAGCGCTCACGGCGATGGACGTGAGCAACGCCTCGCTCTACGACGGCGCGACATCGCTCGCCGAAGCGGTGTTGATGGCCGAGCGCTGCGCAAAGAAAGGTCCGCGCAAGGTGCTCGTGCCTAAGTCGGTGCATCCGGCGTATCGCAAGACGCTGCACACGATCGTGCCGCTGCAGGACATCGAGATCGTCGAGTTCGAAACGCAGGACGGTGCCGTCGATCCGGCGTGGCTCGCCGAGCAGGACTTCGGCGCGATCACTGCGCTCGTCATTCCGCAAACCAATTTCTTCGGCGTGCTCGAAGATGTCGATGCACTCACCGACTGGGCGCATTCGAAAGGCGCGCTCGCGATCGGTGTCGTCAATCCGCTCGCGCTGTCCGTGTTGAAGCCGCCCGGTCGCTGGGGCAGTGGCAAGACGAAGGCGCACGGCGTCGACATCGTTTGCGGTGACGGTCAGCCGATCGGTGTGCCGTTGTCGTCGGGCGGTCCTTATTACGGCATCCTTTGCTGCAAACAGGAATTCGTGCGGCAGATGGCCGGACGCATCGTCGGACGCACGACCGATCTCGACGGCAAATCAGGGTTTGCCCTCACGTTGCAAGCGCGCGAACAGCACATCCGTCGCGCGAAGGCGACATCGAACATCTGCACCAACCAAGGATTGCTCGTCACCGCGTCGACCATCGCGATGGCGATGCTTGGTCCCGCCGGCATCGAACGTGCGGCGAAAGCGAGCATGAACAACACGCGCGCGTTGCGCGATCTGTTGTGCAAGATTCCCGGTGTGAAGCAACTCTTCGACGCGCCGTTTTTTCATGAAGTCGCGATCCAGCTTCCGAAGTCGGCGCACGATGTCGTCGAAGCGCTCGCGAAAGAAAATATCGTCGCCGGTTTTGCGCTCGGCGAAGAATTTCCCGAGTACGAAAACGCGTTGCTCGTGTGCGCGACGGAAACGAAAACGAAAGACGATTTGCATCGCTTCGCGACGTCGCTCGCGAACGTTTTGAAGTAAATTTTTCGCGCGCGCGCGTCGAGCGCGGCGTCGCAAAAGTTGCGCAGTTTTTCGCAATTCGTGTTTTTTGCGTGTCGATTTCGCATCTTTCGAAAAAATATTTTTCGACGCGTCCGAGACACTTTCGATCGCTGTTTTGAAGCCGACGAATATTCGTGCGCGCGTGAGTTTGTCTTAACTCGCTTTAGTAATATGAAAAGTATAGTTGTGCAGAACGCCGCAATAGTCGTTTGTATAGTTCCGCGCAAGATGTGGCTGCAAGCCGCGTCATTGCTGGGTTTGTCGGATGCCGCAGCAAGAACGAACATGTTAAGTGCGCGGTTTGGCTGTATTGGCGTATAGAAGTATAGACGTCCATTTATATATTCGAATATTTCTTTGCGCCGGAAATAAATCCTTCGTCGCACGGGTCGCGCCGACGTTTTGCACGAGCGCGTCGCCGCGTTTCTGGCGCACAAACTGGTTGACACAGAAAAAAATGGGTAATTAAATTTTGTCCCGGCGCACTAATGCGTAACGGAATCCATGGCGGCAGCGAAGTACGTTCAACCCTACATCGTGCACGGCGCGAAAGCCGAAGCCGTAAAGAAAGTGACGGTGTCGATACCGCTTCACGTACTACGACTTCTCTCCGACGAACGCACCCGCCGCCAGGTCAATAATTTAAGGCATGCCACGAACAGCGATTTATTGTGCGAGGCATTCCTTCACGCTTTCACTGGGCAACAACTACCAACTGACGAGGAGCTAAGACGCGATATGGCTATGAAGAAAGCTGCAAAGAAAGGCGCTAAGAAAGCTGCGAAGAAAACCGTAAAGGCGAAGGTCGCCAAGAAGTCGGCCCGCAAGACCGCGAAGAAGAAGTAAGAACACTCTTCGCATAAAGGCACAACGCTCGTAATGGCTGACGGATCGGCCTGAGCAAAACGATCGGGTGATCAACGATCGATCGCGTACCGGAGTTTCAACCGGTACGAGGTTAAATGAAACGTTAGACGAAAAAACTATAGCTGCAATTCTCAAGTCGCTCTCCCTGTGACTGCCCAGCGCAGGGAGAGCCTTTAATTCCCTCCCCGATTCCTGCTCCCGCCACTTCCACGAAAGTGCGCGCCGCGTCTCAATTACGTGGTGACCGGTGGCCGAAAATTTCACGCGTATCTTGCTAGCGTAAGCTGCGTCTGCAGGGAGTTTGTCATGCGTGTCGTCGTTGCCATCGCACTCGGTGCAATCGCGTCGTCCGCTTTCGCGGCGCCCATCGCTGTTTCCGTCGACACGACAATGGGCGTGCATCCGTTCAGTCCTCTCATCTTTGGTGTCGCATTCGGCGACGCCACTCGGAATGCGCAGATCGGATACACCGTAGTTCGCTGGGGCGGCAACACGACGACACGTTACAACTGGCAGATCGACACGGACAACCGCGCATCCGATTATCTGTTTCTCAACGAACCCGACGGCGACGGAGTCGGCTTGCCGAACAACTCGACCGCCGACCAGTTCGTGTCCGGCGCGATCGCCGGCGGCGCGCAACCGTTGATCACGATTCCGACGGTTGGCTGGACGCCGAAGGATCGCGTCAAGCGACCGTCATTCTCGATCGCAAAATATGGACCGCAGCACAACAACGAATGCACGATCAATCTGTTCGACGGCTGCGACGCGGACGCGGGCGACGGCACCTGCGACACGGGCACCAACCATACAGGCTACTGTAACGGCGGCGTGATTACCGGCAACGATCGGACGGACACATCAGTCGCATCCTCACCCGCATTCGAGACGCAATGGATTGGACATCTGCAGACCGTCTTCGGAACCGCGGCGAACCGCGGCGTGAAATTCTACGCGCTCGACAACGAGGTGATGCTGTGGAATTCCACGCACCGCGACGTTCATCCGACGCCACCTACATACGACGAGATCTGGAACAAGACGTCAAGCTACGCGACGGCGATAAAAACGCAGGACGCGGGCGCGCTCGTCACCGGCCCGGTGACGTGGGGATATCCCGATCTCTTCACCTCCGCCGCAGATGCGGCATCGTGCAACTGTTTCAGCGACAGCGATCGCAGTGCGCACGGTGATATGCCGTTCGTTGCGTGGTATCTGCAACAGGTCGGCACGCATCCGATGACGGGCGGTGTGCCGCTCGTCGACTATCTTGATCTGCATTATTACCCGCAGGATCCGGACGGAGCTTCCGGCGCGATCTACAGCCACGACGAAGACTCCGCCACCGTCGGGCGTCGCATGCGTTCGCTCAAAGAACTGTACGATCCGAACTGGACGTCGGAATCCTGGATCGGCGCCGTCGACGGCTCGATCGGCGACGACGAGCCGTGGCATTACACAAAGCCGAATCTAATCCCGCGCGTGAAGGCATGGATCGACGAGTACGCACCGGGCACGAAGCTCGCGATCACCGAGTACGCGTGGGATAACGAAGAGAAAATCAACAACATCGTCACCGACACGATCAGTGGCGGTGTTGCACAAGCGGAATTGCTCGGCATTTTTGCGCGGGAGGACGTCGACCTCGCCACGCGCTGGCAAGCTCCGCTCGCGAACGGCTTTTCGGAACGCGCGTTTCGTCTCTTCCTGAACTTCGACGGCACCGGTTCGAAAGTGGAAGGCGACAGCGTTTCGGCGACGACATCGAGCATCGATCAAATCGGCGCGTATGCGTTTCACGGCGACAGCCGGCTGATGATTCTGTTGACCAACAAAGACACCGTCGCGCACGACGCAGCCATCACGCTGAACGCTGCACGGAAAACAACGTGGAAGCTATACGGTTTCGATGCCGCGCACGATCTGCGTCTGATCACGTCGGGATCGATCGCGACCAACACGCTCACCGTTACTGGGCTGACCGCGATGTCGGCCAACCTGCTCGTGATTCCGGACAACGACGAAATTTTCGGCGACGGCTTCGAGTGAGATTTACTCGGGCGCGTCCATCTGGCGCAGCATGTTTTGAAGAATCGTCGGCGCAAATAGCCGCGTGAGCGGCCATGCAACAGCGCCAATCGTGTACGACAAACCCATTCGCACGCGTCGTGGTAACAGCACGGTGGCGAATCCTGCTGCGAAACTCACGGCGAGCATGCGCGTTGGATTCAGTCGCGCGTGCCAGCGTTGCACGTCGACATCGAGTTGCGCATCGAGCGCGCGCAATCGCGTTTGCGCGGCGGCCACGCGTGCTCGTGCAAGCCGGCGCGTCATCGGACTCGCTCTAGCAGACGCGCCAGTGCATCGCGGCTTCGCGGCAATGTCAGATCGCGTTTCCATCGCTTCAATCCCATCACCAACACCGCGACAAAAATTCCGTTCAACAGCAGGATCGCGAGGTAGCCGTAAATCCAGTCGTTCAACACGCGCGAGACGATCGCGGCGATGAGCAGGTTGAGCGCGGCCCAGATCGTCAGCAGGAAAACGGGAATGAGCGCGCCGGCGATGAGCATGCGAACGACGCTGCCGCGTGCGATCTGCACCTCGCCAAGAAACAGTTGCAACAAACTGCGCGCGTACTCGGCAACCTCGTGCGCGAGTACGGCGAATGTCGCATCGTTCACGCCATCCGTCGGCGTGACGGCAGCCGCTTCGTCCGGCGCGGTGGCAAGCTCCGGCGGTTCGACCGGGGTGTTCACGCCGCCTGTCAGCGTCGCATCAGTCGTGCGATCGCGATGCCGGCGACGAAGGCGACACCGCATGCCGTCAGCGGATGCTGACGCGTCTGCTTGCTGATTACGTCGCCGAGTTCGCGCGCGCTGGCGAGCAGCCGTTCGCCGTCGGCTTTCAGCCGTTCGGAAATTTCGCTGATGCGCGCGTTCAGATCGTCGGCCGCGGCGTCCATCTTGTCCGTCGCCGCATCGATCTTGTCGGCGGCACGGTCGACGCTGGCGTGTGCCTTGGCGGCGGCCGCGTCGGCGGCGATGTCGATGTCCTCGTGGAGGACGGTGTCGTCATGTTTCGCTTCCATGTGTACTTCTCCATTGATTCCGATGACGTTACCGATACTACGCCAATGATTCCGATGCTGCTGGCCGATACTACGCGAAGTCGGCCCTAGACGCTTAATGGCCGCTAAGCGTCGCAAAAATTGGCACAGGGTGCCAAAAATGCGTTACCTTAGATTCGCGCAGCGGCCACAGGGGGCTGATTGCCTGCCTGCCGCCGTTCTGGCGAGGAAGTTGCAGTAAGCGCATAAACGAGGGGCTGTTCCCACTGTTTTTTACGTGATTTCTTAGCTCGAGAAGCGTCGCCATGCTTGCAAAAACCGAGAAACCCGCCAAGTCCACCTCGCCGGCCATGAAGATCGTGCCGATCGTTGTGATTCTCGTCGCCCTGGCCGGTGCCGGCTACTATTTCTTCGCGAGCAGCGACAGCACGCCGACAGCGCCGACGGCGGTGAAATCCACGTCGCCAGCTGCGCCGGCCGCCGCGACATCCGGAACACCTGCTTCTCCAGCCGCCACCGCGACGCCCGTCACGCCAGCGCCGGAAATGACCAAAGAGCAATTGCTCCGCGAAGCGGGCAACGCTTATCGCGAGAACAACCTGGTGACGCCGGCCGGCAGCAACGCGCTGGAATTCTATATGCGCGTGCTCGATAAGGATCCGAACAATGCCAGCGCGCGTGATGCGTTGCTCGAGAATTTTCAGTATTTCACGGGCCCCACCGAAGGTTTGATCAACGCTGGCAAGCTCGATGAGGCCAATCGCGTCATCGAACTCCTGACCAAAGTCGATCCGAGCAATTTCACGCTCAACATTCTGCGCAGCAAACTCGACGCGAAGAAGAAACAGGTCGATCACGACCAGGCCGCCGCCACCGCCGCTGCCGCGCGCGCTGCGGCAGCGCCCGCACAAAGTGCGCAAAATGCGCAAAGTACACAAAACGCGACGCCGCCGGCAACCGCACCCGCCGAGGCCGCTGCGACACCGGCGACGGCACCGGCCAACACAGGCGCAACGGCTGCCGCATCGCGTCCCGCGACGCCAACACCCGCGCCGGCCGTCACGCCTACACCTGCACCCGCAACGCCCGCGGGCGGCGAATCGCACCCGGCTGAACTCGTTCGCGCGGTACAGCCGGACTATCCGCCCGATGCCTATCGCTCGCGTGCGCAGGGTTGGGTGGAAGTGGAATTCACCGTCGGCTCCGACGGCAGCGTGAGCAACGCAACCGTGGTCGGCGCCGAGCCGACGCGCATCTTCAACAATGCCGCGCTCAACGCGATTCGTCGTTGGACGTTCAAACCAAAGTTGGACAACGGCAAGGCGGTGGACGATCGCCTGCGTCGTCGAATCGAGTTCAAACTCAGCTAAGCAGCGCCGATCGAATGTAGGCGAGGCCGCGCAGCGTTTCGCTGCTGTTTGACGTGACGTTGTTCAACACGAGAATGCGCTGACTCGCCGCTTCGTGATCTTTCGCCTTCAGCGACACGCTCAACAAACCGGCCGCTTCGGTCAGGAACAACAAAGCCAGGCCGTTGACGTCGCGTTCGTTCGAAGGCGCGGCCTGCAACGCTTCGATCGCTTCGTTGCGCGCCTGCATCGAACGCACCGGATAACGCACTTTCTGTCGCAGCAAGAAATCGCGTTTGGCCAAGCGGTGCACGATGTCGCGCCGAAATAATCCATCGAGAATTCGGTTGCGCAGAGGACCCATCCGGCTGGCGATCGCGCGCAATAATCCGATGCCATCGAGCTGATCGTTGTGCAGCGATTGCAGCGTCGCCTTGAGCAGCGGATGCACGAGCGGAACTTGGCGGTCGGCGGAAAACAAGCCACCCTTCAGCGCGAGCCGTCGTTGCGTGACCAACTCCGAAGCAATGGCGCCTGCCGTTATCAACTCGGGATTCGGATGCTCGCGGGGCCACAATGGCTCGCCCGACACGGGCTCGGACGCGATCAGCAGCAGACGCTCCGCGATCAGCATCGAAGTGCTGCGATCAAGTGGCTACGCGTCATCGGCATTTTCCTTCCCCGTCCATGCCTCGTGTCGCAGCATGGGGCGCCGAGGATACGGCACGTTTCGTAAAACGCACAAGTTCGACGTGCGCGAACCGCGAGCCGGCTACTGTCGACGCCGCGTCTGCCGATTGCCGGCCGTGGCCACGCGCGCGGGCGGCAACGTATCGAGTCCGGCCCAATCCACACGCGGTAATCCGAGAAAGCGATCGAGCAGCATCGGCATCAATCCGCCCGGAACCACGCACTCGCAATTCCATAGCATCACCGCACCGAATTTCTGTTTAGGAAAAAACGCGATCATGGATCGGTAACCCTGCACTGCACCGGCGTGGAACACCAGTGTTTGCCCGCCGTATTCGTAGATACGCCAGCCAAGCGCGTAGGACGCATCGCTCAGACGCGCGCGACGCCACGGTGTGGCGCGCAGTTCCGTCGGTGTTGGAATCATCGGCGTGTGCAGGGTGGTGAGCAGATCATTCGACAACACATCCGGCCGTCCACCCATCTGGGCGATAAGCCATTTGGTCATGTCCTTGATGCTCGCGTTGACGCCGGCCGCCGGCGGCACGTGGTAATACGATTCCTTTATGCCGATCGGCGCCCATCCGGGCCCGCGCCGCGCGTGCGGTTGCGCCCAGTTTGGGTCGGCTTCGATCGCATCGCGGCCGTACGTCGCGCTGTCCATGCCGAGTGGATGGAAGATGCGCTTTTCGACCTGATGATAGAAAAAATCGCCGCTGACGGCGTAAGTGATGTCGCCGATCAACGCGAACGTGATGTTCTGATATCCGTAGCAGTCACCGACGCCACACGACAACGGCACCTCTTTAAGCTTTTCGACGAGCTCCTGATACGGCTCGTTTTGCTCGAGCAGATTGTCGTACGTGTTGTGCGGCAGGCCGACGCGCTGGCTCAAGATGTCGCGCACGGTAAGGCTGTTGCTGGCGGCGATGTCGTGCAGCTCGAACGTGGGTAGCACACCGGCCACTTTCGTTTGCCAGCTCAGCATGCCTTCGTCGACCAGCAGTGCGGTCAGCGCACTCGCGAATGCTTTGGATAACGAAGCCAGACGAAACACGCTGTCCGGCGTGATCGGCTTGCCGCGGCTCGCATCGGCATATCCGATGCCGCGCTGAAGCAGGATCGTTTTATCGCTGACGATCGCCGCGGCCAGACCGGAAACCTGGTTGGACTGTGCGACTTGGTCAAGCCACGTATCGAAATCGGCGGCGACCGCTTTCACGTCGGCCGAGACGTCGGCGGATTTCGCAGACGCTTTCTGCGACGTCGCGCTCGGCTTGTGCGCCTGCGGCGTTCTGCGCAACGGCGTTGCCGCGTCGGCGAATCCGAAAGCGAACATCATCATCAGCGCGATCGCCGATGCGCGTACCACCGTCATGTCGAGTGCAGCCTCCCGCAAACTGTCCGTAGTGCCGCATCGCATCTGTTCGGTACAGACGTCTTCACTGCAGCGCCAATGCTATGCTTCGCATGCGGCGCAATTCTAGCGTCAAGCCGGAATCCAAAGTGTTATGACAGCGATAATTCTTCTCGTCATTGTCGTGGCCGTCGTGGTTTTTTTCGTCGGCATTTACAACGGACTGGTGACCGCGCGCAATGCGTACAAAAACAATTTCGCGCAAATCGACGTGCAATTGCAACGCCGCTACGACCTGATCCCGAACTTGGTCGAGACGGCCAAGAAATATATGCAGCACGAACGCGAGACACTCGAAGCCGTGATCGCCGCGCGCGGTTCGGCGATGAGCGGACTTTCCGCGGCGAAGGCGAATCCGGGTGATCCGCAAGCGATGCAGCAACTGTCCACGGCCGAAACGGCGCTGTCGCAAGGGCTTGGTCGACTGATGGCGGTGGCCGAAAGTTATCCGGACCTCAAAGCCAACCAGAACATGATGCAGCTTTCCGAGGAACTCACCTCCACGGAAAACAAGGTCGCCTTCGCGCGCCAGGCTTACAACGACTCGGTGATGTACTACAACAACCGGCGCGAGGTTTTTCCGAATTCGTTCGTCGCCAACGTGTTCGCGTTCGCACCCGCCGCGCCGCTGGAAATCCAGACACCCGAGGCGCGTCAGGCGGTGAAGGTTTCCTTCAACTGACATGACGCCGAACCGATAACGGAATTCATCGCGACATGGCGATGAACTTTTTCGCCCAGCAGGAACGCGCGCGCAGCCACACCAAGCGCATGCTGTTCCTGTTCGTGCTGGCGGTCGGATGCATCGTCGCGGCGATCGACCTGGTGCTGTTCATCGCGGTCGGCGTCAGCGAACGCGATCACACCGCACACGTGAGCGCGAGTGTCGCGCCGCAAGTCATGTTCGTGACGAGTCTCGGCGTTCTCGCGTTCATCGGCGTGTGTTCGCTGTACAAGATCACGACGCTGCGCAGCGGCGGTGCAGCGGTGGCAGAACAGCTCGGTGCGGCGCGTGTCGAACCGACAAGTCCGGACTTCGCGCACAGGCGTTTGCGCAACGTCGTCGAGGAAATGGCGATCGCTTCGGGCGTGCCGGTTCCCGAGATTTACATTCTCGAAGACGAACCGGCGATCAACGCGTTCGCCGCTGGCTACACGCCGTCGGATGCGGCCGTCACCGTCACGCGCGGGGCGATGGACAAACTCACGCGCGACGAATTGCAAGGCGTGATCGCGCACGAGTTCTCGCACGTGCTCAACGGCGACATGCGCTTGAACATCCGCTTGATGGGCGTGCTGTTCGGGATTCTCGTCATCGGTATCGCCGGACGGAAAATGCTGGAAAACGCCGGACGCAGCCGCGATTCCGGCGGCTTCGTCATCTTCGGCATCGCCATTCTGGCTATTGGGTACATCGGCGTGTTTTTCGGGCGCTTGATCAAGGCCAGTATTTCGCGCCAGCGTGAATATCTCGCCGATGCGTCCGCCGTGCAGTTCACGCGGCAACCGAACGGCATCGGCGGCGCGCTGAAAAAAATTGGCGCGCTGGTCGAAGGGTCGAAATTGGAGTCGTCGGAAAAGGAAGAAGTCGCGCACATGCTGTTCGGCGACGGGGTCGGCTATTCCGATATGTTCGCCACACATCCGCCGCTCGAAAAACGCATCAAGGCGATCGATCCGCAATTCAATCCGCGCGAATTCACGCAGATCGCCGCGGCGTGGACAAATCCGGTGCCGATGGGCGCGGACGACGATGCGAACGCGTCGATATCGGGTTTCGCTCCGGCGGGAACTGCATCCGCGCCGCGATCGACGGCGGGCGCCGGCTCGATGCCCGGCGCGGCGACGCCGCTGAAACTCGACGCCGCGCAGATCACGCAACGCGGCACATTACCCACGCGCGATGACATCGCCAACGCAAGCGCCATCCGCACCTCGATTCCGGAACGCCTTCGCGTCGCCGCGCACATGCCGACCGCGGCGACTCAGATAATTTTCGCGCTGACGCTCGACAACGACACGCAACGTCGCACGCAGCAACTCGGCATCGTCGAAAAATATTTCGACGCATCGACGCGCAAAGGGACCGACGAGCTTTGCCAAGGCATGGCCGGCCTGCATCCGCTGCAGCGTTTGCCGCTGGCGCAACTCGCGTTTCCCTCTTTGCGACGCTTGCCGCGTCCGCAGCTGCAAACGTTTCTGATCGTGCTCAATCAACTCGCGCTGCTCGACGGCAAAAGCGCGATCGAGGATTACTGTCTCGGCAAACTCATCACCGTGCAGGTGATCGATGCGCTCGATCCGTCCAAGGCCCGTCCGAACGGCAGCCAGAAATTGCCACCACTCGCCGCCGAACTCGCTGACGTATTCGCAATCGTCGCCGAATACGGCAGCGACAATCCGGCCGACGCCGAACGCGCCTATCTGCTCGGCATGCGCGAAGTACTGCCTGACGCGATTCCCGTCTACTCCGGACGCAAGGAATGGTCGTTGGCGCTCGACAAGGCGCTGCCGAAACTCGATCAGTTGTTGCCCGCCGGCAAGGAATTGCTCGTGCGCGGACTGACGCAAGCGATTTCCGCCGACGGCGTTGTTACCATCGTCGAAGCGGAACTGCTGCGCGCGATTTGCGCGGCGGTGCATTGCCCGCTGCCGCCGCAGATGGATCTGGCCGCCTGACATTCGGATTCAGGCGAGCACTTCCACGGTGTCGCCTACGCGCAATGTGCCGAGTCGGCGCGGCGTGACGTTCTGCGAAAAAATTACCCCGTCCGGCGATCGCCGATAGCGGACGAGCGTTCGCAGCGGTTCGCCGTCCGGATCGAAAATGCCGGTGCGAAAGTCGAGCGTCGTGAATACGCAGCGCACGCAGGGACCGACCAGGTCGAATTCCACCTCGCCGATGCGAACGCGCTTCCATCCATCTTCTGCGTGCGCTTCGACGCCATCGATGAGCAGGTTCGGACGGAACCGCAATGCATGCACGGGCGTGGCGAGACGTGCGTTGAGCTGATCGACGGCGCTCATCGACAACAGCGTGAGCGGATGGCTGTCGGCGAAACTCACCACATCACCGGGTTGCGCGCGGTTCGGATCGACCGGCCTCGCGCAATCGTCATCCATGAACACCAGACGGCACGGAAGCTCGAGAAACCGGCTCATCCACGCCGCGCTCTCGTCGTCGCCGGCGAGCGGTGCGACGGTGTCGTCCCAGATCGCCGCCGACGTGCGTCGCGACGCATCCGGAATCGGGATGTGCAACGTCGGCATACCCGGCGCGTCGACCTGTAATCCGCCGTTCGACGGTGACGCGCGGACGAGCACCAGCCGTGGACATTTACGCGCCGTGATGCACTTCGAATCTTCGTCGACCAGCAACCAGCGTCGATCGTGTTCGATTCCGCGCGCGTACACGCGCGCTTGCGCGAGCGGCAGGGGCGCGCAGGATTTCAGCGGAAAAATATGGATCGCAGCCAACGTCGCGGACATGTGCGAAGAATACGTGAGCGCGCTGCGCGTTGCGCATTCGTGACAACGGACCTCGCTTTTTCCGGTCGCCTCGCCTACGCTGATTGCTGCTCGCCGTGAGACTCCCGATGAACACCGCCGTCGTCAAGCGCGACAACTTGATCACGCTCATCCTCGGCGCCGAGCGCGAGGAGCGCGGCGCGCTGGCGTGGTCATTCCTGTGTTTCTTCTCGCTGCTGCTCGGCTACTACATGTTGCGTTCGGTGCGCGAAGCGATGATCGCCGCGAACGGTAGCAGCCTCGTGCCGACTGTTTTCCTTTCGGTGTTCGTCTGCATGCTGGCACTGACGCCCGTCTACGGCGCGGTCGTCAGCCGTTTTCCGCGGCGGCGTTTCATGCCGATCGTCTATCTCGTCGTCATCGCGTGCCTGATCGGATTTTCGTTCGCGTTCACCAGCGGCGCGCCGGTGGACGGGGTCACGCTGGGCTTCGCGATCTTCATCAGCGTGATCAATCTGTTCACCGACTCGGTGTTCTGGAGTTTCATGGCCGATATATTCGTCACGGCGCAGGCGAGGCGTTTTTATGGCGTCATCGCGGCCGGTGGCACGGCGGGCGCAATCATCGGGCCGCTGATCACGCGTTCGGTCGTACGCACGCTCGGCGTGCCGAAATTGTTGCTGCTGTCGGCGTGTTTCTACGCATTGTGTTTGTTCTGCATCCTGCGACTGATTCCTTGGGCGCGCGCGCAGGAACTCAAACGCGCCGGCCAGGACGGTGAACAACCGATCGGCGGAACGTTGCTGGCGGCATTCCGCCTGGTGTTCAGCCGGCCGCTGCTGATCGCGCTGGCGTTGTTCATGATCTTCGGATCCAGTGTCGGCACGATGCTGTACAACGCGCAGGCCGCCGCGGTCGGTGCGATGCATCTGGATGCGGCGTCACGCACCGCCTATTTCGCCGACATCGATTTCGGTGTCAACGCGGTCGCGCTCACAGTGCAGTTGCTGCTCACGCGCGTGTTGCTGACGCGCTACGGCGTCGCGCCGCTGCTGCTTGGCGCCGTGGTAGTGATGATCCTCGGACTCGGCGGGATGATCGTCGCTTTCAGCGTGCCGCTGCTCGCCGGTGTTCAAATCGTGACGCGCGGATTGAGTTTTTCCGCAGTGAAGCCGGCGCGTGAATCGTTGTTCACGCTGGTCGATCGCGAAAGCCGCTACAAGGCGAAGAACTTCATCGACACGGTGGTTTATCGTTTTGCCGATGTGATCACAAGTACGAGTTTCGCCGCGCTCGTCGGCATGGGGCTGGGACTTCCGGCACTCGCCGGCGTGTGGATGGGCGTCGCTATCATCTTCGGCGTGATCGTGCTGTGGGTGATCCGGTTGCAGCACAGGATGATTGCCGCGCCGCCCGCCGCCCAGGAGTGATCGATGAAGTCACGTCGCGATGTCCTGCGCAGTGCCACCGTTGCCGCCGTGCTGGCGCCGTTTGCCGGTTTGTCGTTCGATGTGTTCGGCGCGCCGCCGAAGAAGCTCACGATCCTCATCATGGGCGGCACCGGATTCTTGGGTCCGCACATCGTCGAGACCGCGACGAAACATGACCACACCCTCACGCTATTCAATCGTGGCAAGACACATCCGGGTCTGTTTCCAAATATCGAACAACTGCATGGCGATCGCAAAACGGATATCTCCGCGCTGAAAGATCGACAGTGGGATGTCGTTATCGACACGTCGGCCTACATTCCCGCCGACGTGACGCGTTCGACGACATTGCTCGCGCCGAATATTAGCCAGTACGTTCTGATCTCGACCGTGTCGGTCTACGCGAAGATGGACACGATCGGCATGGACGAATCCGCGCCGGTTGCGACCACCGATGCACCCGACGCGGAAAAAGTCACCAATGAAAATTACGGCGCGCTGAAGGCCCTGTGTGAATCCGCCGCGATGAACGTTTTGCCGGAGCGCACGACGGTCATTCGTCCGGGGCTTATCGTCGGTCCCGGTG
>CAZZYA010000073.1:0-14942 GCA_964658115.1 uncultured Rudaea sp. | reverse complement strand
ATCACGCCATCGGTAGGCGCGACGTTGAATGGCGGCAACGCGACGTTATGTAGCGGGACCACCGCTTGCCAAAATCCAGTGACAGTGGCTGCCACGTTCGATAATGAAAGCACCACGCTGGCCCAGCAATACAACGTGACTGTTACATGTACGGGACCGTCGGGACAGGCGCCCAGCACGGCTGTCGTGACGGCGCAGAAAAAAGGTGTGGTTACAGGTGGTGCGTGTTTCTCCGTTGCGAATGACGCAGGCGGTACGTTTACGCAGGCTACGGCTCTCACTACGGTCACCAATTTCGGTGACGGCTCGCGGCACACCGCAGATCCGACGAGTTTTGACAGTGCGTTTCTCCACGCATGGCCGGGGCTTCTCGGTGAGCAGCTTCTCTTCAATATTCAGAGTGCACAATTCTATTCGTTGGCATTTACCGTTCCCGCCGGATACTCGACTAGTCATCCGCAGTCAGATTTCTACGGTCTCTATTCGATAGGTCAGTCGGGCTACAGTGTGCCCGTCAGCATGACGATAAGCACAAAATGCGGCGATTTCAGCAATCCTGTGTCCGGCGGCGGAGCGAGCTCGGTAATTTGTTATGGCGACAAGGTCAAGAACAACGGCTTTTTACAAGCGTGGTATGTAAACGGCAACGGGACGTCGTGCAACCTGGTTGACGGCAAACAGTACTTCCTCAATTTGATCAATGCCGATATCACCGGCGTTGTACCGAACGGAGGTGGAACCGCGCACTCGCTGTCAGTTCAAACTAAATGTCCTAATAATGCATGCGCCAATCCGGTGCAGATCCAAGGAAATGACTGGTAGTAGTCGACGAACTTTTAATCTTCCTGCTCGGTCTTATCTCTCAGTAATCTGACCATGTTGACGAACGCCGCCCTTTACGGGCGGCGTTTGTTTTCCAATACAGGTATTGCGATGAAATCAACGATTCACTTCACGGTGTGGGCGATTATTCTTGCGTGCACGTCCGCCGTCGCCGACGATTCCAAGCAACTCAAGCCGAATGTCGTGGCAGCGCAAGGCAATGTGGAAGTCACGTTGCAGGATGTGGACGCCGAAGCCAGCAATATTCCGGACAAAGACCGTCCTGGATTTTTCGATAGCCCGAAACGAATCGAATCGACGATCATGTCTATTCTTCAAAAGAAAGAACTCGCTGCCGAAGCGCGTGCACAACACCTCGACCGCGATCCCGCTGTCAAGGCGCAAATCGAAGCCGCTGTTACTGTTGCCCTTGCTAAGGCGCAGGTTGATCACTATCGGAAGTCCTTGAAACTTCCGGATTTCGACATGCTCGCCAAGGAATATTACGCGGCCCACAAAGATGAGTTTGTCGACAAGGGCAGAGTCGATGTCGAACACGTGCTTGTCGCGACGAGGGACAATGCGCGCAGCGATGCGGACGCTAAAGCGCTGATCAGCAAAATCGAAACAGAAGCGAAAGCGCATCCCGATCGATTCCAGGATCTTGTCGCCAAATATTCCGATGATCCCAGCAAGGCGAAAAACAACGGCCGCATCGCGAACGCTACCTCATCGAAAATGGCGGCGCAGTTTGCGGAAGCCGCTGGTCGTTTGCAGACGCCAGGCGAAATTTCGCCAGTCGTAAAGACAGAATTCGGCTATCACGTACTGAAACTGATCGAACGCACGCCGGATACGCAAGTGTCGTTCGAGCAGTCGCACGATCGCCTTGTTGCCCGTCTGAAGGCCACGTACATTGACCAGCAGATGACCCAGTACACCAATGAGTTTCGCGGAAGACCCCTGCAGGCCAACCCCGATATCGTAGCATCGTTGCGCACCCGCTATGCACCGGAAGGGTATGTTTCACCGGAAGACGCAATTGAGCAGCGCACGCAAGAACAGCAAACCTCACCGGCCAATCAGCAGTAATACGTTCGCTGGCGGAACTCGCCGCCGGCGGACTTCCATCACCGCCTCTGCGATAATTCGCGCTTCCTTCCGGCCCGGATTTGCATGGCCGCGTTCAGCCTCGCACTACATTTCGTTCGTCGCGAAATCGGCAACCGATATCTCGGTAGCTTCAGCGGTGGGCTGTGGGCGCTGTTTCAACCCTTGATTCAGCTTGCGGTATACAGCGTCGTCTTCATCTACGTATTTCGTCAGGGCGCGCCGCCGGGATCGCCAGTTAGCTACGTCCCGTTCCTGTTCATGGGATTGTGGCCTTGGACGATGTTCGCCGAGTCGTTGAGCCGAGCCACCACTGTAATCCAGGACAACGCCGCGTTGATCGGCAAAGTCGCTTTGCCTCGCGATGTACTTGTCGTCTCCGTCGTCGCTGGCAGCTTCGCCGTGCAACTCGTGGGATTCGTTCTGATCTGCGTCGTCTTGCGATTCTGCGGTGTTGCGATCGATCTCACCGCATTGCCGGTCGCTCTGTTGGCATTCGCGCAGCTTTTTGTATTCACGCTCGGCTTCGCCTTTCTTTTTGCCGGCATCCAGGTGTTCGTGCGCGATCTCGCATCTGCACTGCCGCAATTGCTGATGCTGTGGATGTTCGCGTCGCCCATTTTGTACGCGCGCGAATCCTTGCCTGAAAACGCGCAACACTATTTGGACTTCAATCCGTTCGCTCCCTATCCGCAGATCTTTCGCACACTACTCGTGCACACCACGCCGATCAGCATGACGTCGCTTGCGATTTCGATGGCCGTTGCGCTGATGGTGTTTGCGATCGGCTACGCCGCTTTCCGTCGCGTGCAACCGCATTTCGAGGATTTTCTGTGAGCGACTTGCTCGTCGAGACGCACGCGCTCGGAAAATCCTATCCGCTCGTCTTTCACGCGCGCGATCGATTGCGTGCGTTGCTGCGTCTGCTTTTCGGACGTCGCGCCGTCGGCACCGTTCCTGTTTTGCGAGATGTTTCCTTGCGCGTGCGCCGCGGCGAATCGCTTGGTTTGATCGGCGAAAACGGCGCCGGCAAATCGACGTTGCTCAAACTCATCACCGGCGTGTTGACGCCGACATCGGGAACCGTGCGCGTCGACGGCCGCATCGGCGCATTGCTCGAACTCGGGGCGGGCTTCCATCCGGAATACAGCGGCCGCGACAACATCGCGCTGTCCGCCGCGCTGTATGGCCTGAGCGCGAGCGAAACGCGCGCGAAACTCGACGAAATCATCGCGTTCGCCGACATCGGCCGCTACATCGACGAGCCGATCAAGCACTACTCATCGGGCATGGTCGTGCGCCTCGGTTTCGCGATCGTCGCTGCGCTCAAACCGGATCTGCTCATCACCGACGAAGTGCTCGCCGTCGGCGACGAAGCGTTCCAGAAAAAGTGCGTGCGCTGGATCGAAGAATATCTATCGAACGGTGGCACGCTCATTCTCGTTTCGCACAGCATGTACCACATCCAGAAGTTGTGCCGCCACGCCTGCTGGTTGCGCGATGGACACGTTGCCGCCAGCGGCGATGTCTACGACGTCACGCAAGCCTATCTCGCGTATCAGGAAGCAAAGTCGCAGGCTGCCGATCCACGCGCGGATGATACACAGCGCGCGGGCCTCGAATTCCATCTGCTCGATCTCGCCGTGAACGGCCATATCGGCGATGCGCAGACCGTCCTCGATCGCGGCGCACCATTGCGCATCGCTGCGCGCATCCACTCGCGCGATGGCCGCATGCCGGTGATTGTTTTCGGCATCGCGCGCGTCGACGGCTCGGCGGTCTACGGGGTTAGTACCGAAATGGAATCGGTACGGCCGCGCCGCATTGACAGCACCACGTACATCGCCGAGATCACGTTTCCGTCGCTCGCCGTGCTGCCCGGCAGCTACATCGTCAAGGCACATCCGCTCGACCCGGAAGCCGTGCGATTGTTCGATACGATCGAACGCAGCGTTGTCGTGCGCGGCGAATCGCGCGAATTCGGACTGGTGCGGCTCGAACACGAATGGACCGACGTCGAGCGTCCAACACCTGCCGTTTCAGTGATGGCGCGATGAGCGAAGCGAATCCATCACTGACATTTACCGGCGAACGTTTCACGCCCGAATGCGTGCGCGAAATCTGGTACGAACATTGGCATCGCTACGTGTTCGCGCGGAAACTCGCCGCAGGAAAACGCGTGCTCGATGCAGCGTGCGGCGAAGGTTACGGCAGCGCGCTGCTTGCCCATGTCGCCGCCAGCGTAGTCGGTGCCGATATTTCCGAAGAAGCTATCGCGCATGCACGCGATCGATACGGCGATCGCTCAAATCTTCGCTTCGAACGCGCCGACGCAACGCAGCTCGATGCGAAACCGCGATCATTCGATCTGATCGTCTCGTTCGAAACGCTCGAACATGTCGCCGCGCAAGAAGCGCTCATCGCCGGGTTCGCACACGCGCTGACCGACGATGGCGTACTCGTCATCTCATCGCCGGACAAAAAGACGTACACAGACGATCGCGGTTTCGCCAACGAATTCCATGTGCGCGAACTGTATCGCGACGAATTGCTGAATCTGCTGCGCCCGCATTTTCCGTTTGTGCGGTTGTACGGTCAGAAGCTGCTGTTCCAGTCGGCGATCTGGAGCCTCGACGGATCGCCCAACAGCGCCGACGTGGCAACGTCGATGGGTGAGGAACAAGCGCCCTCGGCGGGACTCGCCTATGAACCGCTGTATTTCATAGCCGTCTGTTCGCGCAGGCCGCTGCCGGACACGCTCGCGGACCTCGCACTTTTCGGCGACCGCGAAGAATCGGTTTACTCGCATTACAATAGCGAGGTTCGCAGAAACATGACGGCGGGCAAACGCATCGCCGAACTCGAGGATGAAGTCGTCGCCTTGCGCGCCGCCGCGCAGCGCACGTCGGCGCCGGCCGCGCGAATATCGTGGTGGCGGCGTCTTTTCAACGGAAACCTCTCGCGCTGAACCGCGCGTGCGCATCGGATCGTTTAAATGACCAATGGTTTGAACGTAACGCTCAATGTCGTGCCGCCGGCGCTGTCGTTGCCGCCGAAGCCTGAAATCGGCGCGCCGATGTTCGCGTCGGAGGACGGCATCGTCGCTTCGCTGTCGAGTCAGGAATGCATCTTCATCGTGCGCCGCACCGGCGAACCGCACGTGATGACATTCCAGGTATTGCAGGCGATGGATTTGTGCCGCGAATTCCGCACGCTTGACGATCACACCACGCGCATCCAGTCCACCATCACCGGATTGGTCGGCAAAAAGGACGCCGTAAAACGCGTGCTGGAAAGCTTGCTCCAACGCGGCCTGCTCGTTTCGGATCAAGCATTCGTCGATCGTCTCACGCAAGCGCCCGCTGCTGCGCCGGCCGATCTTCGCGCCGTCTTCATTCGTGCGTGCGATCGGCCGCAGTCGCTGAGCCGTCTGCTGAAATCGCTGACCGACTACGAGCGCACACATCTGGCCGGGCGACGCTACGTTCTGCTCGACGACTCCGGTCTCGCCGCCAACATCAACGAACAACGCGATCTTCTGCGCGAGTTCGCTCGAACCACGGGATGCAAAACCAGTTACGTCGGCCGCGCCGAACGCGCCAAGCTGATCGAACGTCTCGGCAAAGCGCACCCGCACGCGAAAGCCACCGCTGCGCGTTTGCTCGAGCGCGATGCCCATCCGAACGCGCAGCGGTTCGGTGGCGGCCGCGGATGGAACCTCGCGCTATTGCTGTCCGCCGGCGCGCGCATGGCGGTGCTCGACGACGACCTCGTCCTGCCGCTGCGGCGCCCGGATTTTGTTCGCGACGGATTGAATCCAAATCCCGACGCGCTCGCCGTCGCGCGTTTCCCCGCCAACATGGAAGAAGCGTTCGCGTTCGGCGCAGACGTGACCGTCGATCCATTCGCGCTGCACATGGAAAGTTGCGGACAGAACCTCGGCGCGGTGATCCAGTCGCGCTATCCGCTCGATCGCACGTCGCTGCGCGGCATGAATCTCGGACGGCTCGACACGCTCAACGAAAAAGCGCGCATCGTCGCCACGCAATGCGGCTCGTACGGCAGCTCGCGCAGCGAAACGGCGCTGTGGCTGTATCAGCTCGATCCGGAAAGCCGCGCGCAACTCTGGGCCGATCGCACAACGTATCAGCGCAACGTCGAAGTGCAGCACGCGTGGCACACCGTGTCGCAAGCGCGCGTGATGTCGATGGCGAACTTCACGCCGTTCCTCGTCGACAACAGCCGCATGCTGCCGTGTACCAATCCGGTCGGCCGCGGCGAAGACGGTTACGCCGGCGCCTTGATGCGTTTCTGTTATCCCGACACGCTCGCGCTCGACCTACCCGAAGCGATCGGCCACGTGCAGGAAAGTTCGCGCCGCCGCTCCGACAAAACACTCGCTGCTTATCTGCCGCGCGTGAATCACTACATGCGCGATTTCGTCGCGCGCCAGTTCGGTTTGTTCAACGCCGCCGATCCGGCAAAACGTTTGCCTTTCCTCGGCGGCGTGATGCGCGATCTCGCGCAAGCAAGCGAAGCCGATCGCGTGACGCATCTGCGCGAATACTTGAGTTTCGTTCGCGCCGATCTGATCGATCGCATCCAGCACCAGATCGAAGGTGTTCCGGACGCACCCGTCTATTGGACCGCCGACGCGCGCGCCATCGTGCAATCGAACGCGAAGGAATTGCTTGCGAGAACCCCGCCGCGTCTCGGCGATTGGCCTGAAGATCTCGATACCGCCGGTTGCGCCCGCGCGTTGAGCGGCGAACTCGACCTGCTTGCCGATTCGTGCGAACAGTGGCCGGCGATGTGGCAATTCGCGGCCGAGCAGGGCGACAAGCTGCTGTCGACCGTCTGATGCATCCGTGAGCGCCGCGAACCTCACGAGCGTTCTCGTCGTCGCGGCAAACAGTGGCAACGATCTGGTCACGTGCGTGGAACGCGCACTCGCTGGTTTCGCGCCAATCGACGTGATCGTCAGCGACAACGCATCCGAGGACGGTTCGATCGACATCGTCGCATCGCGCTGGAACGGTGATACGCGCGTTCGCATCGTTCGCAACGGCCGTAATCTCGGTTTCGGCGCCGGCTGCAACCGCGCGGCGGCCTCGGCGCGCGGCGATGCGCTGCTGATCCTCAATCCCGATTGTTTGCTTGGCGCCGATACGATCAGCCGCTTGCGCGCGGTACTCGCGAACGACAAAACCATCGGCATCGTCGGCGCGACGATCGTCGATGCGAACGGCCGCTACGAACCGGCCAGCCGTCGCCGCGATCCGTTGCTTCGTCGCGCATTGGCGACGATGACAGGATTGTCGCGACTCGCACATGTCGATGGCGCCAACATCCAGAATCCGTCGCGCGGCGACATCGAGGACGTCGATGCCGTTTCCGGCGCGCTGATGATGATTCCCGCGGATATGTTTCGCCTCGTCGGCGGTTTCGACGAAGGCTATTTCCTGCACTGCGAAGATCTCGATCTATGCCGCCGCGTGCGCGATCTCGGGGCGCGCGTTGTCTGCGCGAATGATGTACGCGTCGTGCACGGCAAAGGAACATCGAGTCGACACCGGCCCGTGTTCGTGGCGATGCACAAACACCGCGGCATGTGGCGCTGGTTTACGAAGTTCGATCCAGCCGCGCACAACGCCTTTGTTCGAGCGATCGTGTGGCTTGGACTCTGGAGCCATTTCGTGCTGATGATGCCGCGTTACTGGCTCACGCGTCAGCGGTAGCGCGCGATTTCGTCGCGCAGCTTTTTCGTCGCGTCGCGAGCGGCGTCGGCAAAATGAGCATCCGATCCGGCATACAGAATCGCACGCGACGAACTGATGATGAGTCCGTCGCCGCGCTGGTTGCGGCCATTGGCAACCACCGCCTGCACGTCGCCACCCTGCGCGCCGACACCGGGGATCAACAACGGCATGTCGTCGCCGACGATCGCACGCACATCCGCCAGTTCTTTCGGATACGTCGCGCCGACGACGAGCGCGCAGTTCTTGTTCGCGTTCCACTCGCGCGTGACGAGCGAGGCGACATGCTGATACAGCGGCTTTCCGCCGACATCGAGTTCCTGCAAATCGCGCGCGCCGGGATTGGAGGTGTGGCACAGAATCACGACGCCTTTGTCATCGCGATCGAGAAACGGCGCGAGCGAATCACGCCCGAGATACGGATTCACCGTCACCGCGTCGGCGCCGAAACGGTCGAACAATTCGCCGGCATATTGCTGCGCGGTCGCGCCGATATCGCCGCGTTTGGCATCGAGAATCACGGGCACATCGGGATGACGCTCGTGGATATGCGCTATCAGACGTTCAAGCGCGTCTTCCGCGCGCTGAGCCGCGAAATAGGCGATTTGCGGCTTGAAGCAGCAGACCAGATCGGCCGTCGCATCGACGATCGCGCGGCAGAACTCGAAAACGCGATCGGGCGAATTCGCAAGCGCCGCGGGAAATCGCGTTGCTTCCGGATCGAGTCCGACGCACACGAGCGAATCGTTTTTCTTCCAGGCGTCGGCGAGTCGATCGTAGAAGCGCATCATGGCTCGGAAAATTCCGCGCGGCGCGCGCGAATGCGGGCGAGATTGTCGCGTAAGGCGGCCTGTCGCGGCAATCGCTTGACCGCACGCGCCACCAGTTCTTCGGCGCGCTCGAGCGCGCCCGCGGCGAAGTTGGCCATGCCGCAGAAGTTCAGTGCGTTCACGTCCGTCGGACGCAGCGCGAGCGCGCGTTCGAGGCATTCGAGTGCGGCCGGAACGTCGCCGCCATCGAGATAAAGTTTGCCGGCGAACAATACATCGTCGAATTTTCGCAACCAGCGCTCGAGCGGTTTGTGCCATTTTTCGCGAATGCGCGTGACCGTGGCGATGCGTTGCGCATGATTGTCGTTCGGACCGAAACCGCAACCGGATTCGCCGATCTGGCCGTGCCACGTCGTCGTGATCGCGTCCACGAACAAGAAATCCGTGCGCGCCGCGCACGCGATCTGGAAATCGTGATCTTCATGCACGTCGAACGCCGGATCGAAACGCGCGCCGTCGTCGATCAGACTGCGATGGACCGCGAACGCCGGCGAAGCCGAACGGCTATGGAAAAACAGTTGCGCGTGATTGCCCGGATAACCGACGCGCGCGATCGGCTTTCCGCGCTTGTCGACCACACGCGCGGCGGAGTAGACGACGCGCTCGCGTCGCGATGGCACCGCTTGCATGAGCGTGGCGACGTGCGATGCATCGAGTTCATCGTCGTCGTCGAGAAAATTGAGCCATTCGCCGTGCGACGATTGAAGCGCGACATTCGCCGCGAGCGGGCGCGACAACGGCTTTCGCTCATCGCCGAAGACGAGGCGAACCGGACGGCCGAGACCGTGTTCGTCGAGCGCGCGATGCGCGGAACCGCACGCGGCGACGACCACGATCTCGACATTTCCCCACGTCTGTCGCGCCGCGCTACGCATGGCGCGGTCGAGCGTTTTTCGATCCATGCTGCGTATCAGGATGGAGACAAGCGGCAGCGTCGGATCGTTGACGAATATTTCGTCGGTTTCGCGCTTGCCACGAAGGCGATCGAACCAGCCCATGTCAGCGCGCCGCCGCCGCGCGCCGCGCACGAATCAGCGCGAGATTTTCCTGCAGCAAGCGATTATCAGGTGCGCGTTGCAATGCCATCGTCACGAGTTGTTCGGCGCGAGCGACATCGCCCGTGTGGAAATTCGCCATGCCACACAGATTAAGCGCGTTGACGGCGTGCGGCCGCAGCGCGAGCGCGATTTCGAGGCAACGGCGCGCGACCGGCACGTCGCCGCCTTTCAGATACTGCTGACCGGTGAAAAGAACGTCGTCGAAATTCCGCAGCCATTCGTCGAACGCGCTAGACCATTTTGCGCGAATGGCGCGGATCGCTTCCGCGCGTTGTTGCCGATCGTCGTTGCCGCCGAATCCGCTACCCGAATCGCCGACCTGCGCATGCCATATCGCGGTCGCGCGATTTACGAAGACGAACTCGGTGCGCGTGGCGCAATTCACTTGGAAATCGTGATCCTCGTGCGCGAGAAACGCAGCATCGAAACGCGCGCCTTCATCGACAAGACTGCGATGAAACAACATCGCATCGACCGTCGCGCGGCTGTGCGTGAACAATTGCACGCGATTGCCGTCGTGACTGATGTGCCCGAGAACGTTGCCGTTCGCATCGATCACGCGCGTGCGCGAAAAAATGACGCGCTCGCCGTTGCCGCGCGGTGCGGCCATCAGCGTACTTACATGCTCGGGAAGCAGTTCGTCGTCGTCGTCGAGGAAGTTGAGCCATTCGCCACGCGCCGCGTCCAGCGCCGCATTCGCGGCCATCGGGCGCGTGAGTTTTTCCGCGGATCGAATCAGGCGAAGCGGACGTCCCTGGTGTTCGTCCGGAAGCAAACGGTGTGCATCGCCGCACGCTGCGACGACGACGATTTCGAGACGGGGCCATGTTTGTTTCGCGGCGGAATCAATCGCGCGCTGCAGCGTCGGTCGGTCCATGCTGCGGATCAGAATCGAAACGAGCGGCGTGTCGGTCACGTGTCTTTCGCGCGGCGTTCGCGGATCAGCGCGAGATTGTCGCGCAACGCCGCGCTCGTCGGCGCGCGTTGCAGCGCGGCGGACACGAGCTGTTCGGCACGTTCCACATTTCCGTTGTGAAGATTGGCCATGCCGCACAAGTTGAGTGCATTCACATCGCCCGGCGTTTGGCGCAGCGCACGTTCGAGGCAATCGTGCGCGGCGGCGATGTCGCCGTTTTTCAGCAGCGCTTGTCCGGCGAACATCAGCGAACCCGGCATGCTATCCCACGCGTCGAACTGCGCGGACCATTTCGTGCGAACGCGTTCGCTCAATTCGCCGCGTCGCGAAACGCCGTTGTTCGCGCCGTGTCCGCATCCGGATTCTCCGTCATGCGCGTTCCACACGCAGGTGGCTTCGTCGACGAATCGCATCGGCGCGCGCGAGGCAAGGTTGATGAAAAAATCGTGGTCTTCGTAGATCGAGAATGCCGGATCGAAACGCACGCCTTCGTCGAGCAGACTGCGATGGAACATCATCGCGTTCGGCACCGTCGGCGTGTCGTAGCGGAAGCGCGACAGCAGCGAGGGCACGCCGCAGAAGCCCGTGGTCTCGCCGGTCTTGTCGCGCACCATCGCACGCGAATATACGATGCGCGCATCGTCGCGCGCGTCCATCAGCGTTTCGACATGCGCGGGCAACAGCTCGTCGTCGTCGTCGAGGAAATTGAGCCATTCGCCGCGCGCGGATTCGAGCGCGAGATTCGCCGCTTCCGGACGCGGCAGTTTTCGGTCCGGATCGGGAACGATGAGCCGCACATCGCGTCCGAGTTGCGGCGTCTGCAAGGCGCGATGCACGTTGCCGCAGGCGGCCACGATGACGATTTCGAGATTCGGCCACGTCTGCGCAACGGCCGACGCGATCGCGCGATCAAGCGCCGGCCGATCCATGCTGCGGATCAGTATCGAGACGAGCGGCTTGTTGTCGCCCGTCACCACTTTTACGCCAGCTTGCGGTACTTGATCCGGTGCGGCTTGGCGGCTTCCTCGCCGAGGCGGCGTTTCTTGTCCTCCTCGTATTCACGGTAATTGCCCGCGAAGAACTCCACATGCGAATCGCCTTCGAACGCGATGATGTGCGTGGCGATGCGGTCGAGGAACCAGCGATCGTGCGAGATCACGAAGGCGTTGCCGGGAAATTCCAGCAGCGCATCTTCGAGCGCGCGCAGCGTTTCGATGTCGAGGTCGTTCGAAGGTTCGTCGAGCAGCAGCACGTTGCCGCCTTGCAGTAGCGTCTTGGCGAGGTGCAAACGACCGCGTTCGCCGCCTGACAGCGAACCGACGATTTTCTGTTGGTCCGGTCCCTTGAAGTTGAAGCGCCCGATGTAGGCGCGCGACTGGATCTCGATGCCGTTGATGTTGAGGATGTCCGAACCGCCGGAAATTTCCTGGAAAACGTTGTGCGTGCCTTCGAGTTTGTCGCGGCTCTGGTCGACATAGGCGATCTTGACGGTCTGACCAGCGACGATCTCACCCTTGTCGGGTTTTTCCTGGCCGGTGATCATCTTGAACAAGGTCGATTTGCCGGCACCGTTCGGCCCGATGATGCCGACGATCGCGCCCTGCGGAATCTTGAAGCTCAGGTCGTCGATCAGCAGACGATCGCCGAACGATTTGGACACGCCCTTGAACTCGATCACGTTGTCGCCGAGACGCTCGCCCGGCGGGATGAAGATTTCATTCGTCTCGTTGCGTTTCTGGTAATCGACCGATTGCAGCTCATCGATGCGCGATAGACGCGCTTTGCCTTTGCTGCGACCGCCTTTGGCGTTCTGTCGTGCCCACTCGAGTTCGCGCTGGATCGCCTTCTGACGCGCTTTTTCAGTCGACGCTTCCTGCTTCAGGCGCTCGTCTTTCTGCTCCAGCCACGACGAATAGTTGCCCTTCCACGGAATGCCGCGGCCGCGATCGAGTTCGAGAATCCACTCGGCGGCGTTGTCGAGGAAATAGCGATCGTGCGTTACCGCGACGACGGTTCCCGGAAATTTCGCGAGGAAATGTTCGAGCCACTCGACCGATTCCGCATCGAGATGGTTCGTCGGCTCGTCGAGCAACAGCATGTCGGGTTTCGAAAGCAGCAGACGGCACAGCGCCACACGGCGCTTTTCGCCACCGGAAAGCGTTTTGATTTTCGCGTCCCACGGCGGCAGGCGCAGCGCGTCGGCGGCGACTTCCAGCGTGCGTTCGAGCGCATGTCCGTCGGTCGCGGCGATCAGCGCTTCGAGCTTCTGCTGTTCGGCGGCGAGCTTGTCGAAATCGGCACCTTCCTCGGCATACGCGGCATAGACTTCGTCCAAACGCTTCTGCGCATCGGTGATTTCCGACACGCCTTCTTCGACCGCTTCGCGCACCGTTTTCTCCGGATCGAGCTGCGGTTCCTGTGCCAGATAACCGATCTTGGTGCCCGGGTGCGGGCGCGCCTCACCGTTGAACTCGGTATCCACGCCAGCCATGATGCGCAGCACGGTCGATTTGCCCGCGCCGTTCAGGCCGAGCAGACCGATCTTCGCGCCGGGGAAAAACGAGAGCGAGATATCCTTGATGATTTCGCGCTTCGGGGGCACGACTTTGCTCACCCCGATCATGGTGTAGATATATTGCATCGATTACTCCGAGAGGGCGGGCGCCGTTCGGCGGGCCGCGGTTTTGAGTTTCAATTATCGCCGATGCGGCCTCGTCGGGCCAGCAAAAAAGCCGCTACCATTCGCGCGATGAAAGCCGGACCTTTGACCGTCATCGAGGCTTTGCATGCCGCGCTGGCATTGCAGCAAGGTGGGGATTTGACCACTGCCGAACAAGCCTGGCGCGACCTGCTCGCGCGGTTCGGTCCGCAGCCGGACGCCGAGCACATGCTCGGCGTGACGCTGCATGCGCTCGGCCGCAGTGCGGAAGCGTTGCCATTGTTCGAGCGGGCATCGCAGGCGCGGGGCGGTGTGATGCTTTGGAACAATCATGCGGCAGCGTTGCTGGCGCTCGGTCGCGGTCGCGACGCAGCCAAGTTGTCTCGCCGCGCGATCGGAACAGATCCGCAAAATGCGGGCGCCTGGTTCAATCTTGGACTCTCGCTGGAAATCGACGCGGAGTTCCGCGAAGCGATCTCTACGTTCGAAAAGGCCCTGTCGTTGAATCCCGCCAACACATCCGCGCAACGCGCGCTGCTGCGATGCGAACTCGCGCTGGCCGATGGCGAAAGCGATCGCGCGATCGGTCTTTGCGAGCGCATTCTCGCGTTGGAACCCAATGATCGGCAGGCGACCCTCGCTTCGGCGCAACTGCGCATCGCGCCGGCGAAACGGACGCCGGCCTCGATCGTTTCCGACGTTGGCTCGTCGCGCACCCGCACGACCACGCCGTCGCCGGCACGTATTTCGTTGCATGCAATTACAGTGATGCGATGACGCCATCGGCGATGTTGTCCGAGCATCGCCGATTCCCGCTCGTATGCGAGCCTGCGACCACGCGAGGGCGACCGATCTCCTCGCGCCTGCGCGTCGGCTGGGTCAAGGATGCATTCGGCGCGGATCTCTCGGCGATTTTTCTTGCCGAAGTCATGAAGGCGATGCCGCGCGTCGCGCCGGATATCGAGCACGTTCTTTATGCTGTCGGCGGCGTCCGGCGCACGTCGACGGACGGATGGGCAGTGGCACAACACGATGTCAGCCAGCTCGACGATGCGCGATTGATCGAACGCATCGCGGACGATCGCATCGACATCCTCATCGATTTGATGGGCCGCACGACCGGCAATCGTGCTTGTCTTTTCGCAGCGCGCGCCGCACCGATACAAATCGCCTGGCTCGATGCGTTCTATACCACCGGCATCGCCGCCATGGATTATCTGATCACCGATCCGTGGCTGAGCGCGACCGACGCGGAAACGGATTTCACCGAGAAACTTATTCGCCTGCCGAACGGCCGTCTCGCGTACAACCCGCCACCGGCGCCCGCGCCGACCATCGACGCGCAGAACCGGCAACGATTCATATCGCTCAACCGCTTCTCGAAAGTCAACGCTCGCGTCATCGACGTGTGGGCGGCGATTCTCGAACGATTGCCCACGTGGACGCTGCTCCTTAAAGCGCGCGGCTGTGATGACGGTCTGGCCGCGCATTTCAAATCCGCTTTCGCACGCGCCGGCATCGATCCCGCCCGCATCGACATCGAAGGCGAGGCCACGTACGCCGAAGCGATGGCGACTTACGATCGCGCCGCGATCGCGCTCGATCCCTTTCCCTTCAGCGGCTGCTCGACCACCTGCGACGCGTTGTGGATGGGCGTGCCGGTCGTGACATGGCCACGCGAGACGATGGCAAGTCGCCAGACCGCCGCGTGGCTGGCGATGGCCGGCAAACCGGAGTGGATCGCGCGCGACACCGACGATTACGTTACCAAAGCAGTGCAGTTGGCTCACG
>CAZZYA010000072.1:0-15152 GCA_964658115.1 uncultured Rudaea sp. | reverse complement strand
CAATCCGGTGTTGACCGATTTTGGCATCGCGCTCGCGGCAGCTTCGGGCTCGCGTATCACCAGTGCCGGATTCTCGGTCGGCACGAGCCACTACATGAGTCCGGAACAAGCACGCGGCGGCGACGTCGATGCGCGCTCGGATATTTATAGTCTCGGCGTTCTCACGTATTACGGTCTCGTCGGCAGGCCGCCGTACGATGGATCCGATGGATTCGCGGTCGCGTACGCGCATGTGTTCGAGCCGGTTCCGCGCCTGCCGGCGGAGAAGGCGCACTGGCAGCCGGTAATCGATCGCGCGCTGGCGAAAGATCCGAAAGATCGTTTCAACACCACCGACCAATTTCTCGAAGGCCTTGCCGCCGCACTTCCGCAATACGCTACGCTGTTTCGCGACGACGTCGCGCCGGCGCCTGCGCCACGACCCGCCGCCGCAGCGACGACGGTGGTATCGATGCCCGCCGTTCGTCCATCCGGCAGCGACATAGCAACCAAAGTACCTCGTTCAACGCCGGAACCTGCGCCCGCCACGCGCGCGAAGAACACGCCTGCGCCGGCTCCCGTGCTCGAAAAGAAGCCGTCGTCCGGATTACTGCGCTGGTGGCCGGTGTTCATCGTGTTGATTGGCGTGGCGTTGATCGGATTCGCGATGTTCGTGCGCAAGTCGGGATCGCATCCGGAGACTACGGCGCAAGCGCCGACGACATCGACGACACCAACGCCGCCGCCTGCGCCCGTGTCGGCGCCAGCGACGCCGCCAGCGACATCAACACCATCTTCGACGCAGCCCGCGCCTTCGCCTGTCAATGAAACGCCGACGGTCGCGACGGAAACATCTTCGCCGACAGAAACGCCGTCGACATCGAATTCACAGAGTCCGCCGACAGCGATGGATTCCGTCGAAGCATCTGACGCGCAGGCCGCCGGTGCCGACCCCGTCCAGCTCGCCGACCTGCCGACCGTCGTCGATCCGGTCAGCGAAGCCATTCGACTGGGCCGCGTCGATCTTGCCGCGCAGCGTCTGACGAGCCCGGCCGGCAACAATGCACTCGAGCGTTTTCAACTGGCGATGAAACTCGATCCGAAGAACAAACAGGCGCGGCAGGGCATCGCCGATGTCGCCAAGCGTTATATCGACTACGCCGAGAAGAACCGCACGCAAGGTGATCTTGCTTCGTACGACAAATTCCTCAAGACCGCCGCCGATGTCGCCAAGAGCGTGCCGGACGACACCGAAGTGGCGAAGGCGATCGCGCAGTCGCGTCAGTCCGCCGCGGCGCCCTTCGTCGCGCAGGGCAAGAACGCGTCGGCCGCCGGCGACAAAGCCGGCGCTAAGACCGCGTTCGAAAAAGCGCTGCAGTTCGATCCGGAAAACGACGCGGCAAAAGAAGGATTGAAGTACGTCGCCACGATTGGCGAGCCGGGCTTCGCATTCCGCGACAAGATGGGCGATGGCCAGGGTCCGGAGTTGGTGATCATCGATTCGCATGTGGCGGTCGCTAAGCACGACGTTACGCGCGGCGAATTCCGCCGTTTCTGGAATGCGGTCGGCAAATCGCAGTTTCCGGACGGCAGCATTTCGTGTCGCGATCGCGAGTCGGTATTCCGCTCATCGAAAAAACGGACATGGGAAAATCCCGATATCGCGCAGGACGATGCGCATCCGGTGGTCTGCGTGAGTTGGGCGGAAGCCGCGACCTATGCGCAATGGCTGAGCAAGCAAACCGGCAAGCACTATCGTCTGATGACGCCGGCCGAATTCGACAACGTCGTCCGCAAGGCGCCGAGCGGGGCGTGCAAATCCAATCTCGCCGACGCCTCGTTCAACAAAAAGTTCGACAGCCACGACGGTGCGGACTGCGACGACGGCTTCGCGGGCACTGCGCCGGTCGGCCATTTCGGCGCGGTCGCGGGTGGCATCGCGGATATCGACGGCAATGTTCGTACTTTGGTTGGCGCATGCGGTAACGGTTCGCCGGCCGATGTCGGCAGTCGCTGCCGCGATTTTCTCGTCAAGGGGCGTGGCTGGTTGTCGCAGCCGAATCGCGAGTCACCTAACTTCAGCGATACCTACGGCTCCGACGTTGCGCTGAATACGGTAGGTTTCCGCGTCGTGCGCGATGTGGAAAAGTAAGGATTACGCGGGTACGCTTGCTCGCGACATTCCAGGAAGGTCAGCCCGATGAAGTTGCTTTTCCCCAACGGCGAACATGGGCCGTTCGAACTCAAGGATGGCGATACGTTCGTCGGCAGCGGCGCTGATTGCCAGATCATGCTCGCCGCACCCGGCATCGGTCTGCGACATTGTGTTCTAAACTCACGCGGCGGCATCACGACGGCGAAACCGGTGGACGCGCAGGGCGTCACCGTTCTCAACGGCAAACAAATCAACAGCGATACGCCGATCAAACCCGGCGACCTTTTGCTATTCGCGAAAGTGGGCTGCCGCGTCGTGGCTGTCGAAAAAACCGCGCCGCCTCCCGTGCATAAGCCCGCTGCCGCGCCGATGGGCGACGACGATGGCCGCACGCGCGTGCGCATGGCGTTGCCGAAATTCATGCTGCGCGGCGTGTCGGGTCCTACGTTCGGCAAAACATTCGCGGTGGTCGGTTCGATGACGATCGGACGCAACAGCGACTGCGCGATCCCGATCGCCACCGACGAGATTTCGCGCCATCACGCGAAACTGCAAGTCACGCCGAGCGGCGTGATGGTCGAGGACCTGGGTTCTGCGAACGGCACCTTCGTCAACAACCAGCGCGTTCATGGCAGTACGATGATGAAGGCGAACGACGAATTGCGCCTCGACACGATTCGCTTCCTGCTCGTTTCGCCGACCGCCGAAGCGCAGTCGCACGCGCAAGCGGCGGCGCAGACAGCCGCCGTCGCCCCTGCAAAAAGCAGTTCGAGTGCGGTGTTGTGGGTTGTCGCAGCCGCCGTTGTCATTGGCGTGGGCCTGCTCGTGATGTTGCGCTACCTCGGCAAGATCTGAGCGAGCTGGATAAGATCCGGCGGAATTGATTTGCGCGAGTTGGGTTCTCTTCGTTCGCCGAAAAAGACGTTCGCGTTTTTCAATCGACGACAATTCGCATCGACAGATCGATTGCGCGCAAGTGTTTGGTCAACGCACCGATCGAGATGAAGTCGACACCCGTCGCCGCCAGGACAGGCAGCGATTCCAGATTCACGCCACCGGACACTTCGATCTGCGTTTTACCGCCGACTTCAGCGACTGCGCGCCGGATATCGTCGAGCGAAAATTCGTCCAGCATCACGCGATCGACACCCACGGAGAGCGCTTCGCGCAGCTCGTCGAAATTTTCGACTTCCACTTCGAGCAGCAAGTCCGGATGACGTTCACGCGCGGCGCGAACCGCGCCGCCGAGTGAGCCAGAGGCCGCGATGTGATTTTCCTTGATCAACATCGCGTCGAACAAGCCGATGCGGTGATTGCTTCCGCCGCCGCAGCGTACGGCGTATTTTTGTGCGATGCGAAGACACGGTAACGTCTTTCGCGTGTCGAGTATCGTCGCGTGCGTGCCGCGAATCGCATCGACATATTTTGCTGTCGTCGTCGCGGTGCCGGATAGCGCTTGCAGGAAATTCAGTGCGCAGCGTTCACCACTGACGAGTGCGCGTGCGGGACCTTTCAGCGTGCACAAGGTCTGGTTGGCCGCGACGCGATCACCGTCGCGGTAATCCCATTTCACGCGCACCGACGGATCGAGCAGGTCGAAACACGCGTCGAACCACGCCGTGCCGGCAATGACGGCGTCTTCGCGTGAGATTACTTGTGCGTTGGCGATCGCGTCCGCCGGAAGGAGATCGGCAGTCGCGTCGCCGCTGCCGATGTCTTCGTCGAGCGCGCGCTGCACGTCGCGACGGACGACATTCGGATTCGGCTGTTCGATCGGCATGAAATTTCCTGACGTCGCGATGTCGCGCGTGAGTATAGCCGCGCGAGCGGCGCGATCAGGCCGGAGTAGCGGTGTTGTCCGGCTCGACCGGCGCGGCGTGAGCGGCTTTGAGGCGTTCGACGATAGCGTCGAGTGCGCGATCGAATAGCGGCACTTCTTCGAGAATGACGGCCTGGCCGCGGCGGATTTCGGCAGCGAGTGCGAACACCGTCTTATCGGAAACCTTCAAACCCTTGCGGTTCACGAAGAGATATTTCGAACTGATCGGGCTGATCCACGACAATTTCGCGCGTTCCTTGTTGCCCGTATTCGCGTCGGTGAATTCCACCCACGTGCCGACGGTCATTTCGCGCGCTTGCTTGAGACATCCGTCGTCGTCGGGATACTCGGCATCGGCGGAATCTTCTTCATCGCGCAAACCCGCTTCCTCGATCGGACCTTCCACCGCCGTGGCGGTGGCGACGGCACTGCCGACGAGTTCGAAACCGCCTTCCTCTTCGTTGGCAGCGGCGGAATTAGACGCGGCCACGGTGGTTGTCGCCAGCGTATCGCCATGCAGCAGATTGCGATAGAAAACATTGAGTTCGACCATCAACTGTTTGACGTCGTTCTCGTGGTACGCAACGGTTGCCAAACCGTGGCGCAAACCTTTTTCGAGCGCCGGCAACAAACCTTTCAGACGCGTACGGTCAGCGTCGGTGACTTTGGGTTCGGCGCTCCACGCGAATTCATCGGCAAACCGCAGCGCGTGCCGCCATTCGTTCGAATCTTCGCCCTGACGCAACAATGTGAGCACGAGATAATTCGCCCACGGACGCGTGAGCACGCTATGCACGATCTCGGGCAGATCGCGTCCGTCGACGCGTTTGAGGATTTCCTTCGCCGCCTGACGCCGTGCCGCATGGAGTTTCTCGCGCCCGCGTGTCGCTTCCGCGGCGCGCTGTTCGGCTAGGTCAGCACGTTTTTTGTTGCCGTCGAGGAACGTCTCGAAATCTTTGCGCGTGCGGTCGAAAACAGTGAGATCGTCGTCGAAATCCTTGAGCAGCGCTTCGACCGTGTTTTTCACTTTGTCGTACAAGCGATGGTCGCGGTCGGCTTCTTCCGACCAGCCGATGCAAGCTTGCGCCATCGTGTCGAGAAGCTGCCGCGCCGGATGCGCCTTCTGCGCGAACAGGTGCTTGTCGAGGATCGCGACTTTCAAAAACGGAATCTGCAACCGGCCGAGCAACGCCTGCATCTGCGGTGGCAAGTTGCGATCCTGCAGGATGAATTCGAACAACATCCCGACCAGATCGATGGTGTCTTCGTCGGCATTGGCGACATGCGCGCGATCGGTGCCGTGGAATTTGGTGGCCTGATCGAGCAGTTCCTGCTTGATCTGCTGCACGGTCTGCGCGGCATCCGCCGCGGTGGACGCGTGCGATTGCGCGACCATCGCCTGATTCTGGAGTAGGGTCAGCGCGGACAGCAATTCCGTCGGCGCGAGCACGGGCGGCGGCGTGCCGCCTTGCGGAAGACTCGGTCCGGGTGCTGGGTATTCCGGAATTTCGCCGGTGGGTCGGCGGCTGGCGAGAAGGTTTCGTACGGTGTTGTAGATTTCCGTCTGAAGCTGCACAGCCGCCTGATCGTACTGCGCGTAGCCTTGGCTATATCCGTATCCCGAATCGGCGCCGGGTTGTTGGCCTTGCGAATCCTGCGGCGCACCGGGCACGGGCGCCGCGCCGGGCGGCGGCATCGAACGCGTTCCTCGGTTGCCGAGCCCGGCTACCGTGTGCCGGATCTGCGGCAACACGCCCGCCTGGATCAGGATTTCATTGACCTCTTCGTACAATCCATCGAGACCCGCCATCACATAGCGGTCGAACAGTTTGTAAATGATGAGCTGAGTCTGCAGGTTGAGTTCCATCTCGCGCATCGAGAAGCGGAACGCCTGACACAGCGGCGCGGGAGCAATCGGATTGGTCGCGTCTTCGACCTTGGCGCCGCCGAGCAGTACCGACAATCGCTGGTTCACCGCATACAACGGTCGGGACAGACGATTTTCCGCCTTGGCCACCGTGCTTGCGATGGCGAGCGATTCTTCGAGTTCTTTGTCGTCGACGAGCGAAAGATCGCCCGGTGTTCCGCCGGCGGGCGAGTCGCCTCTTCCCTGCATTTTCCCGGCGGCGAATTCGTTGAATATTTTGCTGAGCTGTTCCTGGAACAGACGTTCCACGAGCTGACGTTTTTTGCGCACTTCGCGCATGCCGTCGAAATATTGCGTCTGTACGGCGTTGTTCTCCGCCTTTTCGGCGAGATCGAACAAGGCATCGTCGATGTTCTCGAACAGCGTAGCGACCAACCCTTGCACGCGTTTGAGCGCGGTGCCGCGCACGACTTTGAGCAGATCGCCCACGCGATCCTGATTGGCCAACGCGGTCGCCTGGCGCTGCTGCAGATCGACAATTTTATTGTTGTCGTTAGGCGTGCTCATCGACCGTTATCCGACACTCGCGGCAGTGCAAACGTAGATAGAAAACTACTATGCATACTTCATGCACAGTAGTCGCCAATGCAAGCATAATTCGCCGGGCATAGCAAAGTGTGAATCCACTCACAATACGACGACGGACCGATCGAACGTTGCGCTCCGCCGACGAGCGGCGAGCCGCTCAGCGGGCAGCGACGAAATCGCTCAACGGCAGCGTCGCGATCGCTTCGTTGGCGAGCATCACCGGAATATCGTCTTCGATGCGGTAGATCAACTTGCCGTCGGTCGTGATCAGACCCCCCTGAAGCGCACTGCCGACCGGCGTGTGCTGCACGGTTTGCACGCCACCCGCAGCGATGGAGCGATTAAGCGCGTCAAGCTCCGACGTACCGAGTGGACGCACGGGCACTTTGGTTGCCGGGCAGCAAAGAATGTCGAGCAGGCGTTTGTCCATGAAACCCGATATGCGGCGAGTGGGATTGGGAAGGCGTTGCGCCTAGAATAGTCGTTTTAAGGGGCACAGGCCATGAAGTCCGAGCGGTCTCAGACGCAAGTCGGCGTGGTGATGGGTTCACGTTCGGACTGGGAAACGCTGCAACACGCAGCCGACATGCTCGAACATCTCGGCATCGCGCACGAGGTACGTGTCGTGTCGGCGCACCGCACGCCCGATCTGCTTTTCGAATACGCCGCGTCGGCACAGTCGCGCGGCTTGCGCGCCATCATCGCCGGCGCCGGCGGCGCGGCGCATCTGCCCGGAATGCTGGCGGCCAAGACGTCAGTGCCGGTGCTCGGTGTGCCGGTGCAATCGAAAGCGCTCAACGGCATGGACTCGCTGTTGTCGATCGTGCAGATGCCGGCCGGCATTCCGGTCGCCACATTCGCCATCGGCACCGCGGGCGCCTGTAACGCGGCTTTGTTCGCTGCGGCGATACTCGCCGCCGACGACAGCGGCATCGCCGGTCGACTGACAAAATTCCGCAGCGAGCAGACCGATCAGGTACTCGCCAAATCCGATCCTCGCAAAGAGTGAGCGTGAGATCATGCCGACACTAGGCATTCTGGGCGGCGGCCAACTCGCACGCATGCTCGCGCTCGCCGGTGCGCCGCTCGGCGTGCGGTTTCTCGTCGTCGACAACGTGGCCGATGCCTGCGCGGGTCAGGTTGCGCCGCTGATCGTCGCCGACTGGCGCGATTTCGATGCGCTCGAGAAATTCGCGGCCGGCATCGATGTCGCTACATTCGATTTCGAGAACGTGCCGGCCGATACGGCGCAATGGCTGACGGAACATACGCGAGTGTCGCCGAATCCGCGTGCCTTGTCGGTGGCGCAGGACCGGCTCGCCGAAAAATCGATGTTCCGCGATCTTGGACTCGATACGCCCGCGTTCGCGACGGTCGATTCGCTGGACGATCTGCAGGAGGCTGTCCGCACGATCGGTGTCCCATCGGTGCTGAAGACGCGGCGGCTCGGCTACGACGGCAAAGGTCAATTCCGCCTGCGTGCCGAAAGCGATGTCCACGCGGCTTGGACTGCGCTCGCCGGCGAGCCGTCGATCCTCGAAGCGTGGGTGCCGTTCGAGCGCGAGGTGTCCGTCATCGCCGTGCGCGGGGCGGATGGCGCATTTTCCACTTATCCACTTGTACAGAACTGGCATGCCGACGGCATTCTCTCCGCGAGCCTCGCCCCGGCGCCGGATTCGGCCGGACTTTCCGAGATCGCCACACATCACGCACGCCGCATCGCCGAACATCTGGATTACGTCGGCGTGTTCGCGCTCGAGCTGTTCGTGCGCGACGGCAAACTGCTCGGCAACGAGATGGCGCCGCGCGTACATAACTCCGGACACTGGACCATCGAAGGTGCGGTGTGCAGCCAGTTCGAAAACCACGTGCGCGCCGTGCTGGGATTGCCGCTCGGCGATACTTCCGCATGTGGCGTCAGCGCCATGCTCAACTGGATCGGCGAACTCCCGGATGCCAAATCCGTGCTCGCCGAGCCGCATGCGCACTGGCATGACTACGGCAAGTCGCCGCGCGAAGGTCGTAAGGTGGGGCATGCCACGATTTGCGGCGCGGACACTACCGAACTTCGTTCGCGTTTAGCGCGCGTTGGCGTGGCGCTGGGTCGCGAAAAACAAACGGCGCCCGTATTGAGCGCCGTTGCGAATGACTGCTGATTCCTTGCGTTCATCCTTGCATGCAAGGATCAAGAAAGCGGCCGTCCGAGCCGCGCTTTTCAAATAAGTTACTTCATTTGGCTCGCCGCGAAATCGAAATTGGCCAGATTCCAGAACGCCTCCAGATATTTCGGACGCGCATTGCGATAATCGATGTAGTACGCGTGTTCCCACACATCGCACGTCAGCAGCGGGACGTCGGTGCCGGTGAGTGGATTCTGCGCGTTGCCGGTGCTGACGAGTCCCACGCTGCCGTCCGGACGCTGCACGAGCCAGCCCCAACCCGAGCCGAACGTGCCGACCGCGAGCTTGGTGAACTCTTCCTTGAACTTGGCGAAATCGCCGAAGGCTTTCTTGATCGCGTCAGCGAGTTTGCCAGTCGGTTCATTGCCGCCCTTCGGCGAAAGACAATTCCAGTAGAAGTTGTGGTTCCACACTTGCGCGGCGTTGTTGAACAGTCCGCCTTGCGCTTTCTTCACGATCGTCACGAGGTCGGCGTTTTCGAACTCCGTCCCTTTGATTTGATTGTTGGTGTTGGTGACGTACGTCTGGTGATGCTTGCCGTAGTGATAATCGATCGTCTCGGCCGAAATGTGCGGGGCGAGGGCGTCGCGCGCCCACGGCAGAGCGGGTAATTCGATGGCCATATGTCTCTCCTTGTGTTGACCTCAAAGCGTTCACTGCGAAGCAGAAGTATAGGACGAAACATCCGCCGTCGCCTGTCGCGACGCGCCTGTTATAATGAGCATCTCGGCGCGCCGTTGTCGCGCATTCATCGAAACGCATCGTCATGGATACTCTCGACCGCATCAATCAAACTGTTCAATCGCATCCGATCGTACTTTTCATGAAAGGCACGCCGCAGTTTCCGATGTGCGGATTTTCCAGCCGCACCGCGCAGGCGCTGAAGTCGGTCGGCGCGGATTTCGCGTCGGTGAACGTGCTCGAAGATCCCGAAATCCGCGCCAATCTTCCGCGCTTTTCCAACTGGCCGACGTTCCCGCAGCTTTTCATCAACGGTGAACTCATCGGCGGTTGCGACATCGCGCTCGAACTGTACGAAAGCGGCGAACTTGGCCGCATGGTGCAGGAAGCGCACAAGAACTGATGGATGCCGCCGCCTGCGCGCGGCTGCCTGCGGGGTGGCGCGCACCGTCCGATGCGTTGCAGGATCGCGTCGTCCTCATTACCGGCGCTACAGGTGGGTTGGGGCGAGCGTCGGCGCTCGCCGCCGCGTCGTCGGGCGCGGCGGTTGTTCTGCTCGGTCGAAAAGTGCGGCTGCTCGAAAAGATTTATGACGACATCGTTGCGCTCGGCCGTGTGCAGCCGGCGATCTATCCGATGGATCTTTCCGGCGCGAGCGCGAAAGATTATGCCGATCTTTCCACAACGATCGAAAAGGAATTCGGACGTCTCGACGGCATCGTTCACGCCGCCGCGCATTTCGACAGTTTGCGTCCGGCGACGAATATCGCGGCGGACGAATGGCTGACCTCGTTGCACGTAAATGTCTCCGCGCCCTTTCTGCTGACGCAAGCGTGCGCGACATTGTTGACGAAATCAGACGCCGCGAGTGTCGTGTTCGTGATGGACGATCCGCAGCGGATGCGCCGCGCGCATTGGGGCGGCTACGGCGTGGCGAAACATGCGCTCGCTACGCTTGCCGCAATCCTGCATGACGAATGGGAAAATACATCCGTGCGCGTGCATACACTGCTGCCGCCGCCGATGCGCACGGCGTTGCGGCGCGCGGCGTACTATGGCGAAAATACGATGCAACTTCCGCCGCCCAGCGACATCGCGCCGGCAATCGTTTATCTGTTGAGCGCCGACGGCGCGGCGGCGCGCGGGAACATTTTGGATCTGCGCAGCACCTGATCCTTGCGCGGGGGAGACGCGATGGAAAATTCGATGAGCACGCTGTCGGCGGGTTTGCTGTTGTTCCTGATCATGGACCCGCTCGGCAACATTCCGCTGTTCCTGAGCCTGTTGCGCAGCGTCTCGCCGGAACGTCGCCGGCGCGTGATGATCCGCGAGCTGATCATCGCGCTCGTCGTCTTGTTCGCGTTCCTGCTCGGCGGCAGTTACGTGCTGAAGGCGCTGCAGTTGCGGCCCGAATCGATCAGCATCGGCGGCGGTATCGTACTGTTCCTGATCGGCGTGAAAATGATTTTTCCGCCGCGCGAAGGTATCTTCGGCGGGCCGCAAGGTGTTGAGCCATTTATCGTCCCGCTGGCAATTCCGGGTGTGGCCGGACCTTCGGCCATGGCAGCCATCATGCTGATGACCAATTCCGCGCCGGGCCGCACGGTAGACTGGAGCATCGCGTTGTTTTTCGCATGGCTGGCGACCGCGCTGATTCTTCTATCGTCGACGTATCTGTTCCGCTGGCTTGGGCAAAGCGTGCTCATCGCGTTGGAGCGGCTGATGGGCATGCTGCTGATCGCGCTATCGGTACAGATGTTTCTCGATGGGGTGGCGATTTATCTGCGCATGGCGCAGGGGAGTTGATCGATCGTCGCGCCCACGTTATCGTTGCTAACAATTAGTAAAAAAAATTTACAAACCCCGTCAAGGAACTGACATCGCCCGGCCATTAGACTGATTTGGGGGCTGTGTGCATTCGCTTTTACCCCGGGAACCTCGTGTCCTTTCCGACTCTCGTGCAGGATTTCCTGCGCGATGAAAATTTTTGTATTGCCTCGAGAAAATATAATGACCAAACGATTGGGATTCCAAGTATTGCTGTTTTCGTCGACCTCACTGATCGCGCTCGCTGCCATGGCGCAATCGACCCCCGACACCAACGCCAACGACGCGGCCGAAGCCAAACGGGCCAGCCCGTCGAGCACCTCGAATCAGACCACGGCGAACGACACCCAGCGCGCTAGTCAGCAGCTCAATGCGGTTGAAGTCAATGCGCAGTCGCTGTCTCTCGGCGGCGGGTTGATGTCGGTGCAGACCGCGCCGAAAGCGGTGTCGACCATCTCGCGCGAAGCGATCGTCAAGGCCGCGCCAGGCAGCAACTTCACGCAGATGATCGGCACGATTCCGGGCGTGAACTCGTCCACCGACGATGTGACCGGATTGGCCGACGGCAATTACAGTGTGCGCGGCTTCGCGGGCAATGAAGTGGGTATTACCGTCAACGGCGCGCCGATTTCCGATTCTGGCAACTACGCTGTTTACGCCACCGAATACGGCGATACCGAAAATTACAGCGACATCACCGTGGAGCAGGGTATTCCCGATCTCGACCAGCCCGATGTCGGCGCCGCTGGCGGCCACATCGCGTGGGCGACGATCGATCCGTCGCACGACGCGGGACTCGACTTCACCCAATCACTCGGCTCGCACGATTACGAGCGCACGTTCCTGCGTTTGCAAACGGGCGACCTCGGTCCGGTGCGGTCCTGGTTGTCGTATTCCTGGAACTCGGTCGACAAGTGGCGTGGCGCCGGCGATCTCGATGTGTACAAGATCGACGGCAAGTCGATCTATACCATCGACGAAGACAACACCATCGCCGCCTCGTTGCAGTACAACCATGAAGTGCGCAACTCGTACTTCGGTCCGACCAAAGCGCAGGTCGCGCAGTATGGCTACTACTACGACTACGACCCCACATACAAAAGTCCTGGTGACACCAATTACTACAAGCTGCATATCAATCCGTTCGAGAACTACATCGTCAGCCTCGATGGTGAATTCCGTCTCAACAGCTCAATGCGCTTGTCGGTCGTTCCGTACTTCCAGTACGGCTCGGGCGGTGGTTCGGGCGCGGCAAGCTATTTTGCGGAAACGCAGAACGTGTCGGGCAACCAGTACGAATACGCGAACCAGGATCTGAACCAGGACGGGCAAATCGTCACTGGCCCGAACGGTACCAAGGCGCTCGCCTACGACGTTTCGCACAGCAATACCTGGCGCCCGGGCGTTCTGGCGAAGATCAACGAGGAGTTCGGTCCGAACGACAGTCTCGAATACGGTTTCTGGTATGAACGCCCGCGTCAGGAGCAATACCAGTCGTGGAACCTTGCCGACTACGCGACCGGCACGCCATTCGATATCTGGGGCAATTCGGATTACATCACCTATCCGAACGGCCAGCCGCAAGAGCTCTACAACGAATATACGACCACGACGAACGAAAAGTTCTTCATCACCAACACGTGGACGCCGACCGATCAATGGCTGTTCTCGTTGGGCGTGGCGTACATCCACATCAAGCGTGACGGTTACGATTTCGAATATCCCAACTCAAACATTCCAGCCTCGTCGACGTGCAGCACGCCGAGCTCGTGCCGCGTCGAATTCGGTGGTGATTTCGCCGGCACATACAGCAAGTTCACGCCGGCGTTCGGCATCAAGTATTCGCCGGACGACAAGAACCAGTTCTACTACGGCCTCGGTTCCACGTTCCGCGGTCCGCCGAACGGCGCGCTGGCGGTGAACGGCGCGGCTAACGATGTGCAGACAAACGGCAACGCGTACATCAACAAGCCCGAGACGGCGTGGAACAACGATATCGGCTGGCGTTACTACGGCGACCGTTATTCCACCGACGTCATGCTCTATCGCAGCAACTTCCATAACCGCCAGATTTCCGGCTACGACCAGACTTCGGGTCAATCCATTTACGTGCAGATTCCGAACATGAAGATGCAGGGTGCCAATGCCGAAGGCAGTTTCAACATCACCGATACGTTGAAACTGTACAGTTCGTATACGTACACGCAGGCGACGATCGAAAGCAATCTCAACAGCTACGGCGACGGCATTTTCCCCACCATCGGCAAGCAGCTTTACAACACGCCGCGCAACATGGGCACGCTCGGTTTGAATTACGACAACAAGACGTTCTGGGTCGGTGCGAACGCGCTCGCGCACAGTTCAATCTATGGCGACTACATGAACACCGAAAAAGTGGGTGGCTATACGACCCTCAACCTCAACGGCGGCTGGCGCTTCGACGATTTCACCACATGGTTCAAGAGGCCGTTCATCAAGGTCAATGTGTTCAACGCGCTTGACCACCGTGCGTTCATCAACGCCAACAACGCGTCGGCGTTCCTGGCATCCAACCCGAATCACATGACGGGTGTCGACGGTACTTCGCTCTTCACCAGCGCTCCGTATTATTCGCTGCTGGAACCGCGCACGTTCATGATCACGATCGGCGGCACGCTGTTCTAATCGTTAGGCATAATTGAGTGCATCACAAACCGGCGGCCTTTTCGGCCGTCGGTTTTTTTTTGACCTCAAAAATACAAATACGACGCGGCTTTGTCGATTCAATTGCAAGTTTCGGTTAAGACTCGTAAAGACGTCGAAACATTTGCCTGTTAAACTGAAGTTAAGCGCCGATGGATTCTGGGGTTGTCGCCGCTTTCGCGCTCGAAGGGCAAACAAGGCGGTATTCAAAAAAGCCGCTTAAAAAATGGCCGAAGGAGTGTTTTTCCATTTTGACTGGGGCAAGTAAATGACGAAACGATTGAGCTTCCAACTCCTGTTGTGGGTGTTGACGGCGCTAGTGGCGATGTCGAGCGCGATGGCGCAGAACACCTCCGCCGCGCTGAGTGGCCGCGTAACCGATTCGGCCGGCAAGGCCGTCGCCGATGCAACGGTCGAGATCGTGCACATGCCGTCTAACACCGTGATCAAAGTGACGACGAATGCGGATGGCCGCTTCCTCGCACAAGGTCTGCGCGTCGGCGGTCCGTTCGGCGTTAGCGCCGAAAAGAATGGCGCGACGGGACAGAAATCCGACCTGTACCTGCAGCTCGCGCAGCAGGCCGAAATAACGATCGTCCTGCAGTCGGCGACAACGACGTTGGAAGGCGTGTCGGTAACAGCGAACTCGACCTCGCAGATTTTCCAGGCCGACAACAAGGGCGTGAGCACGAACGTCTCGCAGCGCGAACTGAAAGTGATCCCGAATCCGGATCGTTCGATTCAACAGATCGCGCGACTCGATCCTTTCATAATCCTGCAGAACAACAATTCCGCGGGCGGTTACGCCGAGATCAGCGCGCTTGGCCAGAACAACCGATACAACAACATCATGATCGACGCGGTGCCGACGAACGATTCGTTTGGGCTGGAGGCGAATGGTCTGCCGTCGCAAAACCAGCCGTTGTCGTACGACGCGATCGAGGAATACAACATCTCCACCGCGAATTACGACGTAACTAACAAACGCGCCGTCGGTGCCTCAATCAACATTGTCACCAAAAGCGGAAGCAACGACTTCCACGGTTCGGCGTACTACGCCTATACGAACGGCAGCGATTTGACGGGCGACGGTGTCAACGACAGCGACTTCAACGGTTATCAGCGCCGCTGGACCGCGGGTGGAACGTTCAGTGGTCCGATCATCAAAGACACCCTGTTCTTCTTCGCCGACTACGAGGAAACCAAGCAGGTTTGCCCGTGCGGCGCCGGCTACGGACCGATCGGTTCCGGCGCGGACAACACCGTACCGCTGACTACCGATCAGCTCACCCAGATCGTGAACATCGCCAAGGGCTACAACCTCACGCCGGGTAATTTGTCAGGGGCGGGCGGCGCGGATCAGGACGAAAAACG
>CAZZYA010000071.1:0-15176 GCA_964658115.1 uncultured Rudaea sp. | reverse complement strand
GTTTGCGCGTCGGCGGACATGCCGCCCGGCATTTCGAGAATCAATACGAGATTCGTCACGGCGTCCATACCCAAACGCATGAGCGCGCGCTCGACCTGCAACACCGGCGCGCCGCGCGTGTAATACGACGAATTGCTGAGCTGTAATAGTTTTGCGGAAAACACCGGATCGCCGCGCAGCCGCTGCGCCACGGTCGACATGCACGCGGTGCCTTCGGCGTTGTCGCGCATCAGTTCCATCGCGAGTCCGGGCGCCGGTGGCAGGCGATCGATGCTCGCGATGCGCTTGCGCAATCCTTCATTGGTCAACAGCGATTCGAGCTGACCGGCCTGCGTGATCGCCGCGACGAGTTGCTCCGGCAACAGCGGCGCCTGTTCGGCGCGATGCGCGACACCCGCGTTGATCAGCGCTTGCGTCGACAACGCGTTTTCCGCGACGGCGATACGCAGCGCGGAAGGAATGATTTTCGTCGCCATGCGAAGAATCGCGACGGCGCGGACTTCCGTCGAATTGACGGCGACCACGACGTCGAAGTCGTCGGATGCCATCATCGTCAACGCGGTGGCGGACGTGTCGGCATAGTTCACACGCCAGTCGGGCGCGTGATTCGCGATGCTCATCTCGAGCGCGTCGGCGCGTTTTTCGTCGGTATCGATCAGCAGTATGCGCATGGCAAGCAACCGTGGTGTCTTCCCGAACTATCGGCCATCGATGCGGTTGCTTTAACGATTTGTCGTTGCGAAGGCTCGGCCGGCGATCTGGTCATCGTGCTTGAACGCCGCCAACCCGTTCCTGTTCCGTCGCGCCCTCGTCGGCGTGATGTGCGACCAGATGAAGCGTATGCGCTGGGGCTTTCCGTTCACGACGCTGTCGGAGTAGCACGAACCGGCGCCGCGACAAAACGTCTTTGTCGGGCGGATCGAGCGCGGCATGCGGATCGCGGCTATCCACCCACCGGATCGCCCGCAACACGATGTCCGCTTTTTTCTGCCGTTGTCGTATTGCCAGGGACCTGCGGCGTACCTGCCCGCACCTGGCCTAACGGAGACGAACTATGCAATTTCGATTGCGCACACTCGCACTTGCACTGGCAATGGTGGCCGGCGTCGGCTGCGGCGGCACTCGCTCGCCCGAAGCGCTAGCCGAAAAATTGAACACCGCATTCACGCACGGCGACGTGGACGGCGCATTGGCGTTGATAGCGAGTCCAAAGCCACATGCCGACGAGCAGTTCGGCTTCATCATGCTCGTCGAGGATTGCTCGTTCGGCAACGTCTGCACGTTTTCTCCCGTACCGCTCACGGACGCGTTCACAAAACAAGTCACGGAACAACGCGAGAAATACGGCCGCGTCCCGGACGGGACGCCTGAAGGTCTCATCGACGTGGAAGACAAAGCCAAATCCAAAGACAGCAGTTCCAGCATGAAGATGAGTTTTCCGTACGCCAAGGTCGATGGGCAATATCGAATTCTCACGAGCGTCTACACGCCGGAGAAACTGCAGGCGTTGCGTGCTAAAACACCGCAGGCGATCGCGGACGAAATGCTGAGCACGGAGATTGACCATGACCCGGCGTGGAAAACCAACGCAAGCAAGCTGCCCGCCGACGGTGGTGATCCCGGCAAAGCGCTCGTGGAGCATGTCACCGCCACGAGCAGAGCGTTCAAGGCGAACGACTTCGCGAGCCTCATCGCTCTCGGCGGTCAGCGAGGAAAAATTTTGTACCGCGACAAGGAAATGGACGGTACGCCGGTGCCCGAGAAAAAGCGTGAACTGACGTTGCGCGAGCAAGCCGTTCAGGAGCTGGCCGACGTGCAGGTACTGGGCGGCTACATGAAGGGCACTACGGCGGCGGTGATTTTCGAAGGCCACGATGGCGCCGGCTGGCTCGTTCGCGGTGCCTATATGATGAATCTGGAAAACGGCAAATGGGATGCGCAAATGCCGCTCGCCGAGCACTTGCCGCCGACATGACTGGCGAACGCACGTAGTCGGGAAAACATGTGATCACGACGTGCGCTGCGGTAAAGTAAATTTGTTGCGCGTTGGATCCGCCCTGAAAACCAACAGGGCGACCTTCGCCACCATTTTTCCTTGTGCAGATTCCGACCATGCCCGAATTTTCGCGACGCGACGGTGTAACCGTTCGAGTTTTCCACACAGAGGTGACCAAGATCGGGGCGGCGCGCTTCAATTGGCACGACGCGTATCACATGATCATGTCGCTGACCTGGCCGCGATTTTTTTTCGGCGCGGTCACGCTGTACACGTTGGTCAATCTCGCGTTCGCGACCGCCTACTGGTTGGGCGGTCACGCGGTGAATAACGCGACATCGTTCATCGACTGCTTTTTCTTCAGCGTGGAAACACTCGCCACGGTTGGTTACGGCAACATGAGCCCGGCAACGATTTACGGACACAGTGTCGCCACCGCGGAAATCATGACCGGCATGCTGAGTTTGGCCGTGATCACCAGCCTGGTGTTCGCACGTTTTTCCAAACCGACCGCACGAGTCCTGTTCAGCCGCGTGGCGACCATTGCGGATTACGACGGCGTGCCGGCATTGATGTTGCGCGTCGCCAATCAGCGCAAGAGTTACATCGTCGAGGCATCGGCGAACCTCGTTTTGCTGCGCGATGAACAGACGCGTGAAGGCCACAGTCTGCGTCGTTTCCACGATCTGAAACTCGAACGGTCCCGTTCACCGCTGTTTCCGCTGAGCTGGCAAATCATGCACCGCATCGACGAAAGCAGTCCGCTGCATGGCGTCGACGCGCGCGCGTTTGCGGACGGCGACATGCGTTTATCGGTAACGATCTCCGGAACCGACGAAACCTTCGCAGCCGGCGTCACGGCGCGACACTCGTACGCCAGCGAGGATTTGGTTTTCGGTCGCCGTTTCGTCGACATCTTTTCCGAAGGCGATCATCCGCGTCATCTTTACATCGACATGACGCGATTCCACGATCTAATCGACGTCGGCGCCGAGCCAAAAGAAGGACAACCCAGTGCCAGATAGTCACTTCGATAATCGGCGCTGCTTCGTCGCAATCCGCTACCGGCATGCTCTGGTCTTGGCGTGACGTATAGTGTAATTTTCGCCGCACTTCGGAGGAGTGGCGCCCTTCAGCACATTCGGGAGACGTCATGGGTCTGATTCAAGCAGCGGTGGGTTCGATCGGTGGCTCGCTCGCCGACCAGTGGAAAGATTTCTACACGGTTCCGAGCGGATTGCCGCCGACGGCCGCGTTGTTCGCAGCCGTGCCGAGCGGCACGAACGCGGGGCGCGGCTCGAACACGAAGGGATCGTCGAACATCATCACCAACGGTTCGAAAATCGTCGTACCCGAAGGCTACGGTTTGCTGTTGATGCAGGACGGCGCCATCACCGGCCTCGTCGCGCAGGCTGGCGGTTACGAATGGAAATCCGACGACATCAACTCGAAGTCGATCTTTTCCGGCAGCGGCTTGAGCGACGCGCTCATCAAACAATCGTGGGAACGGTTCAAATTCGGCGGCCGGCCGGGCTCGCAGCAGAACGCGTTTTACGTCTCACTGAAAGAACTTTCGGACAATCGTTTCGGCACGCAGTCCGAAATTTACTGGGACGACCGTTTCCTCAACACGCAGGTGGGTGCGGTGACACGCGGCACCTACACACTGAAGATCATCGATCCGATTCTGTTCGTAAAGAACTTCGTTCCCGCCGCCTATCTGCAACCCGGCCGAATCTTCGATTTCACCGATATCGACAATCCGGCGGCGGACCAGCTTTTCAATGAAGTGGTCGGATCGCTGGCGCCCGCTTTCAGCATCTATTCGAACGATCCCGACAAGGGCAACCGCATCACGAAACTTCAGCAGGATTCGCTGGGCTTCGCGGCCAGCCTGTCCGAAGCGGTGGAGAAAGGCTATCAGTGGAAATCCGATCGCGGCCTCGCGATCGTCAAAACCGCAATCGTCTCGATCGAGTACGACGCGAACACAAAGGAACTGCTCAAGACCGTCCAGCGCGCCGACGCGCTGCTCGGCGCACGCGGCAATTCCAACTTGCAGGCGTCCGTCGCGGCGGGCATGCAGGCGGCGGGCGAACACGCAGGACCTGCCGGTCTGTTCGGCATGGGCATGGCGGGTGGCGTTGCGGGCATCGGCACGCTGCAGCAACCGGTCGCGGCGCCTGCAGCGGCGCCGCCGGCTGCTTCCGCGCCCGCTGCAGACGATCCGATCGCCAAGCTGCAAAAAGCCAAGCAGATGCTCGACGCCGGTCTCATCACACAGGCTGATTACGACGCAGCCAAAGCCAAAGCGCTCGGACTGTAAGCGCCGGAAAATCATCCATGCCCGATACCAAACCGCCGTCACCGTACACCGGGCCAGGATCGCCGCAAGACGTTCCGCCGCAGCCGGGAAGTTTTCCGATCGATCCGGCGACGCTGCCGAAGCCGATACGCGATGAACTGACGGCGCCCGATCCCGTCGCGATCGACACGTCGTCCGCCGAACTCAAGGACGGACTCAATCGCTGCCCGAAGTGCGGCTCGACGGAAATCCGGCAGAAGCCGGGCACCGACGATTTGATCTGCCTTTATTGCCGCAACGAATGGTCGGGAGAACGCGTCGAGGAGCAATACGGTCTCGGCGAAGGCATCGACCGTCTCGAGGGAACGGTGCTCGCGTCGGGCGCCAAAGATATCCAAGCCGACGCAGCGAGCCTCCTCACCTTCAAGTGTTCCGGCTGTGGCGCCGAGGTGACGGTCAACACAGCGAACGCGATGACCGCGCGTTGTCATTGGTGTCGCCACGTGTTCGGCGTGAACGAGCAGGTGCCCAATGGCGCAGTGCCCGATGCGGTGCTGTCGTTCCACATCAAGAAGGACGATGCGGTCGCGCGCATACGGCAGTTCGTCGACAAACGCCGATTGTTCGCGCTGAAAGCGTTCAAGGATGAGTTCACGCCGGAAAACGTCTCCGGCGTGTATTTGCCGTACATGATCGTCGACGGCAATGTCGGCGCGGATGTCGCCGGCCACGGCGAAATCCAGACACGCAGTTACGAACGCGGCAGCGACAACAACAAGACGACGTACTACGACGCGGACGTATACCAGGTCGGTCGACACGTCGATTTCACGGTGGACGATCTGCCGCTCGAATCGTCGGCGGAGCGTGGCAACCTCGACACGCGCGTCAACACGAACAACATCATCAACGCGATCCTGCCATTCGACACCAAGAACGCGGTGAAGTGGAATGCATCGTTCCTGGCTGGCTTCAGTTCGGAGAAGCGCGACTTGAACGTCGAGCGCCTGCGCCCACGGCTGGAGGATGAACTGCTGTCGATCGCCCGGGCCCAGGTCGAACCATCGGTGAATCGCTACAACCGCGGCGTGCGCTGGGAGCAGGAACACATCGAAGTGCACGGCACGCGATGGGTGGCGATGTACTTGCCCGTGTGGCTGTATTCGTATCACGAGCCGGGAAGCAACGGCGGCTTGTTGCACTACATCGCGGTGAACGGCCGTACCGGCGAAACGATGGGCAGCGTGCCCGTGCAGCAATGGAAACTTCTTCTCACCGCACTGACGGTAGGCACCTTCCTCGAAGGTATCGCGCTGTTTATTTTGGGGCATTCGTCATGAGTACCAGCCATCACGTGAGCATGGGAATTTTGCTGATCGGACCTGGCGGGGCGGCGGGGTTGTACTGGATGCTCTACCGTTACTATCGCAACACCGACAAATCGTTCGACTTCGAACACAAGGCGAAGGTCGAAGCCAAAGTAGTCGCCGTCGACGACACGAAAGTCGGCACGAATAACGGCACGACGCAGTCGCGTATCAACGGAGACAACGTGCGTTCGTATCGAAATCGCGTGAAACGGTCGTAGTCGTCGTCGCCGATCCCCAACTTCAGCGCTCGATCGCGTAGCCCTGGCGCAGTTTATCGGCGGTATCCTGTCGTCCAATCTGCTGCCACAGCTCGATCGCCTTGCGCGCGGACGCTTGGGTTTCCGTCTGATCGCGGCCGCGACTGAGACTTCGCAAACTCGCTGATGCTGTGTAGAGAATCGCCGCGGCTTGCGTATCGTTCTGCATGCGCAGCGTGGTCATCGCGTAGTCCTCGAACTGCTTCGCGAGCGCATCGAAGCGAACACGCTGCGTTTCATCCAACGCGCTGAGCTGAGAGATATCGTCGCGTAGTTGTTCGGCGATCGAATACACCAGATCGTAATCAAGACCCTCCTTCAGGTCTCCGGCGGCTTTGGCGAAGACAGCTTCCGCCGGTGACACGTGCTCGCCACGTTCGGCGTCTGCGGCGCGTTGCAGGGCGTCACGCGTTTCGCCATTCCGGTCGGCCTCCGTTTCGAGCATGGCGACTTCACGCAGCGCCAATGCGACACGCACGTTGTGCGAGCCGTAGACTTTCGCGCGCAGGGCGGCCATGTCTCGCCAAGCGCCGGCGGCTTCACCAAACTTTCGTTGCGCCAGACGTATCTGCGCGATATGCATCAAAACATCCGCGTGAAGGAAAACCGGTTCCGTCTGTTTCGCCGCGTACGTCAAACTGGCTGCCATTTCTTCGGCGGCATCCTCGAGCTTATTTTGCCGCTGAAGAATTCGGCCCAACGCGTAGTGCTCATACGCCGCAGGGATACTGTCGGCTCCGTAGCACCGGGTTTCGAGCGCGACCAAACGCCGACGATGAATTTCGGCAATCTCCAGTCGAAGCTTGGGCATGAGTTTGCTTTCCAGATCGACGAACGCGTCATGCATCTGACTCGGGTGTCCGGCTTCGTCCTCCTCGTACCAGTTCGCGTGCTCCGGCAACAGCGGATACACCGCGTCCAATGTCGCAGCCGCATCGTCGTAACGGCGTTCGCCGAAGTGCAGTGCCGCCAGCGCCAGCATCGCCCGCGGCTTCTGCGTTGGATTCCCCAGACTGATCGCGCGTGTGAGCATCTCGCGAGCGGCAGCTTGCTTCCCTAATTCATTTGCGATCGCTGCCTGATCGATCAAAGGGTCGGCCAAGTGGATGGTCATCGGCCCGTCGACGCGCTCGATGATCGCGATTGCGTGCGTTTGCACGGTCGCCGCCTCGGCCGTCGCATTGTTTTGCGCTAGCGCTTCGGCGAGGGCGAACAGTGCATCGGCATAGGCCGGGTCACGCTCGGCGTCGTAGCTGCGCACCCTGATCCACTCGACGAGTTGCCGCTGCGGAGCCACGACCCGTTTGTCATCGTCACCGCGCGAAATCGAGCGCAGCTCGAGTTCTTGAATAGGCGTGACATCTTCGCGTCGCTGCGGCGTACCGATCAGCGTCAGCATCTGCGCTTCGATAGCGCTCCTTTCTCGGCCGACAGCGTTCTTGCGTGCCGCGTACAACTTTTTCCAGTCGTCGGAAAAATGCATCGGCGCACTTACGGAGACTTCGTGCTCACCGGTAAACCAGATCATCCGATCGGACACGTCGGCCAACAGACTGAACACGACGCGCGAGGGAATCGCGTCGAATTGAAAAGTAACGCGTGAATTTCCAATTTGATCGATGTCAGTAATGCGCAGTTGTTTGGCCCGCGCGATATCGGCCGCGATATCGCGCGCCGCTTCGTCGACGGTGTGCAAAGCGAGAAGATCGCTGCGAGGGTCGCGCATCGTGGTTACCGTGACATCCGCACCTTGATGATGACCGACGCGCTGCAGTGAAACCGTCTCTCCCGGCTTAACCGCGCGCGCTTCGTAAGCAAGTGCTCGTTCGCCGTTCCGTAATTCCAAATGTATTTCCACGGTGCCGTCGTCGCCTGCGAACGACAATGTCTTGAAGCCGCCGTCCGGAATTTCGCTTGCGCGATCGGTTCCGGTGCCGCAGGTTTCCAGTCGGTAATCGCGCGCTGCGAAATCGCCCGTTGCACCAATGTGTATTCCCACAAAAACCGGTGTTGAACAGGCAGCAACGATATGCGGCTTGTCCGGCGCCACTGCTGCGACCGACGGCGCCACCGCGAGCAGGCCAAGCACCGCCCCGATGCGCACATGTCCGCGCCATTCGGAGACATTCAATGATGCAAACCGGAATAAAAACATCGCAACCCTCAGCCAAGGACGCCCACGGTATCGTGATTGCGGACTCATCGCATACCTCGACACGCACAGGAAACTTGCGCGCCCGATGCGAGCCGCAAGCGAACGTCACGATACCAAGTAAACGGCGACCGCTGGAAAAAGCGAACATTCGGTCGCGCCGCCGCTCGCAACGTGAGCCATTTGTTCGGATTGGAACTTCCCCAGCGTTTCATGAACGTGTTCCCGCTATTGGAATCCCTGCTATGAAATTCGCGAACGCTATGGCGTACCTTTGCTTGTCGATGACGCCGGCAGTCAGCACTGTTTACGCGGCGTGTGCCACCGACGATCCGGTAGCGGTCGCGAAATCGTTTTATGCGAAGCATCCCGAGTTTGCTTCAGAAGATCCCGCCAAGATCAAAACGATCGTCACGCCGCGTTTTTTCGCTGCGCTGGATCGAGAACACAAATGCACGCAGGACGGAATCTGCGCGATTGAAGCCGATCCGTGGACAGACGCGCAAGACGGCCACATCGCCAAGCCGGTCGAGTTTGAGACGATCGGTAATTCGGATGTCGAAACCGTCGTGGCGATGTCATTTCCCTTCATTCTCGACAAATCACATCACGAGCAGATGCGCGCAAATATAGTTCTCCAACGAAAATCGAAGACCGAGTGCTGGCTGGTCGGCGACATCGTCGGTCCGCACGGCGACTCGCTGCTGCAGATGATCGAAGCGTGGCACAAGAAATACGGTGCCGGCGAAAAGTAGTTACATCGGGGCCGCGGGCATGGGATGGTCTCGCATAAATGGGCGCAACTATCTGGGTCGCTCGCGTTCGCAGGCAATAGCTCTCTGCGGATGATCGTGCACGCGACTGCTGATCCCAGCGCGAAGACCTCGTGATTGGGCCCACGAGGTCTTCCTGCACGCTTTCACTCGAACGCGAAAGTTCGTCGTTCGGTGTTGCTAATCCCGATACGCACCGCCGAAACCGTTGGCGAAGACGGTATTGTCCGCGCGATACCACGTGACGAATCCATCGTCGTCGCCGGAATCGGCCGGCGGATCTAACGTGTATCGGCTCCAGCCAGTCAACAGGGCGTCCGTCGAAACCGGATCGACAATCAATGCCGTGGCGTAAGTTGCATTCTGGCGCGTATCACTCGCGTTCAAATCGACATCCTGCAGAGAATCCAGCGACTTGCCGTTGTAGTGAAACTGGTAAATGGCTGCAACGGGATGTCCGTCGCCGTCGTAGTCATCCGTGTTATCGAGCGCGACCACGAAATTTCCCGCGCCCAGGCGTTCGGCGATGGCGACCGGCACCTCATGTAAACTTGTATACAAACTGTGGCATACGCCGCCTCCGCAAAACGAGGCTAACGGCGTGCCGTCCGGTTTCAATTCGCCTAGAACCAGCTCGGTGTCATCGTCATCTTCCGCATATCCGGCGAAAAGCAGGTTTCCGTTGTGGCGTTGCGTGAGCGCGGTTATCTGATCCTGTTTTTTCGTCGTTCCCAGATCGAAGTAATACGGCCGAATGTTTCCATTGTTCCATTCGGGATCAAGTCGTTCACCGCTGGTCAGATTCTCATCGATCGCCATAATCCAGCCGTCGTTATCGTTGGCCGCAACGGTCGACGCTCCGGCGACGAAAACATCGACTCGCAGATCAAGGCCGCCAACACCCAACGGATTGGCCGGTCCGACGACGATGGCGTACGGCACGTCCGTTCCGCCGGTTTGATAGTTGATGTTCTTGACGAACAATCCATTCTGCGCCGCAAGGTTTCCCCAACCATCGGCGAGCGTGCCGTCGCTCGCGCTGACTTTCGCGACGCCGACCGCGAAGTCGGCGGTGCTGCCGCTTCCATCGTCCACAAATCCGGTGGCGTACAGATAACTGTTGTAATAGGCGAGACGTTGCGCGAAATCGTTTTTGGTCGGTCCCAATCCGAAATTCACTTCCGCATAGGATCGGCCGAAAGGTCCCCAGTTCGGGCAGTCGCCTTGGAAGGTGCCGCCCGAAACATTCAGACATTTGATACCGAAGTCCAGGGTTCCACTCGAACCGGAAACTGTGCCGAGTATAAAAATGCGACGTTCACCGCTGACGTCGGCGATGATCGCATCGACGGGGCCCGCAATAACCGGATCGACCGACGTACTCACCGATGTCTCCGCGCCGGTCGGGCTCAGGTCGAAAATTTCGAAAGTCGCGTCCGAACCGCCATTGCTGTGGTTGGCGACGACCCACCATCCCAGATTTTGGCCTGCAATCTTCGGCAACACCGCAACCGGGCGATCCGTCGAGCCGCCGTCGGCACTGGTGTAATCCAGCGTCGTGATCCCGTGACCCGCGGCGCCAAACCTCGTGTCCAACGTCAAGTCGGAGAAGTTAGCCCCAAGCGCGAGCCCAGGGAGTATCGACAGAGCGAGAATTAGATACGTCTTGTAGTGCATGGCCGCCTCTTCGTTAGTGAACATCTTCACTCACGCAAGAAGGACGGCCTAGGAGACATTCGACGTCAAAAAACGACGGGTTTATTCTGGTTGACGGCCAGCGGAGGTGCGCTGTCGCCAATCTCATGGTTGAAGTAATACCTGGTTATGTGATCTTGCTGAGCAAATATTGAGCGCGGTAGTACTGCGCTAGAATTTCCACGGCAATACTACACTTAGATTGCGTCGTTCGCCTTTCGATCAGCCGAATCGGCGAGTCGCACGACGGCGGTCGCCGCGCTGACAAACTCCGACGGCATCATCACGATCGTCATCGTGTTCTGTTCGGCGCCGACCTCCGTCAACATCTGCATACGTCGCAACTCGATCGCCATCGGCGTTTGCGACATCTTTGTCGCCGCTTCCGTGAGCTTCATTGCGGCCTCGTATTCGGCTTCCGATTTGATGATCCGCGCGCGCTTTTCGCGATGGGCTTCCGCTTCCTGAGCCATCGCTCGCTGCATGGATTGGGGAATTTCCACATCCTTGATTTGAACGCGCTCCACGGCGACGCCCCAGGGTTCCGTGACCTTATCGATCACTTCGCCCAGCATCGAAGACAACTTTTCCTGTTCCTTGAGCAATTCGTCCAGCGAGTGTTGGCCGATGACGCTGCGAAGAACCGTGAGCGCCGTCTGACGGACCGCGTCTTCAAAGCGCACCACTTCGATTATCGCCTTTTCGGGATTGATGACCTTGTACCAGACAACGGCTCGCACTTTCACGGGAACGTTGTCGTTCGTCATCGTTTCCTGGGGTTCGATGTCTTGCGTGACAACCCGGATGTCGACGACTTGCAGCCGATCAATAATCGGGATGACCCAGGTCAGACCCGGTGGGCGTGTCGATTGATAACGGCCGAGACGAAAGACAAGTCCTCGTTGGAATTGTTGCAAGACGCGAATTCCGGAAACTACGAGCACGGCACACACGATCAAGACATAAAAAATCATCGCATACTCCCCGACGGCGTTTAGCCGAGCACCGTCAGTGTAACGCGGAAAAAGTTTGGGAACGGTCGCACGACAAAGACCGCGTCGTTGCGGCCTTGTTTTTGGGCACCAGGATTCGAAGCAAACAAAAACAGATGATTTGCTTATGAATTAATCAGCTCGACTTAAGCTGCTAAAGTTCATTTCACACGTTTGATAGAACTCGGCGTGACCTTCCACACGCTCGCCGCGCGCTCGGTGTGCTCAACGCTTATTGACGATTTCCCGATGCATCGGCGCCAGCTTCTGCAGCAGCTTGTTTTGCGCACGGAACGGAATAGCGTGCTTATCCATTGCCAGCTGCAAGTCTTCGACGAGCGCGTTGAACGATGCCTCGTCGATCGGCAACTTTTTATGCGATTCCTCCATCGATTTGCCCGTGTATTCGCAGGGACCGCCAAGAATGACGCAGAACTGATCGACGAGTTCCATTTTGATATGTTTCTGATCGGCGCTGGCGAAGAATGGGCGCGTGCGTGGATCGGCAACGAGATTGATCATCAACTCGTCCATCAACGCGACAAGGCCAGGCCTCTCGCCGAATTGTTTGTAGACCGGCAGCAGACTCGGATCCGCTTGCGCCGCCGGATAGTCATCGGCGTGCGCAAGGCAACCAGCGGCAACGAAGCAGGCCAGCGCTATCACCGCGACAGCCGAACGCAGCATTTCAGAAACCGATTTGAGCGGAGAGGTAAAGACCACGTTGATTGTCCTTGATCACGATATTGCCCAGATAGGCATAGGCCAGCGTAAGCGAAAAGTGTTTGGTCGGAGCCCACGCAAAAAACGCGTCATACCAATCGTCTTCGCGCGCGATGCCGAGGTTGTTGGGTTTCATGCGGTATTCCACGCCGACGGCAAACGTGCGACTCAGCAAATAGGCGATCGATCCTTCGAACTCCGGCTGATAGCTGTCGTTGCGATCGCCACCAAAGCCGAGTAAACCAATTTGATTCGCTTTGGTGAAGCGCAGGGTGCCGTCCACAAGTATACTTTCACCGAGAAAGAGCTTGGTCGCAGTGAGGTAAAAATCGACGCCGTGATCGCTCTTGGCGCCGATCGCGCGGAGCACGTCGCCCTGATTGTTCGTTTTGTACTGCAAGCCTGCCGAAACTTGCGGCAACCACGAATCTTGCTCGAGCACCGCGTCGCCGAACAGTTTGAATTTGAGTCCGAAAACGTCTTCGCGAAATGTGAAGCCGCGACCCAGACCCAGCGCCGCGCCGACGTTCTCGGTATCGAACCGCTGCTCGGCGGCTTCCAATTCGAAACGGTCGAACATCGATACCAATACGCCGGCATCATTCAAACGGTAATTAGGCAATTGCAAATTCGTGAAGAAGGCGGATGCACCGAACTGATCGCGCGTGCCATAACCACCGATGACCGCCCACGGCGTCAACCCACCGCCAGCGGCGCCCTCCACTTCCGAAACGCCGCCGGTCAGCAACAGTTTGTCGCTGCCGGTGCGCGAGGTTTCAACGGCAGCGGCTGGCAGCGGCGCTGAGTCTGCATCCTCATCGGATTGCGCGAATGCCGACGCATAACACCCGAGCGTCATCACAAAAACGAGTTGGAGCGCGATGGTGCGCATGCATTTCGGTGCGATTCGCATGGCGTACAATCTTTTCCAGGAAATTTTAGCCGTCATCGCACATGCCGATCGGTGACGCGACGCATCGGCGTGCCACCCGGGACGCGGTAACGGCCCAGTTCGCGCATGAGGTAATTGAAACCGCTGGCGAGCCGTCCGACGGCGCCGTTGGCTTTCATCTTGAATTCGAGCGCGTGATCTCCTTTTTCCGCCAGCATCGACAGATACGCCAGATGATCGAGCGGTCGGCCGAAACGCCGCCACGCGATGACACTCATGATCAACGCGAGCACGAGCAGCGCTGCCGCGGCGATCACGAGCGGAAAACCGACGGCGCGTACGACGCTATCTCGAAACGATGGCGGAAGAAGTGACACCAGTTGCACGCTGCCATCGCTGCCAAACAGCGGGATAGCGCGAAAAATCCAAACACCGGAATCCGAGTCCAAGAGTTGGCTGCCGTCGATCGATCCGACCGCGGGATCGACGACCGCTATTTGCATGGCCGCCGGAATCTGTCGATTGACGCGCTCGTCGACGTTGCTCGTGACAACTTGCCACGTCGTTCCCGATTTCTCCACCAGCACGAGCCCGGCGTTGGCAAGTTGCGACGCCTCCGTCGCCACCGCCGTGTCGATATTCTGTCCGGTGAGCAACAACGCTTGGATGTCCGCTCCGCGACGAATCGCTGTGCATGTGATCAGCGACAACCGCTTTCCCTGTACGAGAAAACCAGAAACGGCGACGTCGGTCTTTTTGGCACGCTCCAAAATGGAATTTCCTACGAGACTCAGCGCACCGATCTGCGTGTTTCCGTTCTCGACGACCGCTTTGCCGGATAGGTCGAGGATCGCGACAATATCGGCATTGAGGTCTTCGCGACGTTCGCTGATGAGATCACGCAATGACGCCGTATCGATTCCGTTGATCGCGGACCCGTCGCCGAAAGCCCGCGCGACGTACGCGGAGAAATTTGGATTGCCGACAACGATGCTCGATGCATTCTCCAATTGCCGCGCACGCTGCGTCAGATAATATTTCTGTACGCCTTGCGCCGTCGCCAACGTTGCGTCGAAAACGTGATGCACGAGTTCGCCGATTTGCGCATACGCAGCTATTGCCAGGCTTGCACAGATGGCGATGCCCATCGTGATGAACGCGAGAACTACTTTCGATTTGAAATTACTCAGCATGGCACGTCACTGCTGTGCCACATCGAGTTTGTATTTCTTGTGCTCTTTGTTGAGATGCCCGGCGACACGCGGCCGCGTAATCGTGATCGTCCACGTCGCATCTTTGGTCGGCATGTTCATCGTGCGTTCGACACTCGCTGCGCGCGGATGCCAAATCACAAATTTGCCGTCGCCGGCCGGAATGCCCTGGATTACGAAGTCGCCCGATTTCGATGGGTGCGTGTAAAACGGTGTATCCACCACCAGAACACTGCTCTGCATCGCTTGATGCACATTGCAGTTGATTAGAAACAGTCCGGCCTTATTGAAAGTGTGCGAAGCCGATGCGCCTTCGCCGTACACACCGAGATCGAATTCTCCGCCGGCGCTGGCGGAGAACACGTTGTGCAATATCTCGTCCTGATTCGGGAACGAAATCGTGCTTCCGACCGGAACGACAAGCGAAGACGGATCGAATTGTTTATCACGCGTGTAGATCTGAAACTGCCCGGGCTTCGGTTTCGCGCCGGCGGTGCTCGGCACGAAGTAGACGACCGCGTCGGCAACTTCACCGGCGCCCACAGTCTGATCGGGACCGACGACCAGATCGACGTGTCCCTTGAACGTGCTATCGACTGGAGCGACGGCTGCGAGTGGTTTTTTATCGGAGATCGCGATTGTCGGCTTCGTCGGCGGAATGGATTTTTTCGCAACCGCAACCGTCGAAGGTTTGGGATTTGTCGGCGGCTCCGCGATCGGCACCGCTACTGGCTTCTCGACGACTGGCGGTGCCACGGGCGCCGCGGATTGCTGCACGTAAGCCGGCGCCGGACTTGGCGCGGTAGATGG
>CAZZYA010000070.1:0-15186 GCA_964658115.1 uncultured Rudaea sp. | reverse complement strand
ATTTTGGATTCGGCGCGCAGTGGGCAGGTCAGGGCGCACCACTGGCGCGGAATATGTCGACGGCCACGCTGATCGCGCAGCTGGCGGCGGAATGGGAAGCCACGTGGGATCGATAGACACGGCGTCGTGGAAAACACGCTCGGCGCAAACCGCGCGAGGAGTATCTACGTCGATTACGTTCTCGGCGCAGCGCAGGTGTCGGTCGACGGACACGTCGATGCCGGCATCGCGACGCTGGATCGCGCGCTACGGACGGACTGCAACGTCACGCCGGGGTTGTAAACCCTGCGTCCGATGCCGTTGGAAAAATATTTGGTGAACCGCAGGCTGCCGTCCGGCCCGGAGGTAGTTCGCCGGATGCTCGCGCTGGCGTTTATTCCGTCGGTGAGAACGTGCAGCTGCCGGTGACGATCGTGCCGGTGATGGGAACGTCGGCTGAGCACGAGCACCCCGACGTTGCCGAGACGAGTGCGAATATCATTCTGAGACGCGGCTTGGTCATGGCGACAGCAACAGCGACACGGCGTCGCCGAGTGAGTCGGCAAATACACGGTCGACGATGGGTTTTGCTTCGTAGGCGCCGAGATCGCCCGTGCCGCCGTGATTCACCAGCGGAACGTCGACATTGCGCGCATCGTCGTCAAGATCCACGCTGACGCCTGTTGTCGCGTAATCCATGGCGAGCGAGGCGCTGACGACACCATTTTGGATAACGGCGCGAAGATGATAATCGCGTTGACTCGTGTCCGCGTTCGTTGCATCGACGAACAGCGGATTGCCGATCAGCTGAACGCCGGTCGCGTTGGCGGGGAATGTCGAGATGTCGTTCGACACGACGTTCTGCGTCACTTCGCAATCGGTGCAACCATCCGCCTGATAGTCGATCGTGCTGATGCTCGGTTGGTACACGATGCTCCGCGTCAACGTGAAACCATGATCGGCGTAGAAGACGAAACCGTTGTCGATCGTGTTATTGGCAAACGTGCAGTTGTCCAAACGCAGTAACGCGCTTTCTTCGTGAACGAGTTCATGCTGCGTATGGTTGTCGACGAACAGACAGTTGCTCAACGAGTTGTCGCCGTCGATCGGAGAGAGCGCCGATACGAGTTGGCCGGCGGTGTTGCCGCGCATGACGAAACGGTCGAGACCGACTTGACCGTAGTGATAAAGATAAAGAATCGATCCGCCGCTCGGATCGCCTGGAGAATTCTCCGCGCTGTTGTCGGAGACTTCGTTGCACGCGATACCTTTCGCGCACGCGACCGAACCCAGCGACGCCAGCGTCGGCGAATCGCCGCAATCGCCGTCGGAATTGAAGTAGACCTGCGCGGCATCGAGTTCGGATCGGAAACCCGTGTCGTCGTCGGAATAAATTGCCGCTCCTTCCGGCGCGGCGTTGCCGGTCATGCGGAAGTTCTGCGCGCACACTCTCGCGCCTTCGCTGTTGTCCTCGATCGGTTTGGCGTAGATCGCGCCACCTTCGGCGGATGCCGTGTTGTTGGAAATCAACACCGGCTGCGTCGCATTGGTCGAGAACAAGCGGACATCCGCTTCTCCGTTCGATGTAGCGAGCAGCGCGATGCCGCCGCCGTATGGTGCGCTGTTGTTCGATATGGCGCCGACGCCGAAGGAACCCGACGAAGCGATATCCGCGACCGCCGGACCCAGAACTTCGATGCCTCCGCCGTAATCGAACTGCACATCGTTGAAACTCACGGAGCTGTTGTCGGCCAGCATGTACAGATGCGTCTGACCTTCGATGCGGATGCCGCCGCCGGACGTTCCGGCAAGGTTGTTGATGACGAGGGTATTGGCTTGCAACGTGAGTGTGGCTTTGCCTGAGGGGCTAACGTCGATGCCGCCACCGTAGTCAGCCTGGTTGTTGTCGACGGTTGTTCCGCTGAGCGTGAGTGAACCGGCACCGTTGAAGAAAATGCCGCCGCCTTCGGAACTCGCGCCGATATTGCCGTCGGTGATTTCCAGTCCTTGCAACGTCACGTTGCTGGTACCGCTGATCGTGATCACAGGTGCGTTGAGCCCCGCGCCGCTGATGGTGGCCTGCGGCGATGTGGGCGTCGCGAGATCCGATTCGACATGCGCACCCGTCGCGCCGCCTGTGCTGCAAGACGCGGTGGTGCCGACGAGCGTGAACGTTCGGTTCGTGATCGTCAGCGCTTCCTTCCAGGGTTTGTGCTCGTCGGTCACATAGATGATCGGCGCGCACGTTGCCGAGGTGGAGACGGCGGTGATGGCGTCCTGAATCCTGTTGTAGCTACATCGGTTGTCGCTGCCGACATAAAAAGACGGCGGCGGGACGCCGATGGGACAACTCGCGATCGCGGTAGGAAGCGACACGCAGAACATTACGCACAAGGCAAATACGATTCTCACGGCGGTTCTCCGGCGCGGCATCGAATATGCCGATACTTCGAGAAACGCCGTGCACCGCAGAACTGCGACATCGGACTGCAGCAACCGCCGGTGCGCAAGGCGGTTGCTGCGATGAAACCTCAGACTGCCAAATGTATAAGGCCAGTCCGTCGACTCAGTAAGACGGTATGTCGAGGCCATTGTTGAAAATGACGTCGAACGGTGCGAACCGCGTGGCGGCGATGCTGCTGGTGCTGCCGCTCGTGCACGCCGTTTCGCCAACCACTATCAGCTTGCCATTGGCGTATACCGCCGAACGCGCGTCGTTATACGTACGAAGCAGGCCAATGCCGTCCGGGCACTCGTCGAAGTATACATTTTGAGGATTGCCACCGTTGAACGTGGTATCGAACGAGAAGTTCGTAAAGAACGGCAAGTTGAATCGCGCGACACCGAACGTGTCGCCGTACGGCACGCCGGGTTTAGATCCGGTGCCGACGGCCAGAAGTGTCGGCGTCTTCGTGTCGTTGTCGTCGACGATAAGTTTACTGACCGTCGTCGCTGCATCGGCTGCGCCGCCGAAGGTGAAATTCAGCTTGGCGGGATATCCGATCTGGTCGGAATAATACTGGTCGAGCGCGCCGTTGCTGTCGAGCATTGCGATGACCGCATCCTGATTGCCGCTGGCGTCCACCGATGCGTGACCGCCGATCGCGATGTACTGGCTGCTTTGGAATAGCGCAACGGCGTCGCAGAAATCGCCTTTGTCGCCACCCAAATCGAATGCAATGGTCGTTTGGCCGCCGGATCCGAACGAGTTATCGACGTCGAACAGATTGTTGAGGATGCGGATAGCCGCGCAATCGTAATTGCCGCCGGCGCCGCGGTGATATCCGACGAGCACGTAGCGACCTTGATTGTCGATCGCGAGACTGAGCGCGTGATCATCCTGATTAGGGCCGGAACCGAACTGATACTGGAATGGTTCGGTCGTTTTGCCGTCGGCACTGATCCGTGCGAAGAAAAACTGATTGCCGTTGAAGCCGCCTTGGTTGTCATGGTACGTGCCGGCTACATCGGTGGTGCCATCTTTGTCGAGCACTAACCGCGACAGATAACTGCCGTCGCCGCTGGCGGGCGTGAGGTACGTCGCACCGGCACCATTGTTGCCGAAGCTGCCGTCGCCCGAACCGTCCGCGTTGAGCTGAAGCACCACCGCGGTGATGCGTCCGTTGTTGCCATCGATGATCGTGCCGCCGACGACGATATGCCCATCGGGACGCACCGCGACGGAAAATGCCTGATTGACCGAACCGCCGGTGTAGGGAAATTCGAATCCCGGTACGGGGTTTCCGTTGGTGTGTCCGCCGAATGTCGTGTCGAGCGAGCCATCGACGTTCAGGCGCGTGACGAACCAGCCGTCGGGCGTGCCTTGATAGAAGGAGTATCCGACGATCACCGTTTTGCCGTCCGATTGAATCGCGGCATCGGTCGCGGCGAAACTGTCCAGCGAGGTTGTTGGATTAGGCAAGCGGACTTTACCTGCCGATCCGAACGTCGAGTCGAGCGCGCCGCTGTCTTGCGGTGCGCCCGCGTGCGCCGCGACTGTTGCGAGGAGAAGCGTCGTCAGCGCCCATCGCTTTTGAATTTTCACGTCGTACCTCATCGTTGATCGCAGAAAGCGATGCTCACGATGGGGTTACGACAATTGCCATCCTTTTATGACACGCCGCGAGGAAACTATTTCGTGCGGATTATTGAATGCCGAACAGGCGGAACACGACGAACAATCCCGCCGCGAACAACGTTGCGCCGAGAAACACGCACACGGGCAACGTCAGCACCCACGCGAGAAGAATGTTGCGCACCGTGTCCTTCTGCAAACCGGAATGGTTCGCCGCCATCGTGCCGGCAATGCCCGACGACAGGATATGCGTCGTGCTTACAGGCAGACCGACGTAGTCCGCGCCGCTGATCGTGATCATCGTCACCAGCTCGGCCGCGGCGCCTTGCGCGTACGTGAGGTGCGCCTTGCCGATTTTTTCGCCGACCGTCACGACGATACGTTTCCAGCCGATCATCGTGCCGAGACCCAGCGCGACGGCCACCGCTGCTTTCACCCAGATCGGAATGAACGTTGTGGCGCCTTTGAGTTCATCCTTGTACGCGCCCAAAACTTTCTTGTCGTCGGCGTTGAACGTCGTTCCTTTCAGCAATTTGTTCAACGATTCGGAGACGAGATAAATATCGCTGCGCAGCGCACCGCGATCGGCGGCCGGAATGTCCTTGATCGTGGCGGCTTTAGCGACGACTGCATCGATCGCATGCGCTTTCATGCCAAGTGCCGGCATCGTTTCAGGGCCCGTTTGACCGCTGCGCAAATATCCTGACAACGCATCCTGCGCATGTTTCGCATCCATGCCGGCGTGCGGTTGCGGCGTATTCTGCCGATCGATGATCGCGACGCTCGAATGCGAATCGGCGATGATCTTGCCCATCGCCGCAGGATCGCCGGAAAGATTGAGCGCGAACACGGTCGGCACCAGACCGATCAGAATCAGCATGATAAGACCCATGCCTTTCTGTCCGTCGTTCGAACCGTGCGCGAAACTGACGCCGGTGCACGTGAGGATCAGCAACCCACGAATCCACGGCGGCGGTGGGGTTTTGCCTTCGGGCGATTTATAGAGTTGCGGATTTTTTATCAGCGCCTTCGCCAGCAACAGCAGAAGCGCCGCGCACACGAATCCGATGACCGGCGAAACGAGCAGCGCGGTCGCCGTGTCCTGCACCTTGCCCCAATTGATGCCTTCGCCGAATTTCGCCGTGGACGACAGATATGAATTCATCAAGCCGACGCCGACGATCGATCCGATCAGCGTATGCGAACTCGACGCGGGCAATCCCAAATACCAGGTTCCCAAGTTCCAGATGATGGCGGACAGCAGCAGTGCGAAGACCATCGCGAAGCCCGCGCCGGATCCGATATTGACGATGAGCTCAACCGGAAGCAGCGCGATGATGCCGAACGCGACAGCACCGGTCGAGGTCAGCACACCGAGGAAATTCCACAGTCCCGACCAGATCACCGCATACGCGGGCTTCAATGAATTCGTATAGATGACGGTCGCGACGGCGTTGGCCGTGTCGTGAAATCCGTTGACGAATTCGAATGCCAACGCGAGCAGCAGCGCACTGCACAAGAGCAGCAGGGTCAAACCGCTCAACGAGCCATCGAATAAAAATTCCATCGCATTCCCCCTATCGCCAAGACGCGATAGCGTAGGTAGAGCGAATGACGGTTCAATGACAATCGTGCGTGGCTGCGCGTCGAGTCGAATGCCTACAAGAAAGTTTATAAGCGCCCGTTGTAGTTTGATCGCCGCTAGCCGCGCGTCGCGTCGATCCATTTTCCGAATGCGCGCATGAACTTCGTGAAGAACTTGCGCGTCTCGTCATTCACAAGTTTGCCGTCGTCATCGAACAGTTTCGCCGCTTCGCCAATGTATGCTTCAGGCTGCTGCATGGCGGGCATGTCGAGGAAAACGAATGTCTGGCGAAGGGAATGATTCGCGCCGAATGCACCCATTTTGTAAGGCGTGACGCTAACGACGCCCGCGGGTTTTTTCGCCCACGCGTTTTTGCCTTCTGGCCGAGAGGCGACATCCAACGCATTTTTGAGACCGCCGGGCATCGAGCGGTTGTATTCGGGCGTGACGAAAATCACCGCGTCGCAATTTTTCACGTCCTTGCGCAGCCGGCTCCACGAGGGCGGAACGTCCACTTCCAAGTCTTCGTTGAATATCGGCAAATCACCAATTTCCGCGATGCGACAGCGCATTCCAGCAGGCGCGACGTCGATCAGCGCATTCGCCACCTTGCGGCTAAGCGATGCCTTGCGCTGACTGCCGATGAGAACGATCACTTCACGCTGTTGCGACATGCTTAACCTCCGTGTTGGTCGCCCGGCGCCGCGTCCGATGCGGCTTCCAGTTCACAACGGTAGTTTGCTCCGATCGTGTAGACGATGCATCGGTTCGGCAAATTGGATTCCGGTTCGATTCACGTTACTTCACCGCCGCATCGGCACATACGTTTACTCGTTTATTTTGTTTGCGGATGAGCGGCCGGTTCGAATAGATGTTTCTTCGCATCTGCGTTGCCTTGAGCGGCGGCTTTCTCGAACCACGTGGCGGCCTCGGATTCATTCTTTTTCACGCCAATTCCCTTTTGCAACGCGACGGCCAAATGAAATTGGGCGTCCGCATCTCCCTGCTCAGCGGCTTTGCGATACCACGCCGCCGCCTCGACATCGTCTTTGTCCACGCCAACGCCGTGACTCAAGACGTAAGCTAGATTGAACTCGGCTTGCGCATAGCCTTGCGCTGCCGCCTTTCGAAACAGCGCCGCCGCTTGAGTTTCATCCTTTGGCACGCCGCTCCCGTTCATGAATATATAGCCGAGATTGTTTTGCGCGTCGGCCAGGCCGTGGTCGGCTGCTTTGCGGTACCACGTGATGCTTTCGTTTTCGCTGTGAGCCGCTATCGCTCCGCGATATAGAAGATTGGCCAAATTATTTTCGGCGATGGCGTCGTCCTTTTCGGCCGCTGCTCGCAGCGCATCGACCGACGAATGCGTCGGTCCGACCCGAAATTCAAATCCCAGAATTTTCCAATCGATGAAGCGATAAACGTATTTGTAATGGAAACTCACTTCGCTGTCGTTGAACGGAAAGAAGCCTTCGATGTGCAGGACATTCTGCGATGTCATCTCGGGTCGGGCTGTCAATTGAGGTTCTACGGCGGCGAGCGACGTTAGATCGGCTTGTTTCGTGACGAAGCCGGAAAAATGGCCAGCGAAACTTTCGTAGGAAACGCTCTTTTGGAAATCCGGCGAGGTTGTCGCGTAAAACGATTTCAAATCTTTGGCCTTGACGGCGTGGGCGAAAGCCATCGTCGTCGTGGTCGCAAGAATGGCAGCGTCTTTCGGCGATGGAATGGTCGGTGAGCTGGAATCGTCACCGAAGCCCGCATCGGATTTCCTGAACGAATATATTTTCCACGCGCCATTTTCCTTCACGAAGAAAATGGATAACGGAATCGTGCCGTGTGAATTCGTAATTATTGTGCCCGACAATTTTCCTGTGCCGTTGGCGTCGACGTGGCGTTTGGGCCAGTGCGATTCCGCGTAGTCGGCCAGACCCAAACGTTGCAAATGATCGGCCAGTTCGCCGTTCGACGCAGCTACCCGAAAATCTCGCGCTAAATAGGAACCGGCCGTCGCCATGTCACGTGCCGCGACGGCTTTGAAGAAAGCGTCGGCCGTGACGACCAGATCCGCTGTGAAGTAAAGAACCACCACAACGACAGAGGCTGCTAAGCCGGCGACTATCGCGGCGATCAGCAGAAATTTCTTCACGATTTCTCCTCGCTGCTCATTTTTCGCTGAGGTTAACTGACAATCAGATGACGTCTTTCAACGACCAACCGAACACGGCGATATCGATAAAGAGAATCGCGCTACCAACAACCCTACGACCTCTCATGCCGTAAATTGCGGCGCGCGCTATCTTGTCGCACTCACTGATGAATACGCAAAACGGAGAAAAACAGTGGCGTGCTCATGAACAAGAGCGATGAATGGCGGAATCGATAAACGTCAGGAAAGAGACTCAGCGAGCACTTGTCTGCGAGTCGTACGGCGCGGATGTGGTGGGCCCACTAGGATTTGAACCTAGAACCAAAGGATTATGAGTCCTCTGCTCTAACCGTTGAGCTATAGGCCCAGCAAGGGTTTAAGGCTATCTGCGCACTTGATTCTGCATATGCGCAAACTGGCTTGAGTTCGTACACGATCTATATTGTAGCCGCGTCAAGCCGGCGAGCCAGACTTTCACGCAATGACGGCCATTCGTTGTCGATGATCGAGTAGTAAACCGTATCGCGCCAGGTTCGATCGGGTCGAAGGCGGTGTTTGCGGAAGATGCCTTCGTGTCGCGCGCCTAATTTCTCGATGGCGGCTCTGGACCGCGTGTTGAGTACGTCGGTTTTGAATTGCACGCGCACGATGCCGTTGGCGAATGCGTGATCGAGCAGCAACAGTTTGGCGGCTGGGTTTATTTTCGTTCCCTGTGCGTCCTGCGAATACCATGTGCCGCCGATTTCGATGCCTTGATCGGCGGTGCGGATATCGAGATAGCACGATTGTCCGACAACTGTTCCGGCCGCGTTAACGACGACGTACGGCTGCCAACGTTCGGATTTTTGTTCGTTCACGAGCCAGTCGAAATAAGCATCGAAACCCTCAGCGATGTTGAAGGGCTGCCATGTCCAGATATGCGGCGAACGTCCCGCCGCGCGGAGAGGGTCCCGATGGCGTTCGTCCAGCGGCTCCAGCGTGACGTGCGAATTGGAAAGTGTTTGTTGCGACAACATCCCGCGGCCTCGATGGTTCGTAGCGATTCTTAGATCGCACCTATCGATTCTCGATTATCGCGCACGATACCGACAGACGTTCAAAAAAAAGCCCCGCAATGCGGGGCTTTGGTTGGATCGAGATTGAAATCATTCGAGATCGAGGAACGACCGTAACTGTTCGGAGCGGCTCGGGTGACGCAACTTGCGCAGCGCCTTCGCTTCGATCTGACGAATGCGCTCGCGTGTCACGTCGAACTGTTTGCCGACTTCTTCGAGCGTGTGATCGGTGTTCATATCGATACCGAAACGCATGCGCAGCACTTTCGCTTCGCGCGGCGTGAGCCCGGCGAGGACGTCACGTACGGTTTCCGTCAAGCCCGTTCCTGTGGCGGCTTCCACCGGCGATTCGACGTTGGTGTCTTCGATGAAATCGCCGAGATGCGAATCTTCGTCGTCGCCGATCGGCGTTTCCATCGAGATCGGTTCTTTCGCGATCTTCAAGACCTTGCGGATCTTGTCTTCCGGCATTTCCATTTTTTCAGCCAGCTCGTCCGGCGTGGGTTCGCGACCCATTTCCTGCAGCATCTGGCGACTGATGCGGTTCAGTTTGTTGATCGTTTCGATCATGTGCACCGGAATGCGGATGGTGCGCGCCTGGTCGGCGATCGAACGCGTGATGGCCTGACGAATCCACCACGTCGCATAGGTCGAAAACTTGTAGCCGCGTCGGTATTCGAACTTGTCGACCGCTTTCATCAGACCGATGTTGCCTTCCTGGATCAGGTCGAGGAACTGCAAACCGCGATTCGTATACTTTTTCGCAATCGAGATGACGAGGCGCAAGTTGGCTTCGACCATTTCTTTCTTCGCGCGGCGGGCTTTGGCTTCGCCGATCGACATGGCGCGGTTGATTTCCTTGATGTCGGCCAGCGAGAGGTACAGGGTCGATTCGAGCGCGATGAGTTTTTCCTGCTCGCCGATGATGTCGGTTTTGTGCGCGCGTATCGCCGACGCCCACTTCTGCTTCTTGCGGATGATCTCGTCGGCGAAAGCGGTGTTGATTTCGTATTGCGTGAAGGCTTTGAGGAAATCCTTGCGCGGCATGCGTGCTTGGCGCACGCAGATGTCCATGATCACGCGCTCGTGACTGCGGATGTTGCCGACCACATCGCGCAACTTGCGCACAAAGCTGTCGATCATGATCGACGGCAGTTTGAGTTTCAGGAACGCCTCGGCCATCTGTTCGCGGATCTTCTGCGTTTTCTTGTCGGCCGCGCCGGCTTTCTCGGCGGATTTCTGGAACTTTCCATACAGGCCGCGCAATTCGTCCATGCGACGCGTCACTTCGACCGGATCGGGACCCGTATCGACCGGATCGGCGTCCTCGGCCGCATCGCCTTCCTTCTCGTCTTCTTTTTCGCTGACGACGGCGAGTTCGGCTTCTATATCCTGTTCGGTGATTTCCAAGCCCGGCACTTCGATGTCGAGAAAGCCGGTGAGTACTTCGGAGAGGCGTTTCTTGCCCTCGACATGCTGGTCGAATTCCTCGAGCAGCAACTGAATCGACCAGGGAAAATTCGCGAGCGAACTCTGGACCTGGTTCAGTCCTTCCTCGATGCGCTTGGCGATGGCGATTTCGCCTTCGCGCGTAAGCAGTTCCACCGTGCCCATTTCGCGCATGTACATGCGCACGGGATCGGTGGTGCGGCCCACTTCGGCATCCACGGCGGACAGAACGGCGACGGCTTCTTCCGTCGCGGTTTCGTCGTCGACGGTCGCAACCGGCGTTTCGGGCATCATCGTTTCGGTATCGGGTGCGACTTCATGCACCTCGATGCCCATATCGTTGATCATGCCGATGATGTCTTCGATCTGCTCCGGATCGACGATGTCGTCGGGCAAGTGATCGTTGACTTCGGCGTACGTGAGATAGCCTTGTTCTTTGCCCTTGATGATCAGGGTCTTGATTTCGGATTGCTGTTGCTGGACGGCTTGGTCAATGGCCATAGGATCGGAATCGGCAAAATGATGAAAAAGACTTTTAATTATAGAAACGGTGTCAAGGAAACCATTTCTTCAAGTTCGATAATGAGTTGGGCTTACGGTACTTCGAGCCAGAACGTCACCGGTCCGTCGTTGACGAGACAAATCTTCATATGGGCACCAAACCGTCCGATTTCCACCGGCGCGTGACGATTTTTAGCCAAATCCACCAGCCGATCGAACCATTTGCGACCCGAATCCGGTGACGCTGCCGACGTAAAGCTCGGCCGCATACCTTTCGTCGTATCCGCCGCCAGCGTGAACTGCGAAACCAGCAACAGTCCGCCGTTCGTATCGCTGAGCGACCTGTTCATCTTTCCGGCCTCGTCTCCGAATATCCGGTACCCGAGCAACCGTTCGACCATGCGCTGCACCTGCGCTTCGCCATCGTCGGGCTGCACGGCCACGAGCGCCAGCAAACCGGGCCCGATCTTGCCGACCGTTTCGTCGGCTACATCGACTTGCGCGCGCGTCACGCGCTGAATCAGCGCGATCATCGCGTCCTGCCGACGGCGGCGTGGTTTCGAAACATCGCCACGTATCTACTAACGTAAAACGAAGGGCAAATCAGACAATGACCTTCGACCTATACGAAAGACAGCGCGCGAAAGTGTCATTGCATGAACCAGCCGTGGCTCACGACGATCGATTGCCCGGTCAGCGCATTCGATTGGAAACCGGCGAAGAACAAGGCGCACGCGGCGACGTCGTCGACGGTAGTGAATTCACCGTCGACCGTATCCTTGAGCATGATTTTCTTCACGACATCGTCTTCCGAGATTCCGAATTCCTTGGCCTGCTGCGGAATCTGCTTTTCCACCAGCGGCGTGCGCACGAAACCCGGACATATTACGTTCGCGCGAATCTTATGCGCGGCGCCTTCTTTCGCGACGACTTTCGCCAATCCGATCAGCGCATGTTTCGCCGCCACATACGGCGCTTTGAGTTTCGACGCTTCCTTCGAATGCACAGATCCCATGTAAATGATCGAGCCGCCCTTGCCGGCCGCATACATGTGTTTCAGGCACGCACGTGTCGTGAGAAATGCGCCGTCGACGTGAATCGTCATCAGCTTCTTCCAGTCCGCGTACGAAAAATGTTCGATCGGATTGACGATCTGAATGCCCGCGTTCGAGACGAGGATGTCGACGCTACCCAGATCCTTCACCGTTTTTTCGACGCCGGCTTCGACCGCTTCTTCGCTGGTCACGTCCATGATCACGGTGGTCGCTTTCACACCGCGCTTGCGGATTTCGTCGGCGGCTGCGTTGGCTGCATCTTGGTTGATGTCGGCGATGGCGACGTGCGCACCGTTATCGGCGAACACCTCCGCGATGCGCTTGCCGATGCCGCTAGCCGCACCTGTCACGAGGGCGACATGGTTCTTGATTCCCACAGGATGTCTCCTTCTGTATTTGTATACTTTTTAGCCGTAATTCGTGCCGGACGACGAATTACTCGCTGACGGTCGCGCTTTTCACGTCCACGCCCAGATCGCGCAGCTTGCGGTACAGATGCGTGCGCTCCATGCCGACGGCTTTCGCGAGCTTGCCGACGCTGCCGCCTGCGTTCTGCAACTGCCGCAGCAAATACGCCCGCTCGAACTGCTCGCGCGCTTCGCGCAAAGGCAGATTGAAATCGATGCCGCCGGTTTCGACGGGCGTCGCGGACGAACCGTTCACACCAAGCGCGGATTCCACTTCGTTCAAGTCCACGTCCGGCGCGCTGCCCATGACGAGCAGACGTTGCACCAGATTGCGCAGCTCGCGCACGTTGCCAGGCCAACCGTAATTGCGCAGGCGATTCTGCACGGCCACCGGAAAATGCCGATACGTCAGCTTGTCGCGATTGGCGAAGAATTCCGCGTAAAGGCGCAACAATTCCGGCACGTCTTCGCCGCGCTCGCGCAACGGCGGCACGACGAGCGGTACCACGTTGAGCAAGTAATAAAGTTCTTCGCGGAACTGACCCGCGCGCACCAGCGCATCGAGATTCTGCGCCGTCGCCGCGGTTACACGCAGATCGAGCGGAGCCGGACCGCGGCCGCCGCTGCGAATCAGCGAACGCCGTTGCAGCACACTGAAAAGTCGCTGCTGAATTTCCGCATCGAGTTCGGCGACTTCATCAAGAAACAGCGTTCCGCCGTTCGCTTGTTCGAGCAAGCCATGTTGCACGCCGTCGGAACTCTCCGCCCCGAACAGCGCGGCGACCAGATGTTCACGTGGAATCGTCGCAGGTGCGACGGCGACGAACGGCCCATCACGCCGCGGCCCATGCTGATGCAACCAGCGTGCGATCGATTCCTTGCCGGTGCCGCGTTCGCCATGAATGAGCGCGGACGTATCGTGCTGCGCCAGTTTCTCCATCTGCGCGCGCAACGCGGCCATCGCCTTGCTGTTGCCGACCGGTTCCAGCGGCAGCGAGAGATTTTGTCGCAAGCCTTCGTTCTCGCGGCGCAATAGGCTGGCTTCGCGCGCTCGCGCAATGGTCAACAGCAGTTTTGCGAGTGAGATAGGTTTTTCGATGAAATCGTACGCGCCCAGGCGCGTGGCTTCGACAGCGGTTTCAACCGTGCCGTGCCCTGACATCATGATTACCGGGCACGCCACCAGCGCGCCGCTTTCGGCCCATTCGCGCAGCAAACTGATGCCGTCCGTGCCGGGCATCCAGATGTCGAGCAGGGCGACATCGGGATGTTCGCGCAGGCGCAGTTCGCGCGCTTCGGCCGCATCGGCGGCGAGCAGCACCGAATAGCCTTCGTCCTGCAGAATTTCTTTCACCGTGTGGCGGATGTCTGGTTCGTCGTCCACCACCAGGATTGTCGTGTTGGCCATGCCGGCACCGTTGCAAAAAAACAACGTCTAAGCATAACCCAACCGGGTAGCGAGGAAATTCCGTTCGGGCAATCAGCCGCTTTTCAGCATCGTTTCTGCGCGTGTGACGACGGCTTTTGCGAAGTCTTCGCCCTTGGCTTTGCCGACAACACGCAAGTATTCAGGAAAAATGCCGCGTAATTCTTCGGCGGAATAGCAATGCTCAAGCTTCAACGTAAAGCGAAATGCCGCGATCATGCCCAACGACGCGACCGCCGTTTCATTGAGAAGCTGCTTGACCTGCTGCGTCGCCGGCACGACCGAATCGTTGTTCGCCGCTGGCTGCACAAGGACCGGACCGCTACCACCCGGCACGGCGATCAAGCCCAGGCCGATCAGTTCGTCGAGGATCGCCCGCACGTCGCCAAGCGAATGCATGCTTTGCGCAAGCTGGGCAACGGTTTCCGCGCCGTGAACCATGATCAGCAGCGAGCGCGCCTTCGGCTGCAGCTTGCGTTGTTTCAGGCCGATCTCCTGCTGACCGGCCGCGGTTTTCACGGGAACGTCGGTGTCGCGCATCGCCATTCCTCCTGTTGGTATGAGTGTTTGGGCGAGTGTGTTCATATACCGCAAATCGGCGACGGAATCCGGAACTTGAGCGGTTCGGCTAACCTTACGTGATGACTACGCCGCGTCCGCCCATTTCCGCTTGCATCATCACGCTCAACGAAGCCGATCGAATCGACGACTGCATTCGTTCACTCGCATTCTGCGACGAAATCGTCATCGTCGACGCCGGATCGAAAGACGACACGGCGGCGCGCGCCGTCGCACTGGGTGCGAAGGTTGTCACGCATCCATTCGAGGGTTATCGCAAGCAGAAGGATTTCGCGGTAGGCGCTGCGCAGCACGATTGGGTCCTGTGTCTCGATGCGGACGAACGCGTAACGCCCGAGTTACGCGCGGCGATCCAACAGGCCGACTTCGCCGCCGCCGGTTATCGATTTGCGCGCGCGACGGAATATTTCGGCGCGTTTCTACGTCACGGCAACGCCTATCCGGATCGCGTGTTGCGTTTGTTCGATCGGCGCCGCGGCGGATGGCGCGGCGATCGGGAAATTCACGAGCACGTGAGTGTCGATGGCGATATCGCGGTGTTGTCGGGCGACCTGGAACATCGCGCATATCGATCGCTGACCGATCAGCTCAATCGCTTGCAGAAATACGCACGATTGATGGCGCTCGATATGCATGCGCGGGGGCGGCGTGCGAGTGTTCTGAATTGGGTTCTGAACCCGTTTTGGCGGTTCTTTCGCGGGTATGTGCTGCGGGCGGGGTTTTTGGATGGATGGCGCGGGTTGGTCTATGCGTGGGTTGAGGCGGATTACACGCGGCAGAAGTTTTTGATGTTGTGGTTGCTGTCGCGAGGGTATTTGCCGTGATTCGGAGGGTGGAAGGTTTCGCTTCCGTCCGCTTAAAAAGCTTCCGCTGCGGCGGAAGCTCGCGCTCTTCAAAGTAATTCACGCGGACGCCAGTCAGTTTCA
>CAZZYA010000069.1:0-15417 GCA_964658115.1 uncultured Rudaea sp. | reverse complement strand
TATCACGCCGAACGAATCGGTCGAAAATCGCCCCGTCGATTTCGGCAGCAGCAACGACTGGGGAAACGATAGCGGCGGCGACTCCGGCGGTTTCGATGGCGGCGGCGGCGGCGACTGGTCTTAAGTAGCCCGCGCCGCGCGCTGCAGCGCGGCGTTATTGCTTCACGCGCGCGCGGCGACCTCGTCGATGTGCAGCAGCAAATCGGCCGGGTCCGCGTAAACTCGAAATGCGCCCGCGCGCTCGAGTTCGTCTTCGCCATAGCCGCCCGATAGCAGGCCGACACCCAGCGCGCGAGCGCGTTGCGCGGCGATCATGTCCCAGATGCTGTCGCCGAGCACGAGCGAGTCGCGAATGTCGACGCCGAGCCGTTCTGCGGCGGTGAGGAACAAATCCGGATCGGGCTTGGCGTATTTCACCTGATCGCGCGTGACCACCGGAATCTTGTTCGGATCGACGCCCAGCGCGGCGAGGTTGTGGCCGGCCGTTTCCATGCGTCCCGATGTCGCGATCGCCCACGGAATCTCGTTGGCGGTCAGATGTTCGAGCAGCTCGCGCGCGCCGGGCAATGGCTTCACGCCGCGCGATAGCCGCGTGTATTCCTCCGCGTGTTCCTTGCGCAGTCGATCGAGACGATCCGGCGTCGCATCGAAACCCGTTTCGCGCAGCAGGATGTTGGTGAACAAACCGCCGCTCATGCCGATCTTGCGATGGATGCGCCACACCGACAGCGGAATACCTTCCTGATCGAGCGACCATTTCCACGCGAGCACGTGTTGATAGACGCTGTCGACCAGCGTGCCGTCGAGATCGAACAGGAAAGCGGTGCGGCTGCGCGACATGGCGAACTCCGGTGCGAGCGCACGAGTTTAGCGCCGTCGCGGTGGCAACATCGCGGTGTGCGAAAGATTTCTAAGGCTTGGCGCTGCGTTCTTCGGATAACAGGAGCGATTGCGGATCGGCGGGCACCCAGTTCGGCGGCGGCATGCGCGGCACTTTCGCGAAATCCGCGGCGCGTAACATGGCCTCCCATTCGCCGTAGCGAACGATGTCGTCCTGCAGTTTGTCCGTGCGCAGCGTCGCGATCGGCATTCGTTCGCTCAGCCAAACGTACTGTCGGCGGAAATCTTTCGCTGCGATCTCGTCCGGCGTTGCCTTCGCGAGACGGCGGATGATCACGCTGCAGATCATCCGACTCAGCACCGATGCGTGTTCTGCGGTGAAACCGTTGCGTGCGAATGCCAGGCAATGATCGTTCAATGCCGAATCGGCGCGCATCGCTGAACTATCCACACGGCACGCACGCACGACTGCCTGATAGACCGGCAATGCGGTATTGTCGATCGCATTTCGCCGCAACGATGGCGCGGCTTCGTCGCTGCCGACGACAGCCTGCATCGGCAGCGACAGCGATGCGGGCACCGGCTGATCGCGTAATGCATCGCGAAGAATGGCGATGACCATTTGCAGACGATCGTCGAACGCGGTCGCTTCTGCAGCACCGGCGATGTTCGCAGCGATTTCTGCATCGCTCGAATCGTCGCCACGCGGCAGCAATGCCCAGTTCACGGCATTACCTGGAAAGCTTTTCGTGAGCCGGTCGTAATATTCGTGTTGGGCGCAGGGGAGCGGCTGCGTGTTGCACGAGAGCGCTGCCGTAAACAGCGCGACTTCGTCATCTCCATAACGTTCGACCAGTCGACGCACGATGTCGTCGTGCCGTGGTGAGGTTACGCCGCTCCGCGGAATGCCGATCAACACAGCGGCGATAAGGCTGTCGCGGTCGACGGCGGCGGACAAGCGCGCGACTTGACGTTCGCGTTCCTCCGCGCCCAGTTGATCGATGATTTCGCCGAGCAACGGCGCGACGACGTCTTTCTTGCCCGCGCCGATCAGCGATTCGCGAAATGCGATCAGCAGTTCACGTTGCGCATCGGGATCGTGCGCGACATTTTGCCGAAGCCACGTCACCGCGTTGTGCGCGCTGTCGTCGGGTTTCGTCCCGTCCACGGGAAATGCGGCGGCCATGAGAGCGGCGAGTTGCCGCGTCCGCTCGGTCTGTCGTTCAGCGCGTTGCCATTGCCACGTCGTCGCAGCCAGTCCTATCAACAGCGCCGCGAGCGCGGCGACAACGGACAGTGTCAACGACGGATGACGGCGCAGCATGCGCCATGTGCGTTCCGTAGCGGGCAGGCGACGCGCGCGAACGGCGTCGCCGCGGCGATAACGTTCGAGATCGCGCAACAGTTCGGTCGCGTTCGCGTAACGTTGGCTCGGTTCGTTCGAGGTGCACTGACACCATATCGCATGGATATCGCGGTCGATGCGACGCGAATGGAACATATCCCGAAGGATCGCGCCAAGCGCATAGACGTCCGTTTGCACGCTGAGACGATGCAATTCCTCACCGCGTTGCTCCGGCGCCATGAATGCCAAGGTCCCGGAAGTGCCGCGCACGTTGACGTGACCGTCGCTCATCTGCCGCGCCAGTCCGAAGTCGCTGATCAGCGGGCGATCGTGCGCGTCGAACAGCACGTTCGACGGCTTCAGATCCAGATGCAGTAAACCAAAACCGTTCGCGTAGGCAACCGCCGATGCCAGCGCAATGGCATGATCGATCAGGTGTCGCGTATCTAAACTGTCGTCGTCGATGCGCTGCGCCAGCGTGCGCGGCGACAACAACGGCATCGAGAAGAAATTCATGCCCTCGATTACGCCGACTTCGTACACCGGCACGATATGCGGATGATGCAATCGCGCCGCCGCGCGCGCTTCGTCGAGAAATTTGTCGACCGCATCCTGCTGCGTGGCCAGCGTGCCGACGATGAATTTCACGGCGACCTCGCGGTCGAGACTGATTTGCCGCGCGCGAAACACGATGCCCATACCGCCGCGGCCGATGCGTTCGAGCAGTTCGTAATCGCCGAACGTGCGATCGTCGATGTCGTCGAGATCGATGGCGTCCCACAGCGTCGGCGCTTCGCCATCGAGACCGGTTCGTGCGAGCGTCGCGATCGTCGTCACGCGGGAATTTCCCGTAACGCGTCTTGTAGTGTGCGCGCTTCGCGCGCAGCGGCGTCGCGATCGGCGCTCAGGTGTTCCAGCGTCTCGACCATCGTCTTGCGGAAGCGCAGCCGCAGCCGCTTGAGTTGTACCGCCAATGTGTTCGGCGCAATGGCGAGTGATTCGCCGAGCGCCACGAGATCGCCGCGCAGCGGCGTTTCCGGCAACCACTCCTGCAGCGCATCGAAGACGCGGCTGCGTCCGTCGCGGACATATTCCGCGCGCAGACGATCGAGCGCGCTGCGCGCCAGACACGCGGCGAAATCGATGTCGAAGTGCTTGTCGGGCGTGTCGTCGTGCTCGATGTCGATCGTGTCGGATGAAATTTCGAATCGTCGAAACGCCAGATGGCGTTGTTGACCGAGAAACCGGTTCAACAGAACGAACAGAAAACGTCGGAAACTACCGACGCCTGCATCGGCGCGCGCCCACCAGCTTTCGCGCATCGAACGCAGTAGGAATTCCTGCGCCAAGTCTTCCGCGTCGGTCGAGGTCGCCGCCCGGCTAAAAAAAGCGACGATGGCCGGGCGATAGTTCCGCACGAGTTCGCTCCAGGCCGCGGCGATCTCGCCCGGCGTGCGGCCACTGGCCTGGATCAAACTCCATCGCGTGGACGGAAAAGCGGTCATGGCCAGGCGAGTTTACTTTGCCGGCGTGCGCTCTTCGGATATCAACAACGATTGCGGATTTTTCGGCGTCCAATCGGCGGGCGGCGTGCGCGCGACAGCGGCATCGTCCGCGGCGCGCAGCATGGCATCCCATTCGCCGTAGCGGATGATCGATTCCTGCCAGCGACCTTGATCGGCAAGCGGCGGCACCTGCTCGCCGAGCCAAACGTAATCGCGCCGCATGTGTTTGGCGGCGATATCGTCGGGCGTTCCTTTCAACATGCGCTGGACCGTCGCGCTCGCGATCATGCGCGTGAGCAGCGTGCCGCTGCGATCATCGACGAAACGTTTTGCGATCGCCACGCATTGCGCGACGGGAGCGGATGCGGCGGTTTTGCAAACCTGAACGAAGCCGCGAAATTCCGGCAACGGTACCGAGGTGGCGATCTCTGCGATGACGTGCGGATCGCGTCCGGCTGCGCTGAGCGCCGCGCGAACGACGCGCAATGTCGAACGCAGATTCGAGTCGGCATACTGCGCCATCGACGCCGACTGCAACTGCGCGGCATCGGGCGCGCCGTGATCGGGTAGCAAAAGCCAGTTGATCGCATTTTGTGGTTCAGCGCGAACGAGCGCATCGTGATAATGCGCATCGGCGCAATGCCGTTCGACCTGCTGGCAAACCGTAGCGAGCGCGAACAGGACCTGCGGATCCGACGGGAAACGTCCTGCGATGCGTTTTTCGAATGCGTCGAAACCGTTCGGCAATGCACCGCCCGAAACCGGCGGCAGCGCGATCCACACGGCGGCGGTTACGTTGTCGCGATCGGTCAGCGTCGATAACCGCTGAAATTCCTCTAGACGAATTTCGGTCGTCGGCGCGGCAGCGGCAAGCGGCGCGGCAACGTTAAAAACAGCGAATAGCAGAAACACACGCAGGATGGCCATGGCGATTCCCAACTGATCAGGCGACGGCGGTTGCCGGCACATTATCCATGCGCCGACCGGGCGAACGATGACACCCCGTAAACTTCTTTTTCTTATCGAACCGCGGTGGTAATCGCCGAATGGATGGTTGCGGCATCGCATGGTTTCTGCAGAATGCCGGCGGCGCAGATCATCGCGGCCGCGTCGCGTAATTCGTTCATCGGTTGCGCGGAGAAAACCAGCAGCGGCGGCAGCGTCGCGCCTTCGCGGCGCAAATCCTCGATCAGCGCCTCACCGCGATCATGGCCGAGTTGCAGATCGAGCAGCACGATCGCGATGCCGTCGGGATGCCGTAACGCATCGCGTCCGCGTTCGTAGGTATCGACCCAGGTGGCCTCATGGCCGAGCGCGTGAAGAAGTTCCACCGTCACGGGTCCGAGGACGGGATCGTCGTCGATGATGAGTACTGCCGCGGCCATGTGTTTCCTAAGCGTCCCAACTTCTTCGATATCCGAATCGTTGCTCAGCGAACGCGGGATCGCTCCGTTTTCGCGATGCGCGGAAGACGAACCCAGAATGCGGTCTCGTCGGTTGACGCAGCATGAACGTCGACGCTGCCGCCGTGCGCGAGCACGATCTCGCGGACGATGTACAAACCCAATCCTAACCCGTTGCGCGATTCGACCATGCGACTGACATCGTGGAACGGATCGAACAGCGCCGCGCGACGATGTTCGGGAATGCTGCCGCCGTTGCGGAAGCAAAGCGTCACTTCGTTTTTCGCGCGGCCATCGACTTCAATGGCAACACGCACATTCTGCGCGCCGTGCTGCAACGCATTGGTGGCGAGATTCGAGACGACCTGCGCGAGACGTTCGCTATCCCACGTGCCGTGCAAGTCGCCTTGCGAATTCACTTCGATCGCACGCGTGGGATGGATCGCACGCAATTCGGTGAGCACGCGGTCGAGCACCGGTTGCAAATCGATCGGCTCAGGACGAATCGGAATGCCGCCCGCGACGCGAGCGCGCGTGACGTCGAGCAGGTCTTCGATCATGCGCGTCATGCGCTGCGCGCTGGAAAGAATGCGGGTCGAGAACTGTTTGACCTGATCGTCCTGCGACGCCATGCCGACGACTTCCGCGCTCGCCATGATCGCGCCGAGCGGATTACGCAGATCGTGGCCGAGCACGGCCATGAACATCTCGGCGAGCCGCAACGCCTCGGTGCGTTCCTTCAGTTCCCACGCGATTTGTTGCTTTTGCCGGTGCAACTGGAAAAATACACTCGCCTTGTTTTTCAGGATGTCCGTTTCGATCGGTTTGTAGATGAAATCCACTGCGCCCGCTTCGTAGCCGCGGAACAGGCGTTCCTGATCGCGCATGCCGGCGGTGACGAAGAAAATCGGAATGTCGCGCGTGCGCTCGGTGCCGCGCATGAGCTCGGCCAATTCGAAGCCGTTCATCTCAGGCATCTGCACGTCGAGGATGGCGAGCGCGACATCGTTCTCGAGCAGGATTTCCAGCGCCTGCGCACCGGATTGCGCGCTCAACACGTCGACATCGTCGCTCTGCAACAGCGCGCGCAGCGCGATGATGTTTTCGGGCACGTCGTCGACCACAAGGCAGGCGACCTTGCGAGTCAGCGTGGGATGTTTCGTCATCTTCGTCATCGGACAGTTTTGCTACCTAAATCGATTAGCAAGTCGCGGATGTCATCCAGCCGCAGCACGTGGGTGGGCTTCATTACTTTCAGCGCGCCTTCGGGCATGGCCGAGGCGATCGCTTCGGCGGGATCCTGCAATACCGTCATGCCGCCGCAGCGCGCAATATAAGCCAAGCCGGCCGCGCCGTCCTCGTTGCCGCCGGTGAGCAGCACACCGAGAAGGCGCGCGCCGAACACATCGGCGGCGGACTCGAAAAGCACGTCGATGGACGGGCGCGAATACTGCACGAGATCGTCGACGGATAGCGCGATTTGCGGACCTTGATCCACCAGCAAATGATAATCCGGCGGCGCGAAATAAATGTGTCCCGGTGCGATGTCCGCCTTGTCGTTCGCTTCCTCGACGGCCATATGGCATTTCGCGCGGAACAGTTCGCTGAGCAGGCTCGGCCGTTCGCGCGGGACGTGGATCACGATAAGGATCGCCGCGCTCATCGATGCCGGAATCGTCGGCAGGATGCGCGACAACGCCTCCACGCCGCCGGCCGAAGTGCCGATCACGACAGCGTCGATGCGCGGCATCGGCTCGAACGCGCGCTTCACGATTCGGCCACCTTTCTATACAGGCGGTTCTCGGCGTCGACCGGTTCGAAGTCGCCATAGTGCGGCGAAAAGCGCAGCGATTCCTTGGCGCCGATGCCGAGGAAACCGCGCAGGCACAACGCATCGCGGAACAGGCCGACGGCGCGATCCTGCAATGTGCGATTGAAATAGATGAGCACGTTGCGACACGAGACGAACTGCATCTCGGCGAACACGCTGTCGGTGGCCAGGCTGTGGTCGGAAAACACCATGTGCTTCTTCAGTGTCTGATCGAACACCGCGTTGCCGTACGCGGCGGTGTAATACGCCGACAGCGAACTGTGCGCGCCGGAGCGCAGGAAATTCTGCGAGAAAAGCGCGACGCGGTCGATGTCGTACACGCCGGCTTCGGCTTTGCGCAGTGCGTGCAAGTTGATGTCGGTACCGTAAATGAGGCTGCGCTTGAGCAGGCCCTCTTCCCGAAGCAGAATGGCGAGCGAATATACCTCTTCGCCCGTGCTGCAGCCGGCCACCCAAATTTTCAGCGATGGATACGTGCGCAGTACCGGAACCAGATGCGTGCGCAGCGCGAGGAAATACTCCGGATCGCGGAACATCTCGCTCGTTTGCACCGTGAGGTAATCGAGCAACTGGTTGAACAGGTTGGGTTCGTACAGCAGCCGATGCTGAAGCTGCGACAGACTCGCGCAGGCGAAACGCGGCAGCGCCGCCCGCAGACGACGTTTCAGCGAGGCCGGCGCATAGTCGCGAAAGTCGTAATGGTATTTACGATAAACCGCTTCGACGAACAACGGCAGTTCGATGTCGAATTCCAGACTCATCGTTCATGCCATCAGGATTTGGAAATCCACACGCGCGAAAGCGACAGCAGTTTCTCGATGTCGATGGGTTTGGCGATGTAGTCGTTGGCGCCCGCGTCGATGGCGCGTTCCTGGTCGTCGCGCATCGCCTTCGCGGTAATGGCGATGATCGGCAGCTTCTTCCAGTTCGGCCGCTTGCGGATTTCGCGCATGGCCGTGAGACCGTCCATTTCCGGCATCATGATGTCCATCAGCACGAGATCGAAGCGCGTGTCGGGTGCGGACATGAATTTGTCGAGTGCTTCGAGCGCTTCGCGACCGTTGCGCGCTATTTCGAGTTTGATGCCGGCCTGCTCGAGCACTTTGCTCAGCGCGAAAATGTTGCGCACGTCGTCTTCGACGAGCAGCACACGGCGGCCTTCGAGCGTGGCGTCACGGCTGCGTGTCGCCGACAGGATTCGTTGCGTCTCCAGCGGAAGCCGCGATTCGACCTGATGCAAAAACAGCGTGACTTCATCGAGCAAGCGTTCCGGCGAACGCGCGTCCTTGACGATGATCGAGCGCGAGAAACGACGCAGCTTGTGTTCTTCCTCGGTGGTCAACGAGCGGCCGGTGTAAATGATGACGGGCGGGAAAGCGATGTCGTCTTGCTCGGACATGCGCTGTAGCAAATCGAAGCCGCTCATGTCGGGCAGGTTCAAGTCCATCACCATGCAATCGAAGGTGATCGAGACGAGCAGATTCAGCGCGTCCTTCGCGTTGCTGACGTCGCGGATTTCCACGTCGAGCCCAGCGAGTAGTGCCTTCACGCTGGAGCGCTGGCGGTCGTCGTCCTCGACCAGCAGCACGCGCCGGTTGCCCGGCGTGAATTTGCTTTCTAGTTTGCGCAACGCGTCGACGAGTTGGTCGCGCTCGACCGGTTTGAATGCGAAACCGACCGCACCCAAGCGCAACGCTTCTTCCGACATGTCGGCCACCGAGACGATGTGCACCGGAATGTGTCGTGTGCGCGGATTGCGTTTGAGTTCCTGCAGGATGTCCATGCCAGACAACGTCGGCAATTGCATGTCGAGCAGGATGCCGTGCGGTTCGTAGCGGTTTGCCGCGGCCAATCCGGCCGCGCCGTCGTGCACGATCACGCACTGGAAACCTTGTTCGTGGACCAGATCGCGCAGGATCGCGGCGAACTTGATGTCGTCTTCAACGATCAGGATGCGTCGCGATTGCGCGGCGAGACTGCCACGATCGTCGGCGACGTGTGCGGCGGGGATTTCCGCGAACGTATCGACCGCGCGGCGCGTATCGCTGACCCCTTCGCGGCGTGCGGCGCGCGTGGCCGCGGTCGCCGTCATGTTTTTCGCCGCAGCCTGACGTTCGGCGTTCGCTACGAATTCCACAGGAAGTGTGAGCGTGAACGTGCTGCCGCGACCAATCGCACTGGTCAGCGCGATTTCACCGCCGAGCAGATGCGCGAGATCGCGCGAGATCGACAATCCTAATCCGGTGCCGCCGTATTTGCGATGCGTGCTGCCATCGGCCTGACGAAACGCTTCGAACACGATCGCATGCTGCTCGCGTTCGATGCCGATGCCGGTGTCGCGAACGGCGAAGGAAACCGTGCCCGGATCGCGCGAAAACGCACGCACTTCGATTTCGCCGCGCTCGGTAAACTTGAGCGCGTTCGACAACAGATTCTTCAGTACCTGGCTGACGCGTTGCGGGTCGGTCTCGATGCGTTCGGGCGCATTCGGTTCGACGTTGACGATGAGCTTCAGGTTTTTCTGTTCGGCCAGCGGCTCGAATCCCGAGCAAAGGTCTTCCGTGAATTTCCGAACCGCAACCGACTGCGGTTGCAGTTCGACCTTGCCGGCTTCGATCTTCGACAGATCCAGAATGTCGTTGATCAGTCCGAGCAGTTCGTTGCCGGCGGAGGAAATCGTCTGCGCGTACTTGACCTGTTCGTCAGTGAGGTTGCCGGCTTTGTTGTCGGATAAAAGACGCGAGAGGATCAGCGTCGAGTTGAGCGGTGTGCGCAACTCGTGGCTCATGTTCGCCAGGAATTCACTCTTGTACTTGTTGGCCAGTTCGAGTTCCTGCGCTTTTTCGACGAGCACTTCGGCCGCCTGCGAGAGCTCGTCTTTCTGATGTTCGAGCAGTTGCGTCTGTTCTTCCAGTTGCGAATTGGTCTGCTCGAGTTCGGCTTGCTGCTGTTCGAGCTGCGAGCGCGATTCGCGCAACGCGCGGCTTTGTTCTTCCAGTTCCTCGTTGCTGACGCGCAGTTCTTCCTGCTGCGTCTGCAATTCTTCGGACTGCCGTTGTGTTTCTTCGAGCAGATCTTCCAGCCGGCTGCGATCCTTCGCGGAACGCACGCTCATGCCGATGATCTCGCACGCGCGCACGAGAAATGCGTGCGCCTGCGCGTCGATCGTCCGCACGAATCCGAATTCGATCGCCGCTTGCAGACTGTCGTGCGCAGTGATCGGCACGATCACGATTTCATTCGGCCGAACGTTTCCGAGTCCGGAATTCACGTCGATGTATGCCGCCGGCACGTCTGTCACACGTAACGGTCGGCGATTGGCGACCGCCTGACCGAGCAGGCTTTCGCGCGGCCGGAATTCCGACATTCCGCTCGACATCGCGAATGCCGCGATCCGCCGGTACACGCCGTCGGAATCGATGATGTAAATCGCGCCGACCTGCGCATCGAGATAGGCGGCCAGAAAATCCAGTGCGTTGCGGCCGAGCACATCCAGACGCATGTCGCCTTGCAAACGTGTGCTGAGCGTGGCGAGTCCCGCTTCCGACCACGCTTCGGCGGTCTGGCGGCGATAGTCGCGCGACAGCAGCCCACCGCCGATGAACATCAGCACGAGGATCGTGCCGAGCCCGACCATCATTACTTGTCCGGTGTTGGCGGCGGAATTTTTCCACTCGTCTTCGCGCTTGAGCAGCGATTCGCGTTCGCTGGCTTCCATGGCGTTGACTTGCGCGCGGATCGTGTCCATCACGTTTTTGCCGCGATCGGTCAGCACGATCGCCAGCGCTTCTTCCGCTTTGCCTGCCTGATGCAGCTCGACCGTCTCCTGCAGTTCGGACAGTTTCTGTTTGATCAAACCATCGATGCGGTCGATGCGCTGGAGCTGGTCGGGCGAATCGCTGACCAAGTTGCGAACGCTCGCGATGACGCCGGGCAAATCCACGCGCGCCGAATTCAACGGCGCGAGATACGTATCCTTGCTCGTCAGCAAATATCCACGCTGACTGGTTTCGGCGTCTTTCACGCGCGACATCAACGTTTCGACGCCTTCGAGGACCGCCATCGCGCGCGTCACGCGATCGCCGGTTTCGGCATCGTTGCGCACGCTGCGAATCGATAGGATTGCAACGAGAATGATGGCTGTGATCGCCAGAGCGAGCCCGAGCGCGGTTCCCAGCGGAAGATAGCCGCGCCGGCGCGGCTGCAGATCGGCGAATTTTTCGGTGTCGGAAGGCATTGGACAAACAAACAAGGTCAACCGCCGAATGGTACTTAATGCGACCGGTATAACCGCAACTTCCTGAACGATTGTTCAGCTTGGGTTCGGAATCAGCGAGTCGATGTCGGTCGGAAGTCTTACGCGCCGATCCGGTCTGTTCTCGATAGCGCTGATCGCTCAAGCCGTCGAATCGTACGCTTTGCAACCACGCCATTCGGCGCGTTCGCGCACATCGACTCCGGGGCGCCGGTAGTTTTCTTCACCGGCGCGGATGGACCACCCAGCGCGTGCATCATCGCCACGTCGCGATACGGCGCCTATTATCCGTGTCCTTATCTCGCCGACATGACGTTCGGCGTTACGCCGTCGGGAAGCGTCGGAATCGGCATCGGACGACTCATCGTCGATCGTATCGCGGCAGGCAATTGTGACGACGAGTCGTCCGCGCGTGCTACCAAGGCAGCGTTTTTCCGAGGTGGCTAAAGCTGCCGCTCGGTCCTTCGGCGCCGATCAACGCAAGTTCGACGCTCGACTTCGCACCGGTTTCCAGATCGAGTTCGCCTTGCGCATTCATATCGGTTTTCACGCTGCCGGGATGAATCGCGTTCACCTTGATCGGCGTCTCGCGCAGTTCGTACGCGAGTTGCGCCGTCCACGCGTTCACGGCTGATTTCGAAACGTTGTACGCGGGTACTTTGAAGTTATAGACGCCTGAATTCGGATCGACGTGCGCGGCGATCGAACCGAGGAGGCTCGACACGTTGACGATACGACCTGCATCCGATTTCTTGAGCAATGGCAGAAATGCATTCGTGGTTTCGACCACACCGAACACGTTCGTATCGAACGTTTTGCGCCACACGTCGATCGATTGCTCCGACGGTTTTTTCTGCGCATCGTCGATGAACACGCCGGCATTATTGATCAGAATGTCGAGCCGGCCATGCCGACGCGTGATCTCGCTGACAGCGGCGGCAATGCTTTTCGAATCGGTCACGTCGAGCGCGATCGAATCGACATCGAGTTGCGCGGCGCGCAGCGATTTCGCTGCCGCGTCGGCTTTCGCCTTGTCGCGGCCGGCGAGGATGACGTGAGTTCCCTTGGCGGCGAGCTGGCGGACGGTTTCGAGACCGATTCCGCGCGTGGCACCTGTTACGAGAGCAATTTTCTTGGTCATGATGAAACTCCTTCTTCGCTAATTGTTTTAGTGAGTGATCGCGAGTGTCGGCGATAACGGCGTGGAATCGACATCCGTTTTTTGCAAGCGTTTTGCGCGACGGCGGCGCACCAGCAAATAAAACACCGGCGTCAGCAGCAAACCGAAGAACGTCACGCCGAGCATGCCCGAAAACACCGCCACACCCATCGCGCGGCGCATTTCGGCGCCGGCGCCGTGCGAGGTAACGAGCGGAATCACGCCCATCACGAACGCGAGCGACGTCATCAGGATCGGGCGCAGCCGCAGGCGGCATGCGTCGAGCACGGCCTGCCATACCGATTCCCCCATCGCTTCGCGATCTTTCGCGAATTCGACGATCAGGATCGCGTTCTTGCACGCGAGTCCGATGAGCACGATGAGTCCGATCTGCGTGAAGATGTTGTTGTCGCCGGCGGTGATGGTTACGCCGAGGATCGCGCACAGCAAACACATCGGCACGATCAGAATCACGACGAGCGGCAACGTCACGCTTTCGTACTGCGCGGCAAGCACGAGGAACACCAGCAGCACGACCAGCGGAAAAATATAGACCATCGTGTTGCCCGCGAGAATCTGCTGGAATGTGAGATCGGTCCACTCATAATTCATGCCGTTCGGCAATTCCTGTGCGAGCACTTCTTCGATCGCGGTTTGCGCCTGACCAGAGCTGTAACCCGGCGCGGCCGCGCCATTGAGTTCCGCCGACAGATAACCGTTGTAGTGCGGCACGCGATCCGGGCCTGACGTTTCGCGCGCGGTAACGAAGCTCGCGAGAGGAATCATGTCGCCGCGTTCGTTGCGTGTTTTCAGACGTCCGATATCGGCGGCGTTGAGACGGAATCCCGGCTCGGCCTGCGCGTTCACCTGGTACGTGCGGCCGAAACGATTGAAGTCGTTCACGTACAGCGAACCCAGATACATCTGCATCGTGTCGTAAATATTCTGCAGCGGTACGCCGGCGGTTTTCGCTTTTTCGCGATCGACTTCGAGATCGATTTGCGGGACGTTCACCTGGAATCCGGAAAACACGCCCGCGAGTTCCTTGCGCTGACTCGCCTTCGCGATCACGTTCTGCAATTGCTTGTACAGCTCATCCGCGCCCAGATTCGCGCGATCCTCGATCTGCAATTTGAAACCGCCGATCGTGCCCAAGCCTTGCACCGGCGGCGGCGGAAAGATCGCGATGAACGCGTCCTGGATCTGCGAGAACTGCATGTTCATCGCCATCGCGATAGCGCCTGCCGACATCGACGGATCGCGGCGTTCGTCGAATGGCTTCAACGGCGTAAACGCGATGCCCATGTTCGGCGCATTGGTGAAACCGTTGATGGACAATCCCGGAAAAGCAGGAACCGATTCCACACCCGGCGTTTTCAGCGCGACGTCGGTCATGCGGCGGATCACATCGGTGGTGCGATCAAGCGTCGCCGCATCCGGCAACTGCGCGAAGCCGACGAGATACTGTTTATCTTGCGGCGGCACGAAGCCGCTCGGCGTGCGCGCGAAACCGAACGCGGTGAGCGCGATCAAGCCCGCGTAGATGAACACGGCGATCGAACTGCGGCCGAGCACGCGGTTCACCGTGCCAACGTATCCGTTCGATGCCCAGGCGAAGAAGCGGTTGAAAGGCCGGAAGAACCAACCGAGCGCGCCGTTGAGCAAACGTGTCAGGCGATCCGGCTTCGCATCATGCGACTTCAACAAAAGCGCCGACAACGCCGGTGACAGCGTCAGCGAATTGAATGCCGAGATCACCGTCGAAATCGCAATGGTCAGCGCGAACTGTTTATAAAACTCGCCGGACAATCCGCTGATGAAAGCAGTTGGCAGAAACACGGCGCACAACACCAGGGCGGTGGCGATGATCGGCCCGGTGACTTCGCGCATCGCCTGTTTCGTCGCTTCGATCGGCGCGAGACCTTCGCTGATGTTGCGCTCGACGTTCTCGACCACGACGATCGCATCGTCGACGACAATGCCGATCGCGAGCACCAGCCCGAACAGCGACAGCGTATTCAAGCCGAAACCGAACAGATGCATCACGCCGAGCGTACCGATCAGCGACACGGGAACCGCGAGCAGCGGAATGATCGAGGCGCGCCACGTCTGCAGAAACACGATCACCACGATGACGACGAGCAGAATCGCTTCGATCAGCGTATGCAAAACGGCGCTGATCGAACCGCGCACGAACACGGTCGGATCGTAGGCGGGGTCGTAATCGATGCCGTCGGGAAACGATTTTTTGAGTTCCGCCATCTTCGCGCGCACGGCGTCGGAGATCGCGATGGCATTGCTGCCGGGACGTTGGAAAATGCCGACGCCGACCGCCGTCTGGTTGTTGAGCATCGCGCGCAACGCGTAATTGTCGGAACCGAGTTCGACGCGCGCCACCTCACGCAAGCGCGTGATCTGTCCGTTCGCGCCCGTGCGGATGATGATGTTGGCGAAATCCTCCTCGTCGACGAGTCGGCCTTTCGTGTTTACCGCGATCTGGAAATTCGGTTTCATCGAACCGTCCGAGATATTCGGCGAGGATGACGAACCGAGCTGTCCCGCCGCGACCTGCACATTCTGCTCACGGATGGCGTTTGCGATGTCCGTCGCGGTAAGTCCGCGCGCGGCGACCTTGTCCGGATCGAGCCACACGCGCATCGAATAATTGCCGCCGCCGAACTGCTGTACATCGCCAACGCCGTCGATCTTCGCCAGCTCGTCCTTCACGTGAAGGATCATGTAGTTCGACAAATAGTTGAGGTCGTAGCGGCCGTCGGGCGAGGTGAGAAACACGCCCATGGTTATGTCGGGCGTGGACTTGTTCACCGTCACACCGATGCGCTGCACGTCCTGCGGCAGTTTCGGCGTGGCCTGCGCGACGCGGTTCTGCACGAGCTGCTGCGCCTTGTCGACGTCGGTGCCGAGTTTGAAGGTGATCGTGAGCGTCATCACGCCGTCGGCAGTCGCCTGCGAGAACTGATAGAGCATGTCCTCGATGCCGGTGATCGACTGTTCGAGCGGGCCAGCCACTGTATCGGCAATCACTTTCGGATTCGCACCCGGATAGTTGGCGCGCACG
>CAZZYA010000068.1:0-15498 GCA_964658115.1 uncultured Rudaea sp. | reverse complement strand
GCGCATAGTTCAAAACGATTCCTTCTCTTAGATACCGACAACAAATAAATGACAATCGGCCCGATATCATTAGCGCTCCCGTGCCTTACGTGCGGGCTTCCACTCACCAACTTTCCGAGAACCATGCATACCCGATTAGCAGTTCTGTGCCTGCTCGTCGTCGGCACCGATGCGTTCGCCGCCGATTCGACGACGTCTCCCACGAGCACCGCGCCGGCGAAGCCCGTCGCACATCAGGTGATCGCGCCAAAGGTCAGCGAAACGCGCGTTGTCGTCCGGCCTGACGGTAGCCTCGGCTACATATGCAACGATCGCGCGAATCCGAAAGCGACGGCGCTCATCCAGAAAGCGCGTGCGGCCAGCACGCTGCCGGATCAGCAGCCATGAGGTCGATCATCCGTTTCGCTGCGGTGCTCGCGCTCTCCACATCGAGTATCGCGGCCTTCGCAACGTCGAACGCACCGGCGACCTTTACGCTCGCGGGCGGTCAGATCTCGCAAAACTATGTCGTCAGCGTCGACGGCGCGACGCAAGCGCTGACCATCTCGCTCAATGGAAGCGGCGGCGATTTGGACCTGTTCGTACGCTACGGCACGCCGTTCCCGGAACAGTCGATCTCAGCTTCTTACGCGACGGTCAACCTGGCGGTGATCGCACACGAAGCGCAGTTCTACGCGCAGAGCGGTTCTTCCAACGAGACGCTCACCATTTTACCGAGCAGCCGTTTTCCGCTGAAGGCCGGCAACTGGTACGCGGTCGTCATCAACAGTTCGTCGAGCGACAGCGGATCAGGCACGCTGTCGGCGACGTTGTCGAGTTCGCAGCCGGTCGGCAGCATCACATTCGATTTCAACAATCCGTACACCGACTCGACCGACGCGACCAACGACTGCGATGACAGTTTCTGGACCGATGCAACAGCGGCGACGCCGGTTAGCGGCAATTCCGGAACCACACTGGGCGAACAGCGCCGCAACGCGCTCAACTACGCCGGTCAGCAGCTTGTGCAGCAGCTCGGCATCCAGGTCGCGTTGCAGGTGGATGCTTGCGGTGCGCATCTGGGCGGCGACAAGAATTCAGCGGTTGTCGCGCACGCAGGTCCGACCGATTTCTTCCTTGACGATCCAGAATCCCCGGCGAACTATTTTCCGAAAAAGTATACTTGGTACCCGTCGACGCTCGCCGTGAAGCTCGGCGGCGCACCGCTGTGCGGACTCATCGGCGGTCCGTGCAACGGAAGCAACAACGAAGCGATCCAGGCCGTGTTCAACGAGGACATCGGCACGTCGACGGTAATCGGTGGCCGCTCGTTCTATTACGGCTACACGCCCGAGAGCGGCGGCCAATCCATCGATTTCGTCAGCGTCGCGATGCACGAGATGACGCATGGGCTTGGTTTCATCGGACTGGTCAATACCGATCCGACAGCCGGACCGCTCGGCGCGAAAGGCGGCCTGTCCGATTCGCAGCCGGGTGTCATTGCTTACGACGAATTCAGCGACGGCCCGTGGGACGACATTTTCGATGACTACGTCGACATCGTGAACGGCGAAGCCTATTCGCCGTTCCTCGGTTACGAAGTGAACGGTGCGCATGACGCCGATCGCGCCACCGCGATGGTGTCGGGGCCTGTGGTCTCGTCGTCGGGTCAATATGATCCGGGTACGCAGACCGGCATTCGCTGGTCCGATCCGGTCGCGGCCAGCGCGAGCGTGAACATCGACGCGGGCAGATCGCCACCGGATGATTTCCCGAGTCTCTATGCGCCGTGCGATGAAACCAAAACCACGACCTGCACGACGCAGCCGTCATCGACGCTGTCGCACACCGTGCAGGCCGGCGACATGATGAATGCGTTCTACTCGAGCGTGAACCTGCGTTCGATGGGACTCGCCGCGCCGATGTTGGCGCCGCTCGGCTGGAGCATCGCTGCTCAAACCGCTCCGACATTCGCCGTTCCTGTCACCGGCAACTGGTTCGACCAGACCCACAGCGGTCACGGTTTCGACCTGCAACTTTTTGGTCACGATGCCGTGCACGGCGACGTCTACGCGCTCACGTTCTACACCTACGACGCTAACGGAAATCCCGAGTGGTATCAGGCCAGCGGAAATCTCGTCGACGGCATCTTCGTGCCGGGTCCCGACCAGAACGGCAATTCGCTGCATCGAATCACATACCAGACCAGCGGAAACGCGATCACCGGTTTCACGCTCAATGATGTGCCCGGCAACGTCGTCGTCGATTTCAATCAGGCCGACCAATCGCCCGCATGCCGAAACATCGATCGCACCGGCGCGGTGCAGCTCGCCGTAATGTTCTGGCAGATTCAAGGCGCTTCGGGAAGCTGGTGCGTGCAGCCGATCGTGCCGATCAGCGCGCACGGTTCGCCGGATTACAACGGCATGTGGTACGCCGCGTCAGACTCGGGATGGGGTTTCGAACTGCTCGACGTCGCCGGCAACAGCAGTGCGTCCATCAGTGTCGTCATGTATTTGCCGGGTGCGAGCAACAATCCGAACTGGCTGATCGGTTCGGGCACGCTGCAAGGCAATACGGTCACCATTCCGTTGTCGCAAACCACGAACGGTTATTGCCGCACGTGCACGCCACCGGCATCGCTGCAAGTGGAAAGTGTGGGCACGATGACGATCACGTTCGCGAGCGAAACCGCTGGCACGGCGAACATCGCGGTGACGTATCCGGGTGGCGGCGGATTCAATCGAACCAACATTCCGATATCGATGTTGTCCACGCCGACAGGTCAATGAGTCATCGCATCAAACGCCCCCGACCTCGGGGGCGTTTTCTTTGCGACGCGCAAAATTCATAAATTTGCTCTATGCTCGGATCGCACTGCGAGCACCTGTCCGATCCATGAGAGGAGCCTATGCTGGTAGAAAGTCGAACTAGCAGCGACATCCATAGCACCCGCGTCCTGTCGCTGGATTCCAGCGGACGCATCCTGGACTGGATGTCGTGGCAGGACGCCGTCTGTCTGTATGTTCGCGATGCCGTAGCGTGGACGCTCGGCGATGCCTGTCTCACCATTCACGGCGGCACCAATCGCGACACCGGTTTGCAAAGTCTGATTTCACTGCATCCGATCGTTGCCAGCCGCGGACATGCGCGACCCACGTTGATGGATCCCGCGCCGGCACTTACCAACGCAGCCTTGTTCGCGCGCGACCGCATGATCTGCCTGTATTGCGGCGAACACTACAGCCGCGGCGAACTGACGCGCGATCACGTGAATCCTCTCTCGAAGGGTGGACTCGACGCATGGGAGAACTGCGTCACCGCCTGTCTCGCGTGCAACGTTCACAAAGGTTGCCGAACACCGCAGCAAGCGTCGATGCCGTTGCTCGCCGTGCCGTATCGACCGAGCTGGGTGGAACATCTGATACTTTCCAACCGTAATATCCTCACCGATCAGATGGATTTCCTCATCAATCATCTGCCGAAAAACCGCCGGCACCTCGCGGCCTGATTTTTTCGTCGGTAGCTGCGCAGTTGGACCAACGCAATCACGCAGCGAGATCGACATCGCCGTAAAGGCCGCATTCCGTCCGCAACGCGCCTTTTGAAAATGGTACACACGCCGGATTGCCTTGCCCTGCGCGCCACAGTGGCCGAAAATACCGTTTTGCGATGCCCCGTCGGCTTCACGCTCAATGATTGATGCTCAGCGCTATCCGCGCCTCTCCACCATCGACACACCGACCGATCTGCGCACGTTCGACGAGCGCGAACTGCCCGATGTCGCGCGCGAGCTGCGCGAATACCTGATCGAATCGGTCGCCGGTGCCGGCGGCCACTTCGGCGCGGGGCTCGGCGTCGTCGAACTGACGGTTGCGCTGCATTATCTTTACGACACGCCGAATGATCGGCTGGTGTGGGATGTCGGCCATCAGTGTTATCCGCACAAGATACTGACGGGCCGCCGCGACCGCATTTCCACGATCAAGAAAAAGGACGGTCTCGCACCCTTCCCGAAGCGTGAAGAAAGCGAGTACGACACATTCGGCGTCGGTCATTCGTCGACATCGATCTCCGCCGCGCTCGGCATGGCGCTCGCCGCACAGCGCAACGGTGACGCACGCAAAATAGTGGCCGTCATCGGCGATGGCGGACTCACCGGCGGCATGGCGTACGAAGCGCTGCATCATGGAGGCGACCTCGATCCCGACATGCTGGTGATCTTGAACGACAACCAGATGTCGATCAGCGAGAACGTCGGCGCGTTGCCCAAAATGCTCGCGCGCTTGATGACCAGCCGCACGCTCAACGCGATGCGCGAGGGTGCGAAGAAACGTCTGAAGCGAACCGGATTTCTTTACCGCTTCCTCAAACGCTGGGAAGAACACGCCAAAGGCATGTTCGTTCCGAGCACACTATTCGAGGAACTGGGTTTTCATTATTTCGGACCGATCGACGGCCACGATTTACCGATGCTGCTGCACTCGCTGAAAACGCTGAAGGAACTCAAAGGCCCGCAGCTTCTGCACATCATCACCACCAAAGGAAAAGGCTACGAGCCGGCCGAGCGCGAGCAGATCGAATACCACGCGGTCGGTCCGTTCGATCCACTCAAAGGCCTCGCGAAAAAGGCCGCCGCCAAACAAACGTACACCGATATTTTTGGCGACTGGCTGTGCGACATGGCCGCCGCAGATCCCACTCTCTACGCCATCACGCCGGCGATGCGCGAAGGATCGGGTCTTGTGCGTTTTTCGAAGGAATATCCGCAGCGCTATTTCGACGTCGGCATCGCCGAACAACACGCCGTCACCCTCGCCGCCGGCATGGCGTGCGAAAACGTGAAGCCGGTTGTTGCGATTTATTCGACGTTCCTGCAACGCGGTTACGATCAACTGATTCACGACGTCGCGATCCAGAATCTGGACGTGACGTTCGCGATCGATCGCGGCGGCGTGGTCGGTCCCGATGGCGCCACGCACGCGGGCAGTTTCGATCTGAGTTATCTGCGCTGCATACCGAACATGGTCGTCGCCGCACCGTCGGACGAAAACGAGTGCCGCCAACTGCTGACCACTGCATTCAAGCATGACGGTCCCGCAGCGGTTCGCTATCCGCGCGGCATCGGTCCGGGTGCGAAGATCGACAACGAACTCACCACATTGCCGATCGGCCAAGGCGAAATCCGTTCGCACGGTTCGCGCATCGCGATCCTCGCCTTCGGCAGTCCGCTCGCCGATGCGTTGCGCGTCGGCGCCGAATTCGGCGCCACGGTCGCGAACATGCGGTTCGTCAAACCGCTCGATGAAGCACTGGTGCTCGAACTCGCGCGCACGCACGCGGTGCTCGTCACCGTGGAAGACAACGCCGTCAGCGGTGGCGCCGGCAGTGCAGTGGCGGAATTGCTGGAGTCGCGCAACGTGCAGACGCCAGTATTGATGCTCGGCCTGCCCGACTGTTTTCTCGAACACGCCAGCCGCGAACAGTTGCTCGCCGAGGCCGGCATCGATACCGCTGGCATCCGCGCCGCAATCACCAAACGCTGGCCGCAGTTCGCCGAGCCCGTCGCTGCGATGCGCAGCGCCGGCTAACGCAAATCGCATGCGCATTTCACGACTGATCGTCATTGCAACGATCGCATTTGCGCCGTCGGTCAACGCAGCCGACGCCGTACGCGCGGGCAACTACGAAAATCCAAATGGAACGCTTATCGTTTCGGGAAAAACCGACGCGTTGGCGTTCGAGATCGAGGCATTCGGTGCCAACGGCCACACGTGTTCGTTGAATGGCGACATTCGCGACAACCAGGCCAAACTCGACGGCGAGGAAGGCGTTTGCATCGTGAAATTCGACGCAACCACTGACGGCGTCGACGTCGAAGGCAACGACCCATGCCGGTTCTATTGCGGCATGCGCGCCCATTTCGACGGCATGTATTTCAGGCCGGCGCCCGGCTGCGCAGGTAACGATCGCACGCACGCACGTGACGCTTTCAAAGCGAGCTACGCGAAAAAAGATTACGCGACGGCTCGCGCGAAACTCGAACCGGTACTGTCGCAATGCGCTTCGTTGTTGTCGTGGCTCGAAACCGCGTCGATCCGTAACGATCTCGCGGTGACGCAGTACCATCTGCACGATCGCGCAGGATGTCTGTCGACGCTCGATCCGCTGGCCGCCGACGCGGCCAAGTCCGACGCTGCAATCCGCGAAAGCTTTCCACCGACCGATGCCGATGATTACCTGCCGCTGGTAAAGGCCGCGCGCACGAATCTGCGACTGTGTAGAGCATTGCCGACGCAATAATCGATCAGCGCGAAGCGATGAATCCGCCGCTCACGCGATCGCGGCCGCCAAGATCCCGTTCGGTATACGTTTCCACAAAACCACTTTTTTGCAACAGTTCGCGCACGCCGGCGCCCTGCTCGAAACCGTGCTCTATCGCCAGCATGCCGCCATTGCGCAAATGTGCGGGCGAATCGCGGACGATACGCCGGATCGCATCGAGACCATCACTTCCCGACTCCAACGCCAGCGATGGCTCGAAGCGCAGATCGCCTTGCGCGAGATGCGGATCGCCGGATGCGATGTACGGCGGATTGCTGACGACGATATCGAAACGTTCGCCGCGCATACCGTCGAACCAATCGCTTCGCGCGAACGTAACGTTGCCGAGTTCCAACCGGCGTGCGTTGTTTTCGGCAATCGCCAGGGCGCGTTCGCTGATGTCGCATGCGCGGATGCGCGCACGCGGACGCTCCCGCGCGAGTGCCAGAGCAATAGCGCCGGAGCCGGTTCCCAGATCCGCGATGTCGAAAATAACGTCCGGCGGGATATGTCGCAGCGCGATTTCGACCAGCAATTCCGTTTCGGCGCGCGGGATCAGTACATCCGATCCAACGACGAGTTCGAGCGACCAAAATCCGCGCCGTTCCGTGAGGTAAGCGATCGGCACGCCTTCGCTGCGCCGATACGTGATGGTTTCGATAGCTTTGAGCATTGTTTCCGGCACATCGTCGTCGACGTGCGCGAACAGCCACGCGCGCGACACGCCGAGAACATGCGCGAGGAGGATTTCCGCTTCGCGCGAAGCGTCGTCGCCGTGCAGTCGATGTGCGGTTTGCGCGAGCGCCTCGCGAACCGTCGTCAATGCACCAACACCCGCCACAACTGTTCGAGCGACGCGGCGATGAATCCGGTTAGAAAGCTCAGATAGCTGAAACGCAGATAACGGTATTTGTGATTCGACAGATACGACCCGAGGCTGTAGATGTCTTTCGACATGGCTTGGTACACGCCGCCGTCGTCGTGCATCGTGCGCGCCATTTCAATGAGAAAACGTTCACGTGGCAGTTCGGAGAAATGTCCGAAAAACAGCAGATTGAAATTCGGCGGCAAGGCCGCGTCCTGCTTCAGCCGCAATGGCCGGTATTTCGGCAGCACCGTGAGAATGGCAAGCAGCAGCGCCATCAGCGTAAACACGGTGAGCGTGAGGATGCTCAGGCGCAGATCAGGCTGGTCGAGCTTGCCGAAACTCAACGTCAAAACGATGGATGACACCGTGATGATGATGCTCGCCTTCGTATCGGCCATCGCGCTCAACGTCACATGATGTTGCTGCGTTGTGCGCAGAATCTGGTCGCCCGTGTTGCGCTCGGGCACCTTCGCGAAGAGTTCGGCGGCGCTGGCGCTGCTTTGTTGATCCATCGTTCACGCTCGCCTCAACAGAATGTGGCCGATGATAGGAACCCCCGCACCGATTGGCAATTTGCGCCGCATTCCGCAGGCGGCGTCGCGCTGGCGGTGCGCGGCACTTGGGGTGCTGGCGATCACGCTCGTGGGTTGCAAGGATGTTTTCTTCGCAGCGATCAATTCCACCGAAAGTTCGCGCAATATCGCGATCCATCGCAATCTTGAGTTTGACGGGCGCAACGGGCTCGACCTGGATGTGTACGCGCCCGCCAACGCCGCAGGTGCGCCGGTGGTCGTGTTTATCTACGGTGGCAGCTGGGAAAGCGGCAAACGACGCTGGTATGGCTACGTCGGCAAGACGCTGGCGAGCAACGGCATCGTCACGATGATTCCCGACTACCGCAAATATCCGGACGTGCAGTTTCCCGCGTTCGTCGACGACGCCGCGAACGCCGTGCGCTGGGCGCGCGATCATGCACCGGAATTCGGCGGCGATCCGTCGCGTCTTTACGTGATGGGCCATTCCGCGGGCGGGCAGATAGCCGCGTTGCTTGCGTGCGATCCACGCTATCTCGACGCGGCGGGCATGCGAACGAGCGATCTGACCGGCATGATCGGTCTCGCCGGCGCTTATGATTTCCTGCCGTTCGTCGAGGAAGAGCCGCAGATTTTCGGCGCGGACGAAACGAGCGTGCACGATTCACAGCCGATCAACTTCGTCAATTCAGCGGAGCCGGCATTGCTGCTCCTTCAAGGCGAGGACGACGACGAAGTCGAGCCGAGCAACGCCACGGCGATGGCCGCAAAAGCGCGTGCGGCCGGATCGCCGGTGGAATTGAAGTTGTATCCCGGCGTCGGCCACGCGTCGATCATCCTGTCGCTGGCGCGCAATCACAGAACGAGTGCGCGCACGCTCGACGATATCCTCGCCTTCATCCATGCGCCGCACGGCGATGCCGGAAATGCCGCTGCCGGTTCCGCATCGCCGTAACGACATCAGTGCTTCGACTGCGCCTCCGCCCAACGTTCGAGCGACTTCTCGCCGACATGTTCGCGGAGCGCCGCGCACTGATTGATGCTTTCGAGCACCTGCGCCAGCACGCGTTCGCCGCCGCTCATCTGCTTGATGTGCGGGTCGAAGAACGCGCGAATTTGCTCGGCCTGGTCCTTCGAGCAGGTGCCCGGCAATGAAACCATCGCAGGCGCGTAACCTTGCGCGAACGGCGGCATGCGCGCCTGCAGTTTGTCGAAGTTGGTCTTGAACCATTGCCAGTAACCGGCGCGATTTTCGGGCTCGTCATTCGTCGAGCCGTAGATGTAGCGCATTTCGCCGACGGCGACCGCGGGCGTAAGCGCATAGTCGAGCGCGCGCTGGCTGAGATCGGCTTGATGCGTTGACGCGAGCGCGGCGAGCAACGTGTAGCGATGGCGCGTCTGATGATTCGTCTTGAGCTCGTTGATCACCGCTTCGAATGCCGGCTGTCCGGCTTCCTGTACCGTGACCTTGAGCGAAACGCGTAACAGATCGGAATCGGCCTTGCTCAGATCGACCTTGCCGCCGCCATCGAGTCCGAGCGCCGCGCGGCCTTGCGCATAAAGTGCCTTGCGCGTCACTGGATCTTTTATTTCCAACGCGAGGAAATTAGTCAGGTCTTCGCGCATCTGCGTCGTTTCGGAATTTTCGTTCGCATTCTTGCGATAGCCGATCTTCTGCAGGATCGGTCCGTAGATGTGCGTCACGTAAGCATCGAGCACCGGCAATGTGGTCTTGTTGGCGAGCTGCTCATGCAGCCAGTCCACCGTGCCGATCAATGCCGTCGCGACTTGCGGATGATCGGATTTCGCCAGCACCGGCAACGCCTCGAGCACTTGCGCCGGCGACGTTTCGCCGCGACGGAACGAACTCGCGATCGCATCGGCGTAAATCACCTGTTCCGCCGGCTGCAGTGTGTCGACCGTTTTGCCGAGCGCACCGAATTCTTTCTCGTTCATCGAAAAACGGTAATAACCCGACGCGTTCGCGTTCGGCAGATACCAATCCGCGCAACCGCTCTCGACGGGGAACGTTTGCTTGGCTTGTTCGAGCAGGAAACATTGCGTCGTGGATTTCGCGTTGCTGCCGAACCTCGCGCAAACGGGCACGCTCCATTTCGATTCGTTCGCCGCCATGACGCCGTACGGCAGATAGCGTGCCTGCGACATCGTCAGCGATGCCTTGCCCGCCGAACACGTGAGTTCCGTGCTGACCAGCGGCAATCCCGGCTGATCGAGGAAACTGCGCATCGCCCGGCTCAACGCATCGCCCTTCTTGCTCACCTCGGCAATCGTCGAAATCAAATCGTTGGAACTGCCGCTGCCGAACGAATGGCGTTTCAGATACTCGCGCATTCCCGCGCGGAAATTATCTTCGCCGAGCCATTCTTCGAACATGCGCAAAACGGCGGCGCCTTTCTCGTACGTGATGCCATCGAATGCATTCTCGATGTCGCCGTGATCGTTGATCGGCTGACGGATCTTGCGCGCCGACAACAAGCTGTCGCTTCCCATCGCACCGCGCGTCGAATCCAGACGTTCGAGTTCGCCCTGATATTGCGGACGCAACGCAACCGTTTCTTTACCCTGCGCCCACGTCGCGAACGATTCGTTGAGCCAAATGTCGTCCCACCACGGCACGGTCACGAGATCGCCGAACCACTGATGCGCCACTTCGTGTGAGGTCACATTGAATGCGGAGCGAAACGTATCGGACGGTGTGTGATCGTCCGTGCGCAGCAATGCATCGCGAAACGTGATCAAGCCCGCGTTCTCCATCGCACCCGCGCTGAAATCCGGCGCGCCGAGCAGATCGAGTTTGTCCCATGGATAAGGAATGTTGGTGTATTCCTCGTAGTACTTCACGATGTCCGCGGTCTGCGCGAGGATCCACTTCAACTGCGGACCCGTACCGCGCGGACCGACGCCACGCAAAGGAACAGCGTTTTTTCGCACGCTGTTCGGCGGTAGCGGGTCGGCGTCGACGACGTCCCACGGTCCGACGGCCCAGGCGACAAGATACGTCGGTAACGGCTTAGTGGTGTTGTAGGCGACCGTCTTCCATTTGCCGTCGGCCGATTTTTCTTCATGCTTCGGCAGCGTATTCGCCATTACTGCGTCGTCAGCCGGCACCGTCAGCGTGATGTCGAACGGCGTCTTGAAACGCGGTTCGTCGAAACCCGGAAACGCATAGCGCGCACTGATTGCTTCCATCTGCGTCATCGCATACGCGTCGTTGTCGACCTTTACTTTGTACAAGCCCTCGAGTTTGTCGTTGAATGGCGCGGTGTAGTCGATGACGACCTGTATTTCCTGCGCGGCGAGCGAACCGTCAAAACCGATCTTGGCGACGCCTTCCTTCTCGGCCGTGTAGGTCGCCTTGTGCGACTTTCCTGCCGCGTCGGTGACGGCGACATTGCTCACCGTCAAATCCTGACCATGAAGCCACACATGATCCGACGGTTTGGCGAGCTTGATGCGAATCTTGGTTTCGCCAGTAAATTTTTCTTCGCGCGGATCGATCTTGAAATTGAGCGAATACGCGATCGGCGCGGCGTCTTCCGGCAATTTCCCGGTCGGCACCGCTTCGTCGGCAGCGATGGCAAACGGCGTAGCCGCCACGAAGAAAAGAAAAGCAAAACGGGAAACGGCGCGCATATCGCGATCCTTGCAAAGTAAACCGCCAGCTAACCACGTCGCGGCGCGAAAAGACAAGGGACGCAAGTCATTGCCACGCAAGGCGCTCTGACATCGCCCGATCACCAAACCGATGGCTGGTATACTTTCGATAGGCTGCATCGATGGTCAAGTCATGAATCTGCGTGATCTGCGCTACCTGGTTGCGCTCGCCGAGCACAGGCATTTTGGCCGCGCCGCGGAAGCGAGTTTCGTCAGCCAGCCGACGTTGTCGACGCAAATCAAAAAACTCGAAGACGAACTCGATGTTTCCCTCGTCGAACGCACGCCGCGCAAAGTGCTGCTGACTGAAGTCGGAAAGGAAATCGCGCAACGCGCGCGCGACGTGCTCACCGAAGTCGAACAGATCCGAGCGATCGCGCGGCGCACGCGCGATCCGGAATCCGGCACGATTCGCCTCGGCATTTTCCCGACGCTCGGGCCGTATCTGCTGCCGCACGTGATCCCGCGCATCCGCGAACGTTTCCCGCGACTGGAATTATTGCTGGTCGAAGAAAAAACCGAAGTCTTGCTGCGTCAGTTGCGCGAAGGCCGACTCGACGCGGGCATTCTCGCGCTGCCCATCCACGACGAACAATTGCACGCGGAATTCCTGTTCGAAGAAAAGTTCCTGCTGGCCGTGCCCGAGCTCCACCCCCTTGCCAAACGCGCGGCGTTGAAGCTCGACGATCTCGCCGACGAAAGCCTGCTGTTGCTCGAGGAAGGCCATTGTCTGCGCGATCAGGCGCTCGACGTTTGCCGCATGTCCGGCGCCGGCGAGAAATCGGGATTCCGTGCGACGAGTCTCGAAACGCTGCGCCAGATGGTGGCGGCGAACGTGGGCATCACGTTATTGCCGTCGCTGTCGGTACAGCCGCCGATCGCGCAGTCGGAGCATGTGCATTTGCTGTCGTTTCGGGGCGACGTGCCGAGCCGGCGCATCGCGATGATCTGGCGCAAGAGCTCGGCGACATCGATGTTTCTGGAAACGTTCGCGGCGATTTTCAAACATCTGCCGGATCGATTGCTCGACGGCAAAACCGGCGCTTCGTCGAGTACAAAAAAATCGGCCGCGCGCGCGCGATGACGTTCGCACATCGATCGAAAGATTTCCCGTGAGCAGCGCACGCGCACTCGTGCTGGCCATTGCGGCGCTGCTGGCGTCGCTCGTATGGTTTCACGTGCATCGACCGGTCGCGCACGCGCCGGGCATCATCGCGCCGGAGATTCCGCTACAGCAACCGGTCGATGCATCCGCCCCATCGTTGCGCAAGAAAGACATCGCCATCACGCCGCTCGCGACGTTCTCGATCACCGCGCGCGTGCTGTCGCGTGCCGACTATCGATGGGATGCGCCCGCCGCGATCTCGCCCACTGATCTCGCGCTCGGCTGGGGACGGATGTCCGACACCTCCGTGCTGGACAAGATCGACATTTCGCAATCGGGCCGCTTTTACTACTGGCGCGTGCACGAATTTCCCATTCCGGAGCGCGAGATCATCGAATCGAGCGCGAACATGCATTTAATTCCCGCCGACGGCTCCGTCGCGCGCGCCATCGATCACGTCAAGCAAGGCGATGTCGTCACCTTCGAGGGGTACCTCATCGAAGCACGCTGGCCCGACGGCGGCACTTGGCGCAGTTCGCTCACGCGCAGCGACACGGGTGCGGGCGCTTGCGAAGTCGTGTGGGTCGAACGTTTCTTGATCGCGCCGCGCTGATCGCGCTCGACTGATCAGGCCGAAACGACGCGCACATTCGCTCGCGGCCGTGCGTTCAGCAGCGCGTGCACGCGATGAAGTCCCGCGTCGAGATCGCTGAGCAAATCTTCCACCGCTTCGATGCCGACCGACAGTCTCAACAATCCGTCACCGATTCCCGCACGCGTGCGCGCGGCGGCATCCATGCTCGCATGCGTCATCGTCGCCGGATGCGCGATGAGGCTTTCCACACCGCCCAACGATTCGGCGAGGCTGAAATAGCGCAAACCGTCGACGAACACGCGCGCGGCCGCTTCGCCGCCGGTCAGCTCGAAACTGAGCATCGCGCCGAATCCGCGCTGCTGCCGTCGCGCCAGTTCATGGCCAGGATGCGACGGCAATCCGGGGAAGTATACTTTTTCCACCAGCGCGTGATCGTGCAGATAATGCGCGACGGCCACCGCGTTGGCCTGATGCTCCTTGAGTCGCGGCTGCAGCGTGCGAACGCCGCGCAGCGTGAGGAAACTGTCGAACGGCGCGCCGGAAAGCCCCAGACAATTGCACCACCACGCGAGTTGTTCGCCGAACGCGACGTCCTTCCAGATCACCGCGCCACCGACGACATCGGAGTGGCCATTGAGGTATTTCGTCGTCGAATGCACGACGACATCCGCGCCGAGCGACAGCGGCTGCTGAATCGCCGGCGACAAAAACGTGTTGTCGACCACGACGATGGCGTCGATCGCGTGCGCCCGCTGCGCGACATGCGCGATGTCGGTGATACGTAACAACGGATTGCTCGGCGTCTCGATCCAGACGATTTTCGGCTTGCGCGCGAGCGCATCGCCTAGCGCGATCTCGTTACCGAAATCGACGAACTCCACGCGGTACAAGCCGCGTTCGGACTGGGCCTTGAATAACCGGTAGCAGCCGCCGTAGCAGTCGTGCGGCGCGAGGATCAGATCGTCAGGACGCAGTTGCGCCGTGAGCAGCGTGATCGCGGCCATGCCCGACGCCGTGACGAGCGCCCCCGCGCCACCTTCGAGTTCAGCCAACGCGTCGGCAAGTGCATCGCGCGTGGGATTGCCCGAGCGCGTGTAGTCGTAACGCCGTTTCTGGCCGAAGCCGGCGAAACTGTAATTCGTCGACAAATAAAGCGGCGGCATGATCGCGCCATGTGCCGTGTCGGCATCGACCCCCGCGCGCACGGCCTGTGTGGCGATATTCGTGCTCACGATTGCTTCTCCACCACGCGGTGAAGCAAGTCACCGACGATAGCCTCTTCCTTCAGGAATGCGTCGTGACCATAGTCCGATTCGATCTCGACGAGTTCACACGGACCAACGCACGCGTCGGCGAATTCGCGCGACAACGACGGCGGAACGAGCAGATCTTCCGCGACGGAAAACACCGTCGTCGGCACGGTGATCGCGGCCGGATCGATGCAATGCGAATCCAGCGATGCGCTCAAACAGCGGTAAGACGAAGCGTTGAAGCGTTCTGCGAAAGCGCGGCCGTGCTGAGCCAACCACGCGGTTGCGCCGCCGGACGATGCGAAGCGCTGCTCGAAGCCTTCCGGCGTGCGATACCCGACGATCGCCAGTGCGCGCACGAGCGCCAGCGCCTGTGCGGAATTTTCGCCGAGGTCCAGAATCGATCGCTGAATCTCACGCAACGCGAGCGCGAATTGCGAAGGTTTATGCGCAGCGCTGAGCAGAACGAGGCGGCCGAGACGACGACCAAGCAACGCCGCCAGATGCTGCGCTACCGCACCGCCGTACGACGCACCGACGACGGCCTGGACATGACGGACACCTAGCCGGTTCAGTAGCAACAGGATCGCGCGCGCCTGGTCCGTCGTCGAAACGGCCGGAAACGATTCAGCCGCGCCCGGGCCGCTCGAATCGTCGCAACCGCCCAGCCAATCGATGCTGAGAAGGCGAAAACGTCGCGTGTCCAATGCACGGTCGGCGCCGCATTGGGCTTGCCACCAGTCATCGCAACGCCGGTGCGCGGAAATTCCGCCGAGGACGACGATGAGCGGGGCGTTCTCGCGGCCGGTGCACTCCCAGCTTAGCTTTGCGGCGTGCAGCGATTCGCCGCTTTCGAGGATGAATGGATCCGGCAATAGCAGCGTCCCGCCGGTTTTCGCAATCGTTGGTTGATGGTTGGTCGGCGCGGTTTCGGGGGATGGCATTTCTGCGGTCCGTTGTTGGTTTGGTGAATTTACAGGACCTTCGGTATGGACGTCAAGACGTATAGACGTCTATATGGCTATTTGGTCTTCGATCGTATGTTGGAGCAGAGCTCCACATCGGGCAATGGGTAACTCCTCGCAGAAAGGCTGCTCTTTTCGTATCGGCAGAAGCTTCCGCTCGGGACGAGCGGGTAACTTTTTGCTCAACGGTAAAAAGTCACCAAA